>CAIYNX010000034.1 GCA_903927645.1 uncultured Mucilaginibacter sp.
AATGAATAAAAATGCAGTAGGCGGGTTGTTCTAAAACTCAATTTCACTACATTTGCCGACCATACCAGCCACTTTAGCTCAGTTGGTAGAGCAGCTCATTCGTAATGAGCAGGTCGTGGGTTCGAGTCCCATTAGTGGCTCAAAGTTTAAAAGCGTTAATATCAAGGGATTAAGCAAGAATAAAATATTTCTTAATCCCTTTTTTTGCGTCAAAATTTACTGCTTCTTACCTTTTTGCACCTCAGAAAACCTATATAAACACTGTTGAGTATTAAAAAACTTACCCTTTACTTACTATTTTTGCAAACATAATTTAAACACATGGCAACGATCAAATTAATCATTAAGTCAGCTGATCCCCGGGATGATGGCAAATGCCCGGTCTATGTACAGATTATGCAAAATGGGAAAGCAGCTAGAATTAAAACCAAATATTTTGTTGAACCTAAGTTTTGGGACAAAGTAAAAGGTCGGGTAATTGGCGGAAAGACTGGAGATCCGAACGCGACTAAAAAGAATTTCTCACTAGCTGAAATATTAATAGATCATGAAAAGACTTTAATTGACAATGAGGAAAATATCAGAAGCCTCGATGCGCTTGAGATTAAAAAGTTTCTGGAAAGTGGGAGTAAATTTTTTGAGACTGACTTTTTTAAGTTTACCGAAACCCGAATACTGGAATTAAAAGCCAATAGAAGCCCTTCAGCGCGTCATTATGCCAATACCCTGACCATGGTTAGGAATTATCACAGCCGGCAAACACTGAACTTTAACGATATCACAAAGCGGTTTTTAGAATCATTTGTTTCCCACTACCAGAATGAAGGCCACAAAGTAAACTCAATTGCTACATACCTGAGATATATTAAGGCAATCTATAATTTAGCGATTGATGAATTTAATACCAATCCCCGCAACCCTGTAATCTTTAATTATCCCTTTCGTAAATTTGAGATTAAAACAGATAAGACGACAAACAGAAATTTAAGTGTCGATACTATTCGCCAGATCCGGGACTATGATTTTAAAACCAAACGCGAGCAGTTCGCCAGGGATATTTTCACCCTGCAAATTTACCTGTTAGGTATAAATATAATTGATTTATTCTATATGCCTAAATCTGCACTGGTGGGTGGCCGGTTACAATTTTACAGGCGCAAGACAGGTAGATATTTTAATATCAAAATTGAACAGGAGGCAAAAGAAATCATCGAAAAATATCAGGGAGAAAAATACTTGCTTCGATTTGCCGATAATTGCAATTTAGAGAGGAAGCCCAATAAGATTAAGCATGCAAGATTAAAACGCGACCAGTGGGGGGATGAAGTAAGTTTTAATAGAATGATCAACGAAAACTTAGGGGTCATTCAGGGAGAGTTAAAGTTTATTTTACCAACTGATCTAACCAGTTATTATTCCCGGCACTCCTTCGCCTCAATCATGCGATCAATTGGTATATCAAAGGATACTATTAGCCTTGCATTAGGACATAAAGATGTTGAGCAAAATTTAAAGACATCAGGCATTTATATAGTCGATGATTTTAAAGAGGTGGATCTGGCAAACCGGGAATTGATCGATTATTTGAATAGTGATTTTACGGATGGGAGGGAATGGAAGGATAGGAAACAAAAAAAGCCCGATCTATTAATTTAGGTCGGGCTAAAATGCAAGTTTTTTTAAATTATTTTTTTGGGCTTAATCGAGATAATCACATCCTTGCCCTCGGCAATCACTTCTTTACCGGCTGCAATGATTTCCCGGACGCTGTTTTGCTTAATAGTGCCGTCGTCTTGAATGGATTGGTCCAATACAGCCAGAAACTTTGAACTATCGGCAAACAGTTCCCCGACCTCCTTCGTGATTACCGTTCCTTTGGCCCCAATTATTTTAATAATTTGCGTCCATCCATGTTTTGCAAGGATTCCCGAAACAAACACAACTGCAAGCCCGGTTACTCCACCGGTGAGCCAACTCCCTATTTTACCAAACAGTCCGGTCGCCTCCTGTGCGTGGCTTTGGAATGGTAATAACAGAATCAGCAGGAGTGCGAAAAAGAGAACTAATTTTAAATTTTTCATTTTTAAGTTTTTTGATGAATTTGAATACTGAAACAAGGTTGATTTGAAAAGCCGGGAGTCTCATTAATGAGGCTGTTGGTACACATTTTTGTAATAATACTCCGCAATGGCAGTACTATCCGACCAGCTTAACTTGCCGTCGCTTAGCTTCTCAAGAATGAGCGAGCCAAACCCATGATAAAAAATGTTTCGGGTCTCATCTCCCGATAACTTAAGGGCACTCAAAATAG
>CAIYNX010000035.1 GCA_903927645.1 uncultured Mucilaginibacter sp.
AAACATTAAAACCCCGAGGTTAACCGCGTTTTATGGCGATTTAGGCACAAAATATAAGTATAGCGGTAGAGAATTCTTAGCAGATGTTTGGACTAATGAATTAATGGCATTAAAAATAAAGGCTGAATCATTTTGTAATCATTCCTTCAATTCAGTTTTATTAAATTATTACCGTGATGGCAATGACTCGATGGGTTGGCACAGCGATGATGAAAAGGAATTAGGTTTAAATCCGGTGATTTGTTCAGTTAGTTTTGGTGCAATACGCAGATTTGACTTCCGAAATAAGTTCGACAACCATTTAAAGTATCATATATTTTTACAAAGTGGTTCTTTATTAATAATGAAGGGCGATTTACAACATAATTGGTGTCATCAAATTGCTAAATCAAAACGTGTTTTAGGCCCTCGAATTAATCTGACATTTAGGTATATTCATTGATATAATCGGCATATTATTTGTCAGTTTTTATTTAATTATTAAATGTATTTCTGACAGTTTGTCAAATTTTAATGCAATTTTTTCATAAAATTTCACTCCTATTATTTAATATTCCAATTGTTTATGCTTAAAGGGTGAATATGTTTGTAATTCGTTTTAATAAAGGATATCTAAAATAAATATGGTAACAACAATTGATAATGCTAAACATTATATATGGGGGCATCAATGTGATGGTTGGCATTTATTAAAATCTGATTCACTTAGTGTTATTAGAGAGCGAATGCCACCTGGTACTTCCGAAATTGAACATCATCATGTTTTATCTCAGCAAGTATTTTTTGTTTTATCAGGGACTGCTACCTTTTTTTTAAATGGTAAATTAGTGGTAGCTGAAGCTAATCAATCTGTGATTATACCAAAAGGAGTAAATCATTGTATTAAAAACTTAAGCGAATACGACCTTCACTTTTTAGTTATTTCTGCACCAAAATCACATGGTGATCGGGTAGATGTTAAGTATTGAAATTTGTTTATAGTTTATTTCTGCTGTATATCGCAACTAAATTGATAAACTCCTGAACCTACATTCAAAGCAGTATACCCTGTTATAGGTTCTGCTATTTTAATGTCCTGAGAGCCATTTATTGGTTTGTCATTTTCGGTAATTGCGTTTATATTAATAGATGGTATATAAACAGTAGCAAAAGTGTTTGCTGGTATTGAAATGTTCAACTGGAATTTATTTCCATCAACCTTCCAACTTGAACCTATTTTTCCATAATTAGTTTGGTAATCTGCAGTCGCGTATTCTAAGTTACCACCTGTAGTTGGTTTTATAATAATATGTTTATACCCCGGTCCATCCTCTTTTGTATCTATACCCGCAATTACCCTATACATCCAATCTCCAATGGCTCCATAAGCATAATGATTGTAGGAGTTCATAGTAGGTGTTTCAAAATTACCATCAGGTTTAATGCCATCCCAACGCTCCCAAATTGTAGTAGCCCCCATTTTTACAGGGTATAACCATGATGGATAGGTGTCTTGTAATAGCAACCTGAAGGCAATGTTGGCATAACCAAAGCTACTTAAAACATGACAAAGATAAGGAGTGCCTAAAAAACCTGTAGTAAGGTGTGCATCATATTTTTTGATATTATTAACCAACCTGGTTGCGGCTTGTTGTCTTAAATTTTCAGGTAGCATGTCAAATTCCAAAGCAAGAACATAAGCCGTTTGCGTGTCGGATGAAATTAAACCATTCGGGGTTACATATTCATTTAAAAATGCCGTCTTAATTTTATCGAGTAATTGAGTATAATAATCTACATCTTCGGTATGGCCCAATACCTTTGCCGCATCAATAAGCAATTGTGTTGAATGAGCATAAAAACATTGAGCTATTAAGAATTTATTGGTAATGGCCGAACTTCCATCAGTATCATCATTTACACTGTAAAATAGCCAATCGCCAAAATGAAAGCCGGTATTCCATAAATCATTTTTACTTTTTTTATGCATAAAATCAACCCATGCCTTCATACTATTGTATTGATCTGATAATAATTGCTTATCTCCATAAGCCAAGTACATATTCCATGGTATAATTGTGGCCACGTCTGCCCAGCCTGTGCTTCCACCAGGCCCAGTATTGCCTTTGCCAATTACATTTGGTATCACAAATGGTACACTACCATCCTCATATTGATCGGCCGCTACATCTTTTAGCCACTTTTCAAAGAAATTATGTACGTTCATGTTAAAGGAAGCAGTTCTTGAAAATACTTGCGCATCACCTGTCCAGCCTAATCGCTCGTCGCGTTGAGGGCAATCAGTAGGTACATCTAAAAAATTGCCCTTTTGTCCCCATTGTATATTATGCTGCAATTGGTTTACAAGTACATTTGAACAGCTGAATTTTCCCATCGGTTGCATATCCGAATAGATGGCTACAGCAGTAAAATTATCAGGGTTTAAATCTCCCGGATATCCTTCTACCTTTAAATAACGGAACCCTTGCCAGGTAAATTTAGGTTCAAATACTTCTTCTTTATTACCGCTTAGTATGTAAACATCTTGTGATTTTGCTGTGCGAAGGTTTTCAGTATAAAAATTACCTGATTTATCAATTACTTCTGCATGCGAGAGGATTATCTTATCACCTTCTTTTCCGCTAACTTTCATCTGTACATAGCCAACCAAGTTTTGTCCAAAATCAATCACCTTTTCACCCTTTGGCGTGGTAAATATTTTAACTGGCTTAAAGGTTTCATGTTTACGTACAGGTTCATTGACGGTTGCTACTAATTTTGTTTTATCAAAATCATTCACAGTTACTCCGTACCAATTGCTCGCATTAAAATCCGGGTTCGACCAGCCTTTTTGCTCTAATCTGTTATCAACGGTTGCACCGTAATAAATTTCGGCATAGCGTATCGCTCCTGTAGATGATTTCCAACTGTCGTCTGTTAAAATGGTTTGTTTTGTTCCGTCTGTATATCTTATCTCAAGCTGTAATAAAAGGGAAATATCGTTTCCATAAAGGTTTGGTTTCGGATCATAGCCTATATATCCCCTATACCAACCATTTCCAAGCACCGCTCCTATTGCGTTTGATCCATTTAATAAAATTGAGGTTACATCATACGCCTGATATTGTAAACGTTTATTGTAGCTTGTCCATCCGGGTGTTAAATAGGCGTCACCTATACGATGTCCATTTAATTGGGCTTCGTATAATCCATGAGCAGTTATATAGGCCGTTGCAGAAAATATCTTCTTATTTATTTGAAAGCCTTTCCTGAATATGGGGCTAGGTCTGTTTATGGAATCTTCCTTAAATCCGGGCGATATCCATTTAGCCTTCCAATCATTTGGGCTAAGAATTCCCATTTTAAAAGTTGCTTCTTTACTCCATTCACTAACTTTACCAAAATTATCGGCAACTCGTACCTGCCAGAAATATTTATTCCCCGATATCAGTTTTTCACCCTTGTAGGTAATGTACACTGATTGGTCTGACGAAATTTTTCCACTATTCCAAACGTTATACTTTCCATTTTTTAAATTTTTGTAGGTAAACACCTTTATTTCGTAGCTGGTTTGTAATATTCCTCTAGTTGTTCCAGCCTCTAATTGCCAACTAAAACGTGGTTGTAAAGCATCTAAACTAAGCGGATTGTCTTGATTTTCAGTCAATAAGTTTACAACCTTTACTTGTGCTAAACAATTAAGCACTAAAAAAATGGCCAGGAAAAATAAAATGTATTTTTTCATGAAGATGCTAAATTTGGTTTTAAATGGATAAGGCAATTTAAAAAATAAACTTTAAATAATACCTGAATTGATTTTTTTTTAAAAATCAATTCACATACTAAAATACTTGTTTAGATATTAACTAATATCTAAATGCACGTTTTTGATGCCATATTTTGTAATTGAACTTTATAATAACGTTTTACTATGTTTTCAACTTTGATATTTGGGTTAGCATTTATTCTATTAATGAAGGGATGTTTAACCTATTATTCAATCAGAAGCCATTTCTTATAAAAAAAAGGTTTATGATGCTTCTATATTTAAAAAAACCTTTTCTAAATATCATATTTATACTTACATTTGCAGGCTAATTGTGGCTCCTTGAAATCGCTTAGAAACTATTCGGTTCCATTTACCGGGCTCAAACTGGGTAAACACCTGTTTGAATTTGATATTAATGATGCTTTTTTCGATGAGTTTGAATACTCACTCGTAAAAAAGGCCAATCTTAAGTGCCTGGTTGAATTAGAAAAACAGGAAACTATGCTGGTGCTTAGTTTTCATATAAAAGGTACTATTGACTCGAATTGCGACCGTTGTTTATCGCCATATCCGCTTCAAGTGGATATTAAAGAGCAACAGGTAGCAAAATTTAGTGAAGAAGAAACAGACCCTGATGAAGAGTTGATTATTCTAACTAAAAACGACCATGACATTAATATTGCAGGGTTGGTGTATGAATATATAAACGTTGCCATGCCATTTATAACGGTTTGTGATAATGTAGGAAATACACCTTGGTGCGATAAAGAAATGCTAGATAGCTTAAATAAGCTTACAGCCGATACTGAACAAAAAGAAAAAACAGACCCACGGTGGGATGTTTTAAAAAAATTAAACGAAAAATAAAATAGGGTTTATTATGCCACATCCAAAACGTAAAATATCGAAATCAAGAAGAGATAAGCGTCGTACGCATGACAATGCAGTTGCTCCAACACTTACTACTTGCAAAAATACAGGCGCGGTTCATTTACCGCACCGTGCTTACACCGTTGATGGTAATGTTTACTATAACGGTAAATTATTGATTGAAAAAGCAGCCGTAGCATAACCAAATTTTCTGTAATGAAGATTGGCTTAGATATTATGGGTGGCGATTTCGCCCCACAGGCAACTGTCATAGGGGCAATTGCTGCAAATAAATCATTCCGAGTTGGTCAAAAGCTGGTTTTGATTGGCGATAAAAATATTGCGCTTGAAATTATCAATGAACAGGGTGCCAACCCTGATGATTTTGAGTTTGTGCATACCACCGAGGTAATAAGTATGGGCGAACACCCTACAAAGGCAATTACCCAGAAGCAGGACTCAAGTATAGCAGTTGGTTTTAAATTATTGAAAAGCGGCGAAATAGCCGCTTTTTCTTCTGCTGGTAATAGTGGTGCGATGTTGGTAGGTGCTATGTTTAGTGTAAAAGCAATACCCGGTGTGCTCAGACCTGCCATTACTTGCGTAATTCCTAAATTGAAAGATGGTATAGGAATTTTAATTGATGTGGGTGCCAATGCCGATTGTAAGCCAGAGTTTTTAGTTCAATTTGGCATATTAGGTAGCTTGTTTGCTCAATATGTATATGATGTTAAAAACCCAAGGGTTGCTCTTATGAATATAGGGGAAGAAGAGGAAAAAGGCAATATGCTCTCACTAGCTGCATTTCCGCTCCTTAAAGAAAATAAACACATCAATTTCGTGGGTAACGTTGAAGGAAGAGATTTATTTAGTGAATCGTCGGATGTTATAGTTTGTGATGGTTTTACAGGTAATATAATCCTTAAACTTGCCGAATCTTTTTATGCAGTTTCTTTGAAAAGAAAAATAAAAGACGAATTCTTCGATAAATTTAATTACGAAAAAGCAGGGGGCAGCCCTATACTTGGGGTTAATGCCCCGGTTGTTGTAGGTCATGGTATATCAACGCCAGAGGCCATTAAAAATATGGTCTTCCTGTCAAAACAAATGGTGGAAAGCAATCTTGTTGAAAAAGTTAAACAAGCTTTTCAGTAAAAATCCAAACAGATGAGTAAAATTCATGCAGCTATTACGGCTGTTAATGGTTATGTGCCCGACTATGTGCTCACTAACCATGAGCTGGAAACAATGGTTGATACCAATGATGAGTGGATAACAACACGCACAGGTATAAAAGAACGAAGGATTTTAAAAGGTGAAGGCCTGGCTACCTCTGATATGGCACTTCCGGCTGTAAATGGTCTCCTTGAAAAACGTGGTATAACAGCAAAAGAAATTGACCTAATTATTTTTTGCACCACCACACCCGACAGGGTTTTCCCTGCTACTGCAAATATACTTGCGCAAAAAATTGGTGCTGTAAACGCATGGGGCTATGATTTACAGGCAACATGCTCTGGCTTTTTATTTGGCTTAACAACCGGAGCACAGTTTATTGAAAGTGGTAAACATAAAAAAGTACTGGTTGTTGGTGGCGATAAAATGTCATCAATGATAAATTATGCCGATCGTACCACCTGCATTATATTTGGTGATGGTTGTGGTGCTGTTTTGTTAGAGCCTAATGATGAAGGAAATGGCCTGATTGATTCTGTTTTAAAAAGCGATGGCTCTGGTGTACAATTTCTTAACCAAAAGGCCGGGGGATCATTGCATCCTGCAAGTCATGAAACTGTTGAAGCTAATGAGCATTATCTATATCAGGAGGGGCAGGCAGTGTTTAAATTTGCGGTTACCAATATGGCCGAAGTAGCAGCTGAGGTTATGGACCGAAACAACTTAAAATCTGATGATATTGCGTGGTTGGTACCACATCAAGCCAATAAGCGAATTATTGACGCAACTGCTGCCCGAACCGGTGTAAGTGCCGATAAGGTTATTATCAATATTGAAAAATATGGTAATACTACAAATGGTACATTGCCACTTTGCTTATGGGAATGGGAAAATAAATTTAAAAAAGGCGATAATTTAATTCTGGCTGCTTTTGGAGGTGGCTTTACTTGGGGCGCCGTTTACTTAAAATGGGCATATTAAAACTATAAATTTTATTTTGTCTGCTTTTGAATAAATAAAAATTTGACTTATAAAAAATTAGATTTTGAAAATTAATACGAAAAATGTCAGCTCTTTTATGAAATTATTTTCATAATCAAGAAATTATAGAAACATTTGTAGTATTAGTATTTAATATAAAACAAAGTGTATGATAATTTATAATTATGCATATTTGAAATTTTTAAACCAACTATATAACGTTTTCAGAAATTATTAAAACAATGAGTAAAATCCATGCGGCAATTACCGCTGTTAATGCTTATGTGCCTGATTATATTTTAACCAACCAGGAACTCGAAACAATGGTTGATACCAACGATGAGTGGATTACAACTCGTACCGGTATTAAAGAACGTCATATTTTAAAAGGGGAAGGACTTGGTACTTCTGACATGGCGGTTCCGGCCGTAAAAGGTCTTTTAGAAAAAAGAGGAATTGGTGCCGACGAAATTGATTTAATTATTTTTTGTACCACCACTCCCGATAGGGTTTTTCCGGCAACGGCGAATATTTTGGCCGATAAAATTGGGGCTAAAAATGCGTGGGGATATGATTTACAAGCAGCATGCTCAGGCTTTTTATTTGGCTTGGCAACCGGTTCGCAATTTATTGAAAGTGGTAAACATAAAAAGGTTTTAGTAGTAGGAGGAGATAAAATGTCGTCGATTACAAACTATGAAGATCGTGCAACTTGTATCATTTTTGGCGATGGTTGTGGAGCCGTATTATTAGAGCCGAACGATGAGGGTAATGGTATTATGGATTCTATTCTGAAAAGTGATGGTTCAGGGGTACAATATTTACACCAAAAGGCTGGAGGTTCAATGAGGCCTGCCTCACACGAAACTGTAGATGCACGCGAGCATTATGCCTATCAGGAAGGACAAGCCGTTTTTAAGTTTGCAGTAACCAATATGGCCGATGTTGCCGCTGAAATAATGGAACGGAACCATTTAAGCTCGGATGATGTTTCCTGGCTGGTACCGCACCAAGCCAATAAACGCATTATTGATGCTACAGCAAACCGTACCGGTTTAAGTGCTGATAAGGTAATTATCAATATTGAACGATATGGAAATACTACCAATGCAACCATCCCATTATGTTTATGGGAGTGGGAGAGCAAATTTAAAAAAGGCGATGTTTTAATATTAGCGGCCTTTGGTGGAGGCTTTACTTGGGGTTCAGTGTATTTGCGCTGGGCTTATTGATGGGTAATATTTTTTGATATAAAACAGTACTTAAAAATAAAATGAATTAATACATACGCATATTTAAAATTTGCATATTTGTACTTTAAAATAACTATAAACAATTAACACCGGGCATGGATATTAAACAAATTCAAGATTTAATACGCTTCGTTTCAAAATCAGGGGTAAACGAAGTGTCGATAGAGCAACAGGATTTTAAAATCACTATCAAAACAAATCAGGTGCAAACAGTTGTAAATGCTACCATTCCGGCAGTACAACAGCAATTAATTGCAACACCAGTTGAAACTGTTGCCCATGCCCCGCAACCTGTTGCCAAACCGGTTGAAGATACCTCCAAATATATAACTATAAAATCGCCAATGATTGGTACTTTTTATAGATCAGCAAGTCCTGATAAACCTTTATTTGTAAACGTAGGCGATGAAATTTCTGAAGGCTCTGTACTATGTATTATCGAGGCTATGAAACTTTTCAATGAAATTGAAGCAGAAATTTCAGGACGTATAGTTAAAGTATTGGTTGATAACGCCTCGCCAGTAGAATACGATCAGCCTTTGTTTTTGGTAGAACCTAAATAATAATTAGTTGTGTGATTTTTATTGCCTAAGTATTATCAATGCTTTTTGCGATAAAAAATCAGTCAACCAGTAACTAATTTAAAAGATGTTTAAAAAAATATTAATAGCTAACCGAGGTGAAATAGCCCTGCGTATTATACGTACCTGTAAGGAAATGGGCATTAAAACCGTAGCTGTATATTCGACTGCCGACCGCGACAGCTTGCATGTACGATTTGCAGATGAGGCCGTTTGTATTGGTCCTCCGGCAAGTAGAGATTCTTATTTAAGTATACCAAATATTATCTCGGCAGCTGAACTTACCAATGCCGATGCCATACACCCTGGGTATGGGTTTTTGTCGGAAAATGCTAAGTTTTCTGCTATTTGTGCCGAGTATGGTATTAAATTTATAGGTGCCACAGCCGAACAAATTAACTCGATGGGCGATAAATCATCGGCCAAAGAAACTATGAAAAAAGCTGGTGTACCAACCATACCTGGCTCCGAAGGTTTGTTGAAAGACATAAAAGAAGGAATTACCATTGCAAATAAAATTGGCTACCCAGTAATATTAAAAGCAACTGCAGGTGGCGGTGGCAGGGGTATGCGCATAGTTTGGAAAGATGAAGATTTTGAAAACGCATGGGACTCTGCCCGTGCAGAATCGGGCGCGGCATTTGGTAACGATGGTTTATACCTTGAAAAATACGTACAGGACCCAAGGCATATTGAAATACAAGTAGTGGGAGATCAATATGGCAAGGTTTGCCATTTATCAGAACGTGATTGCTCTATACAACGCCGTCACCAAAAATTGGTGGAAGAATCACCATCTCCTTTTATGACTGATAAGTTACGTAAAAGAATGGGCGATGCAGCCATTAAAGGTGCCAAGGCTGTTAAATATGAAGGTGCTGGTACCGTTGAGTTTTTGGTTGATAAAGATCGTAACTTCTATTTTATGGAGATGAATACCCGTATACAAGTAGAGCACCCGGTTACTGAAGAGGTTATTAATTTCGATCTGATTAAAGAACAAATAAAGGTAGCCGCTGGTATTCCAATATCGGGTAAAAATTATGAGCCAATGGCTTTTGCTATTGAATGCCGTATCAATGCCGAAGATCCGTTTAACAATTTCAGACCGTCGCCTGGAAAAATCACCAATTTTCATTCGCCGGGCGGACATGGTGTTCGTATAGATACCCATGTTTATTCTGGGTACGTTATCCCGCCAAATTATGATTCAATGATAGCCAAGGTTATATGTGTTGCGCAAACCCGCGATGAAGCCTTAAGCACCATGCAACGTGCATTAAATGAATTTGTAATTGAAGGGGTAAAAACAACCATACCTTTTCACCTAAAATTATTGCAAGATCCTAACTTTAGGGCTGGTAATTTTACCACTAAATTTATGGAAACGTTTGAGTTTTAATAAAAGCAACTGTTCTTAATTCAATAACAAAAAACATAATTTAACCGGAGCAAAAAATAACAATGAGCAATTTTGGGAGCAGGCTGGTTAATTCTATAAAAGAGAAGGGCAAGAAGATGGAAGGCGAAATGTCGTTTTTCGAACATTTGGAAGCACTTCGTTGGCACCTTATCCGCTCTGTTGTGGTCATACTATTATTGGCCATTTTTTCTTTTGCCTATTATGATACCTTGTTTAATGGTGTAATTATGGCTCCAACTAAATCAGATTTCTGGACATACAGAATGATGTGCAAGATGGGTGAATTTTTTCACAGCTTAATGTCTGTTATTGATCCTAAAGATTTTTGTTTCCAAAATAAAGCGGTCCATTTAATTAATACAGAATTGGCTGGTCAGTTCAATTTGCAATTTAACTCATCTATTATGCTTGGGATGATATTAGGTATCCCTTACATTTTATTTGAAGTTTGGCGCTTTATCAGACCAGCATTGCACGACAAGGAACGTAAAGCCGCAAGCGGCTTTGTTTTTTACTCTTCCTCATTATTTATTATGGGGGTGATGTTTGGTTATTATATCATTACACCTTTATCAGTACGATTTTTTGTTGGTTATAAAATTAGCGATTCAATCGAGAATTTGTTTAGTATTGACTCCTTCATTTCGTCAGAAACTTGGCTTACCTTACTTACAGGCTTGGTATTTCAATTGCCAATATTAGTATATGTATTATCAAGCTTGGGTATACTTACACCAAAGTTTATGCGCGATAAGCGTCGTTATGCAGTAATAATTGTGCTGCTGCTTGCAGCATTAATTACGCCATCTCCAGATGCGTTAACCATGATGGTTGTGGCTATGCCATTATATGTATTATTTGAATTCAGCATTTTTGTATCGGCTTTGGTACATCGCCGTAAGGCAAAAAAGAGTGATGAGTTAATGGTTATGTAATACCTATTTGTACAACAATTAGTTTTAATTTGACAGATAATTTCTTACATTTATATCCTATCTCTATTTAAGAGGTTGATATAAAATTAGGCAAATATCAAATATGAAAAAACTGCTTCTCTTACCAGCCGCGTTGGCTTTTATAACGGGTGTTGTTGCGCAACCAAACCCCACAATTCAGAAATATGCTAAAATAATAAGTCCCGAACTAGCTAATAAAGACTTAAGTATTTTAGCTTCGGATGAATATGAAGGTCGGGAAACCGGTAAGCCTGGTGCCGAAAAGGCAGCTAACTATATTGCCAATGAGTTTAAAGCCTTAGGCTTAAAACCAATAGTTAATGGTTCGTATTTTTTTAATGTACCCCTGGTTGAGAATGTTTTTAATGTAAATTCTTTTACCATAAATGGTACCAGCTTTAGCAATGGGAAAGACTTTTACTCCTTTACCCCAGCAGGAGACAAAACAATAAATGCTTCAGATTTTGTTTTTGTAGGATACGGAATTGGTGCAGATAGTTACGATGACTTGAAAGGTATTGATATAGCCGGTAAAGTTGTATTGTTAATAAATGATGGCGAACCATTTGTAAAGGGCATATCTAAAATTACGGGCACTGATAAAAAATCTGATTGGAGTACCAATCGTAATAAACGAATTCAGTTTTTACAGAGTAAAAACCCTGCTTTAATATTAGCTGCCAGTCCAGCTGTTGCGGGTAATATTAAAAGGTTTGGCGCCGCAATTACTTCAGGTCGCTTATCAATTAAAAAAGAAGCCGGAAGTAACCCGGAAAATAAAGTAGCTATATATTCCATTACCACAGATATTGCCGATTTATTACTAAAAGCAGCCGGTAATACATATGCAGGGTTAAAAGCACAAATAGATAGTACCGGAACACCACAAACTCAAACTTTTACTGCCAATATTGCTACTGCATTTACCTCAGGAGCGAAAGATGTAAAGGCTGTTGATGTTTTAGGATTTTTACCAGGCAACGATCCTAAATTAAAAGATGAGGTTTTAGTGATTTCCGGACATTATGACCATATTGGATTATTACCGGAAAACACTAAGGGCGACAGGATTAATAATGGTGCCGATGACGATGGTTCAGGAACAACAGCAGTACTTGAATTAGCCCGTGCGTTTTCTCAGGCGCAGAAAGATGGTAAAGGACCTAAAAGAAGTATTTTGTTTTTGGGCAATGTTGGTGAAGAAAAAGGTTTATTAGGATCTGAATATTATACCGACCATCCGGTGATTCCGCTTGAAAATACCATTACCGACCTGAATATTGATATGATAGGTCGTGTAGGCTTTGAGTATATAGGCAAACCTGATTCTGCCAATTATGTTTATGTTATTGGTTCGGCCATGCTAAGTACCGATTTGCATAAGGTAGGTGAGTTGGCCAATTCTACCTATACCAATTTAAAATTGGATTATAAATATGACGATCCAAATGACCCAAACAGGTTTTATTATCGGTCAGACCATTATAATTTTGCTAAACATGGTGTACCCATTATCTTCTACTTCAATGGCGTTCATGCCGACTACCATGGCGTAGGTGATGAAGTAAGTAAAATTAATTTCCCATTATTGGCTAAGCGAGCTCAGTTGGTATTTTATACCGCATGGGATTTAGCAAATGCCGACAAACGCCCTGTAGTTGACGGTAAAAAATAAATGGTGTTAAAATAAAAAAACCAGAAAGGGCTGATTTGTATGATCAGCCCTTTTTTGGTTTTATGATAAAATATTGTTTAACTAAATCTATTCAACAGTAACAGATTTGGCAAGGTTACGCGGCTGGTCAACATTACAACCGCGCATAACGGCTATATGGTAGGCTAATAACTGTAAAGGTATGGTAGCCAAAAGCGGTACAAATGCCTGATCTGTTTGTGGTATTTCAATAACAAAATCAGCCATTTCTTTTACTTGTGTGTCGCCCTCGGTAACTATCGCAATAACATGACCCTTTCGAGCTTTTACTTCCTGAATATTACTAACCACCTTTTCATAAGATGAATCTTTTGTAGCAATAAATACTACCGGCATATCATCATCAATTAAGGCGATAGGGCCATGTTTCATCTCGGCAGCAGGGTAACCTTCGGCATGTATATAAGAGATTTCTTTTAGCTTTAATGCGCCTTCTAACGCCACCGGAAACGAACTTCCACGCCCAAGGAATAAACAATTTGTTGAATCTTTAAATTTCGCCGCAATTTCCTTAATATGATCGTTTGATTTTAATGCTTGTTCAACCAATTCAGGTATGGTATTTAACTCGGTCAAATGTTCAATTAATTTACTTTGGGTAATGGTACCTCTTTGCTGGGCTATATAAAATGCCATTAAAGTAAGCACGGTTACTTGGGCTGTAAAAGCCTTGGTAGAAGCTACCCCTATTTCGGGCCCTGCATGCGTATAAACACCAGCATGGGTAGTTCGTGGAATACTTGCGCCAACCACATTGCAAATACCAAAAATAGTTGCGCCTCTTTCTTTAGCCAATTCAATCGCGGCCATGGTATCTGCTGTTTCGCCCGATTGTGAAATGGCAATTACCAAGTCCTTTTCTGTAATGATTGGGTTCCGATATCTAAATTCAGAAGCATATTCTACTTCAACAGGCACCCGTGCGTATTCTTCAATTAGATATTCACCTACTAAACCGGCATGCCATGAAGTTCCGCAGGCAACTATAATAATTCGATCAATATTCTTTAACTTTTCGGTATACTCTTTAATGCCACCTAATTGTACCTTACCCAGCTGTGGATAAATGCGCCCACGCATGCAATCTCTTATTGACCGTGGTTGCTCATATATCTCTTTGAGCATAAAGTGTTCATATCCGCCTTTTTCAAGCATCTCCAACTTCATGTCGAGCTCTTGAATATAAGGAGTTTGAATAGTATTATCGATGTTTTTTACCAAAAGTCCATCACGGTGTATATAGGCTATTTCGTTATCATTTAAGTAGATAACGTTTTTGGTATATTCCACAATTGGTGTCGCGTCTGAGGCTATAAAATATTCCCCTTTGCCTACCCCAATAACCAATGGACTCCCTTTTCTTGCTGCTATCAATAAGTCAGGCTCCTCCGAACTCATTATTACAATTGCATATGCACCAATTACTTTAGTTAATGCTACACGTGCTGCTTCTTTTAAATCAAGGCCGGTTTCGTTTTGTATATCCTCTACCAAATGTATCAATACTTCGGTATCGGTATCACTTTTAAAAATATGACCTTTGCTTATAAGCGTTTCTTTTATAATGCCGTAATTTTCAATAATGCCATTATGAATTATTGTAAGTTTACGGTTATTGGATGAGTGTGGGTGCGAATTTCGATCACTAGGTGCTCCATGTGTTGCCCAACGAGTATGACCCATGCCTAGAGTGCCACCTAAATCAACACCCTTAACAAAATTCTCCAGATCACTTACTTTCCCGGCTTTTTTATAAACTTTAAGTTCTTTATCAAACAGGGAAATCCCGGCACTGTCATATCCTCTATATTCAAGACGATGAAGTCCCTTAATTATTATTGGGTAAGCATCTCTATAACCTATATAACCAACTATTCCGCACATAAAATATTATTTATAATATTAAAACCTACTTGCTTAATCAATTCAATCTTTATGAATTATACAACTATAAATATAATTAATTGACCTATTAAAACAAATAAGGTTTAAGTGCAAATGCTTTTTGCTAAGCCTATGCACTTAAACCTTAATTGATTGGTTTCAATATTTTAGTATAAATTATATTTAGTTTTATTTGGTAAGCCGAACTCTTATCTGTGCCAACTGCTATGGTACGTGCAGCAACTTGGGGAGTTTCTCCTATATCAACAGAAGTAGAATTGGTATTATCAACAGGTGCAATAAAGGTACCATAATCAACAGATTTTCCATAAAGCAAATCTTGTAAATAGGCAGTTATTATGAAATGGTAATTACTTGTACCATATTGAGGATTGTAAATCAAATTACCTCCAAATGTTGCTACACCTTGCGCCCTGGGATCACTAGAGCTTGCATCTTGAAGTCTTATAGGCCTGCCAGCAATATCAAGGGTATACATGGTAAGTTTAGGCAATGGTGTAAAAGGGTTTGTATATGAACCGGCAACAGGATTTATAACTAACTCTGCTCTGTTAATTAAAATATCAGAATCCTTTTTTGTTAAACTATTTCTTAAATTTTCGAGTAAATGAGGAAAGCTAATTTTGATTTTTAAGCCTGCCGGACCTTGAAGATAGAAATTACGTGAACTTGAAGCAGAGGTATCTCCAATTATAGAATTAATTGCCGGAGTATAAGTGTGTTTAATAATGGCCGCATTTGAGGCAATTGGCAGCGAAACCGAATTAGTGTCGATAGTATTTCCATTTACTGCCTTATAATAAACCTGTAATGTATCGGCACTAATCATAAAAATACCACCCAATCCACTTGATTTTGATTTATTAATGGTAATATAAAGACCTTTAACATTGTTTTGAAATAAAGTATTATTACCTAGCGTAGTTGTACTTAATGTAAACAGATAATTATTTACAAAATTAGGATCAATTGGAATCCTCATTTTACGGGGTACTTTATACATGGTGTCTGGCGATCCTTTTATAATTCGATTTATCTTAACCGAATCATGGGTACTGCCGTGAATAGGTTCATCGCTTCTGCTTTGTCCAATTAGTTTTGAATAAGAAAACTTCCGGTTGCTAAAGTAAGTTGTATCATGTCGGTATAATTCATTTAATTGGTAAACGTTAACCCCAAAAACTGAAGATAATGAATCGCCATAAAAGCCATTTGCATAGGTTAATATGAGCCTGGCCGAATCAATGGTTACGGTACCTGCAGGAAGTGTATATGATGATTGTCCTGGTAAATTTAAATCTGTAGCCAAATCAACTTGGGTGGTACCTATTAAGGGGTCATTCAAATAACCAAATGGTGTTTTGGTTAGGCCAGATGTAGCTACAGAGTCTTCTCTTAATGTTTCAATTGTTATGGGTGATGTAGCCACAAATGAACCATTTATTTGGTTGTTTGAAGTTACCCCCAAACCTATAGGGTCCTGGTTTTTACAACCATTTAAAATAAAAAGACTTATTAACAAGGTCAATAAGTCTATACGTGAAAATTTCATATTTAGTGATCTCAAAGCTTAAACAACTTGTGCCAATTCTTCGTTGGCAATTTCGTCGTAAAAATTGTAATAATTTTCGAAATCAGCGGTCGATTCGAACTCTAAAACCGATTTATTGCTATTTTTAACAATATTTAACACATCTTCACCAATGTTTTCGCTCGCTAATACAATGCCATCGCTATATTGTATTGCACCGGCATAAAGTGAAGTGTTGTTGCCTGGTTTGTATACCTCTGTATGTTTTTCGTTCATATCGCCCATAATGGCTTTTTGAGCAAAATCTATCGGTAATTGTTCAGTAAAATCATTCTCGTAAATAGAATAGATTATTTTTGAGTTTTTAAATGTAGGATCATCTTTATACGTTGTTTTCAGATATGCAGGTACCAATGCACTCATCCATCCATGACAATGGATGATATCAGGCGCCCAGCCTAATTTTTTAACAGTTTCTAAAGTTCCTTTACAGAAAAATATCATTCGTTCATCATTGTCGGCATAAAATTTACCGTCTTTGTCGCCAAACACATATTTACGTTGAAAATATTCTTCATTATCCAGGAAATAAACCTGCATCCTAGCCGAAGGAATGGAGGCTACTTTAATAATTAATGGATTATCATTATCATTAATGATTATGTTCATGCCCGACAAACGAATTACTTCATGTAAACGATTCCTACGCTCATTGATATTTCCAAAACGAGGCATCAAAATACGAATCTCATAGCCTTTTTCCTGCATAGCTTGCGGAAGTTGACGTGTAATTTCAGAAATTTTTGATAGTTCAAGGAAAGGGGACATTTCATGAGTTATAAACAGAAGCTTAGATTTACCCATCACTATATCAGTATTAAATTTAATTTGAAGAAAAAAATTGAGTGTGCAAATATAAGAATAATTATATGAATAGACAACGATTAATGCAAGTTACTTTTGGTAATTAAAGCAATTTTTACAACTTTGCCCAATTATTTAAAATATTCTGTTTTTGAAAGTTTTCCAAACTAAAAAATCCCTTCAGGCTTATATAAACAAAAGCAGGGCATTCAATAAAAAAATTGGTTTTATCCCTACCATGGGGGCATTACATGCTGGGCACACCTCATTAATTGAACAAGCTAAGTTGTTTAATGATCTTGTAATATGCAGTATTTTTGTAAATCCAACGCAATTTAACGACCCAAAGGATTTGGAAAAATACCCGCGCACACTTGAAGCCGACATGGTTTTACTTGAAAAAGTTAAATGCGATATTCTTTTTTATCCAAGTGTAAATGAAATTTACCCCGATAATGAATCTTGGCATTTGGATATAGGCGAACTAGAAAATATGCTTGAAGGCAAATTTAGGCCAGGGCATTACCAAGGGGTAACCCAGGTTGTTTTTAAGTTGTTTGATATTGTAAAACCGAATAACGCCTATTTTGGCCAAAAAGATTACCAGCAATTTTTGGTTATATCAAAAATGGTTGAATTAATGCATCTGGATATTAAACTCACTATGTGCTCAATTATTCGAGAAGGTGATGGCTTAGCAATGAGTTCTAGAAACAGGCATCTTTCTGCGTACGACCATGAGCAGGCTTTGGTTTTAACCAATACGCTTAACTGGGTAAAATTAAATTTTAATAATAAAACCATTAATGAACTGATATTGGAAGCTAAAAACCGAATAGAGGCAACCCCCAACGTGGTTTTTGAATACTTTGAAATTGTTGACGGAATTACCCTAAAGCCAGCAAACAAGTTAACAGAAAAAATAGTTGCTTTAGTAGCCGCCAAGGTTGGCAATACACGTTTAATTGATAATGTATTGATAAGGTAATAATCAAAAAAAACGCATATAATGGTTTATATGCGTTTTTTATTACATCAAAATTTATTTATTAAACGTTTTTGGCTTGAACCTGATTGGTAATTTGTAGCTGGTCTATTATTCCCTCAACTACCTTTGGTAAATCGGCAATGTTTTTTTCATTCTTTTTATGCACCTCGCCAACACCAAAACCACGCCAAACAATGCGGTGGGTTCGGCTGTCAATTAAATCAATAATAAGGGTGCCCTCTTTATAATGTTCTTTTTCAACCTCAAGATATCCATTATAACGGAAAGGTAATCCATAAGCATAATAGTATGGACGATATCCCCAGCCCCAACCATATCCGTAATAACTATAAGGGTATGATATGTAATAGTTGGTTCTAGCTCCTTGACCTGTGGTTAAGGTGTAGTTGATAATTAAATCAGGTTCGTTTTGACTTAGTTTTAATCCTTTTGCTATTAAACTCTTGGTAGTGGCATCTTTTATTTTACTATCGGCTAATTCATTACCCTGTACTTTACCGGTCGGTTTTGATTGCGGCATCCAAGCAAAAGTATGATAGCTACTTAAATCTGTTTTATTAATGGCAGCTTTGTAATAGTTGTAGCTGGTGCATGATGAAAACAGAATTAATAATACGGATGGAATTACATAAATTAACTTTTTCATAAATTAATCTCCTTTACATTTTTGGGTTTGATTAAACAATTATAACAGGTTGGTTTTTTAAAATACTAAGTTAAATATTTCCTACGAAATATTTAAACTAAATTATTTATGAAAGGTTTAATAAATCGAAAACTATTTTTTTTAAAGCTAAGATAAATATTTACCTACAATTGGCATACGCCTGCCTACTCCAAACGCTTTTGGTGAAACTCTTAGTATAGGTGGTGTTTGAAATCTTTTATGTTCTGATATGTTGATCAATCTGATTACTTTCCTAACTATTTTTTCATCATATCCCTTTTGAATAATTGCTTCCGAAGCATATCTCCCCTCAACATAAAGGGCAATTATACGATCAAGTATATCATATTCTGGCAATGAATCTGTATCTTTTTGGTTTGGCCTTAGTTCGGCAGATGGTGGTTTGATAATTGAATTTATAGGAATAATCTCTTTGTTTCTGTTTATGTGTTTGGCTAATTCAAAAACCTGGGTTTTAAATACATCGCCTATAACCGATATACCACCACACATATCGCCATAAAGCGTTCCATAGCCTACAGCTGCTTCACTTTTGTTCGAGGTATTAAGCAATATATAACCAAACTTATTACACATGGCCATTAAAATTACGGCCCTACTGCGCGATTGTATGTTTTCTTCTGCTATATTAAATGGTAAATTATTGAATTGTGGCTTCAACGTGCTTTCAAAGGCAGTAGTAACCTCTTTAATTGGTATAGTCTCGTGCATGCACCCAAGGTTTTTTACCAAATCTTCAGCATCTTTAATAGAATGATCACTCGAATAAATGGATGGTAACAAAACTGCCATAACATTTTGAGGCCCCAATGCTTCTGCAGCTAACGCGCAAACAACTGCAGAATCTATCCCACCTGACAAGCCTAAAATAGCTTGTTTAAAACCCGATTTATAAAAGTAATCACGAATGCCTAAAATAATTGCCTTATGTATCTGGTCAATTTCACTTTGTTTTTCAATCCTTAAGGTTGATGGGTGCTGATAGTTTACCTCACTATTATCTTCAAAAGTGTAATAGGCAATAGCTTCTTCAAAGTAAGGCATCTCATCAATGAGTTTACCAGAATTGTCAAAAACGAGCGATCCACCATCAAAAATTAACTCAGTTTGTGCACCAACATTATTTACATAAAACAATGGCAATTGGTACCTTTTGGCATTATCGCCTAATATTTCAATGCGCTCTACATCGTGCCTGTATGAAAACGGGGAGGCAGCAATGTTAATCATTAAGTCAGGATTTTGTTGTATGAGGGTGTCCATTGGTCTGGTAACATACAATGGATTTTCAAAATTGTTCCATAAATCCTCACAAATAGTAAGTGCAATACGTTTTCCTTTAAACTCAATACAGTTAAATTCTGTTGATGGCTCAAAATAGCGGTATTCGTCAAAAATATCGTAGTTGGGTAATAATGCCTTGTTAACAATTGCTTTGATTAGGCCATTTTCAATAAAATAAGCCGAATTATATAAATCTTTTCCTTGTGCACTGGTATTAACTGTAGGCAAACCTATTATACAAGCAATTCCCGTACAGGCCTCTGCTATTTTTTGTGCGGATGTTTTGCAAAGCTCAATAAACTCGTTAAACTCTAAAAAATCTCTCGATGGATAACCGCAAACGCATAATTCTCCAAAAACTACCAAATCAGCACCATTATTACGCGCTTCTATCAGGTGGTTTATTATCTTTTCGGTATTTGATTCAAAATTACCAATATGATAATTGAGTTGTGCCAACGCTATATTCATAAAAAATAAATTAATAAGGTATAAACGTAAATTGCCAAATACTTGTTATTTTACCTTATTTGCAAATAAAAAATTAATTTTGTCCAAATAGTAAAAATGAACGTTCATTATAAAACAAAGCAAATTTATTCAATTATTTTAATCAGTATAGCTCTTTTGGGGTGTAGGCATGATAAAAAAGTTGATGTAAGCGATATTCAAGTAAAAGTTAAAATTGAAAGGTTTGATAGGGAGTTTGATGCATTGCGCACAAAACCATTTGCCCAACAAAATGCGTATTTAAAATCAAAATATGGAGCATTTTATCATGACTATATAAAATTATTGCTTCAGGAACCGGTTAATACCAACGATACTGCTTATTTTGGATTGATTAAACAAATAATTTCGGGCAAGCCTTATCACGATTTAGAACATGATGTTGATTCGGTTTATTCAAACATGGACAGGGTAGTGGCAGGTTTAACCGATGCTTTTAAACATATTAAATACTACTATCCAAATAAAGAATTACCCAAAATTTACACGTATACATCCGGATTTATGGATCAGGCGGTAATTAGCGATCATTATTTTGGTATTGGGCTTGATCTTTTTTTAGGGGCCAATTCAAGATTTTACCCTTCGCTTACCAATATGTGGCCACGATATATTTCAAGAAATTTTAATGAGCAAAACATAGTTCCACGTGTGGTTGAAGGTATGGCACGTGAAGATATGTTTTTAGAAAACGATAGCAATAAAACCTTACTGTCAAAAATGATCTACAATGGTAAGATTATGTATTATATGGATCAAATTTTACCTACCGTACCTGATTCTATTAAAATAGGCTACACCAACACGCAAATTAAATGGTGTAATCAATACAAATCTGCTATTTGGGCTTATTTTTTGGATGAAAATCTCTTGTATGAATCAGATTTCATGAAAATTCAAAAGTTCTTGAATCCAGCTCCTTTTACTCCGGGTGTAGGTGAGAAAAATGACTCAGCTCCAAGGTTAGCTGTTTGGACAGGTTGGCAAATTGTAAAGCAGTATATGGATAATAATCCGAATGTAACCTTACAGCAATTGATGGGAGATAACGATGCCCAGAAAATTCTTAATGGATCAAAATATAAGCCATGATATGGCTCTAATAAAAAATATGTCAATATATAGTTGTTAGGAGCATAACAACTATATATTGGTAATAAGGAAATCTATTTCAAAATGGCGAAAACCGCCTTTAAGGCTATACCTACACCTACTATTAATAAAATATTGGCGATGGCACCACTGTAAGGAAAACTAGCGAATCTTAAATAAACGCCGGCAAGACCTACTATTATAGCTAAAACAATAAGTAGGTAATGTTTTTCTGAATTGGCTTCTTCTGTATGGCTCATTTTTTTTTGTTTATTTGGCAAATATAAAGGTTTGTACAAAAAAATATAATTTAAAATGTTATTTCACCAATATTGAGCATATTTTGCTTAAAGAAGGTGTTTTATTGCTTTGTTAAAATTATGCCATAAACAATTAAAAATCAAAAACATTGGATATTGGAGCGCAAGTGATTGATTTTAAGATAAATGTAGTAAAAAAATCAAAAACAAAGCTGCAAAACAATTGGACATTAATTCATAATTATTTTATATTTACCCTAAATTTACAACTCTAATAATAACATTATTGGTATATTGGTTAATTGTGTAATTTTAACTAATTTTAATTGAGAGGTCGGCTTTTAAAATTTAATCTTCAAAAATGAATTTAAAACATATTTTCTATATTATTATTCTGCTGTGTGTTACACATACGGTGTTTGCCCAAACCAGAACCTCGGGCGAAAGAAGACAGTCGGCAGCCGAATTGAATGATGAAGCAATTAATTCTTATCAAAGCAGTAGTAAGGTTGAAAGCGATATACGTACATCCATTGATATGTTTGATGAAGCAATTTCCCGAGATTCATCATTTGTAATTGCCCATATGAATAAACTATCTATGCTTTGTTTACTTGGAGCCAATGATGAAATGTTGCAAGAACTCGACCGCACAATAGCTACTTGTGGTAAAAAACCTGAGTTTATATGTATTAAAGGATATATACTCGAAAGAAGTAACTTTCCGAAATTGGCCTACGATAAGTATTTGGAGGCACAGGCAATGTATAAGTATTTAATTAACGAAAATCAGAATGTGATTCCTAGTAGCCTTGGTTTGGCATTTTTGCAGTTTTTTTTAGTGGGTAAAAAGGCTGGTTTAAGTGAGTATAAAAAGCTCGAAAAGCTCTATGGTGATAAAACAGTTGTTTCTGTTCGAAATACGTTTTATCATTTTAATAAAGATCAATTCCTCAAAGATTTTAGTATCCCCTTGCGGCGAAGTCCGAATAATTTGGCGGTCGAATAGCCGCCATCAAAATTAAAACAACCAGCCTTTTTAAAGGCTGGTTGTTTTAATTTTATCCGATTGGTTTTTTACCCTTCAAATATAAAGCTGTTACAATTAGGCCAACCCCTAAAAGAATAATTGCCCAAAGGTTTACCAAGCCCAATATCAAGCCAATTAATAGTCCCCAACCACTTTCAAAGGCCAGTGCCAATCTGTTAAAAAACGGCACATGGTAGGCCGAAGGGTCATCATTGGCAATTACTTCCTTATTTAATACCTTGCTCTGAAAAAAGGATAAAGTAACTGTTGAAAAGTTTACCTCATCCTCAATATTCTTATTGCTTATTTGTTGTTCAACCATTTCATCTTTTAAAGCAAGTACATTTGCGGGGTCTTTTATAACCACACTGCCTTTTTTCTGTTGTGCTACTAATTCGGCTCTGCTTTTTAATTTTAACTGTGCCTCCATATAGGATAGTGTTTTATCTGTAACATTTATAGTGCGGTTGTTTACATATAAGCTCATTGCTGTAACCTTATCAATAAAGTCAAATAAACTATCTTTAGGAAGTTTTACCATCATTTCAGCACTGATATTCAAGGCGCTTACCCTCATTATTGAATCATCTCTAAGTTTTATGTCTTCGCCGCGTTCCAAATTGGAGCCTAATTGATCATGCAGTACCATTCCTTTATAATGGTTAATTAGGCTATTAATTGTCCTCTCGGTTTTTGTTACATCTTTAACTTTAAAATTCAAAGATGCTTTTTTGATGAGTTTTGGTTTTGTAAGTGTTAGGCTATCCACCATAATAGTATCAGCCGAAGCGCCTCCATTGCTATTATTAATTACACCAAAGGCTGCATGTCCTTTTTCTTTACAGGCGGCAAATAAAATGATACTTGCTAACCCAATAATAATTGTTGCTTTCATTTTGTGATAATTGGTTTAGCTTTAATACAATTAGGCAATAAAAGGTAACCGATTGTAATTGTTTAATTATTGATTGAGCGGGACGAATTAGCAATTGAAAAATATAATAGATAGGTTCGGTTATTTTCCAATTATAAAGCAGGAGGAAACTTTGGATATACTTAAAGATGATTTTAGCATTAAATGAATAAATACCTATTCAGATTTTCAAATTTCATAATTGTTACAACCATAAAGCAACCACCAAATTTGTGTTTTGGTTTTTTAAATTACTTTTTTACCTTTAACAACATGCCAAAAAGCATATTTGGCTTAAATAAAACTTTGTTTAATGCAAATTAATTAGGTGTTTTTATTTATTTAGAACCATTATAAATTATAGATTAGTCTTGTATTGATGTCTTTCGTAAAGTAATAAATTTTACTTTTGTCACTGAAATATTCTGTTAATTCAAGCATTTCCCTACGGGTAGCGTCATCGTTTTTTAACATTATTAAGTATAAATACACTTTATGAGGAGTTTCTCATTCATTTTTAAACAATTCTCAAGGTCGGTTTTGCTGATTACCGGTTTTGCTTTTTTGGTCTCTTCGGCTCATGCGCAGGCGGATGCCGCAAAAGGGGAGGCCCTTTTTAAAGCCAATTGTACAGCTTGTCATAAAATTGACCAACAACTGGTAGGTCCGGCTTTAGGTCCAACAATCACAGATGAGAAAGACGATAAGTTTTTAGTCAAATGGATTCAAAATAACCAGGCCTTAATGGCATCTGGCGACCAAAAGGCTAAAGGCGTTTACAATAAATACAACCAAGCTGCCATGACTGTTTTCAGTCAGTTATCTGAAGCTGATGTAATGAACATCATTACTTATGCCAGAACTGAGTGGAAAACAATGCAAGCTCCAAAGCCTGGAGTCACTGGAACTCCGGTAGCAACCGGTCCAAGCAATGTATTGGTATTTTTACTTATAGGCATTGTATTGCTTGCTTTTGTGATCATCATTGTTTTAAACAAGGTAACTTCAACACTCGAGCGTTTGTTATTAAAAAACAAAGGCTTATTTGTAGAAGAAGAAGTAAAAGTTGCGGGTGTTGACAGGGTTGCTCAAGTTAAAAATTTACTAAAAAATAAGAAACTGGTTTTCTTTGTATTACTGGTAGGAACTTTGGCTTTAGGAAGCTGGACTTGGGAATCATTGTGGAATACCAATGTGCACACCGGCTATCAGCCAGTACAACCAATAAAATATTCGCACGAGTTGCATGCCGGTATCATGAAAATTGATTGCCAATATTGTCACTCAGGCGCATACAAATCAAAAAATGCTTCTATACCATCATTAAATATTTGTATGAATTGCCATAAGGTAATTGACAGAGGTTTAAATGCCAAAGAACCATCAGTAGAAATCAAGAAAATTTATGATGCCTTGGGTTATGATCCGGCAACACAGAAATATGATTCTACCAAGGCAAGACCTATTCAATGGATCAGGATACATAATTTACCTGATTTGGCCTACTTTAATCACTCGCAACATACCAAAGTTGGTAATTTAAAATGCCAAACTTGTCATGGTCCTATTCAGGAAATGAAAGAGGTTTACCAATATTCACCATTAACAATGAAATGGTGTATACAATGCCACAAGCGTACCAATGTTGATTTTAAAGGCAATGCGTACTATACCAATTTGGAACAAGTTCATAAACTATTGAGCGAAAACAAAAAGGTAACGGCTGCTATGATGGGCGGAATTGAATGTGGTAAATGCCATTATTAATAAACAAATTGTAACAAGCAAAACGTAAAATAAATAAAACGCCAGCTTTTACTTACAATAACAAGAATATAAAACTTAGCATTACAGTTTATACAGCATAAATGGATAGTAATAAAAAATACTGGAAAGGTTTAGAAGAACTGAACCAAACCCCGGAATTTGTTGAGAAAAATAAACACGAATTTGCGGAGCCTATTCCAATTGAGGATGTTTTATCAGGAGGTGGCTTAGCTGGCCGCACACCAAGGCGCGACTTTTTAAAAGCCCTTGGCTTTGGCGTTGGTGCTGTTTCATTGGCAGCTTGTCAAAAAGTACCTGTTCACAAATCAATTCCTTATTTGGTTAAACCAGAGGAAGTTACTCCCGGTATAGCAAATTATTATTCTTCAACTTACGAAGGCAGTGCCATTTTGGTTAAAACCAGAGAAGGAAGGCCCATCAAAATTGAAGGTAATCCGAATGATTTATTGTCAAAAGGAGGTTTAAGTGCTCAGGCCCAAGCTTCAGTGCTCGATCTTTATGATGTAACTCGTTTAAAAGGAGCCTCAAAAGATGGTAGCGATGCTAGTTGGGAAGCAGTTGATGCTTTTGTAAAAGCAGAGCTAACCGCTATTAAAGCTGCAGGTAAAAAAATTCGCTTAATAACTGCTACAGTAAACAGCCCTTCAACTTTGGCTATTATTGCCGATTTTATTAAACAATACCCTACTGCAAGGCATATAAATTATGATGCTGTATCATATACAGGTATTATTCAAGCAAATTCAAATAGCTTTGGTAAAGCAGTGCTTCCGCATTATAATTTTGATAAAGCCGATGTAATTGTAAGTTTTGGTGCCGATTTTCTTGGTACCTGGATTTCACCTTCTGAGTTTATCCGTCAATACGTTCAAAACAGGAATGGTAAGTCGCTACAAAACAAAAAAATGTCGCGCCATATCCAATTCGAAACTGGCTTAAGTGTTACCGGTTCAAATGCTGATGTACGTGTACCAATAAAACCATCCGAAGAAGGTGTAGCCTTAATTAGCCTATACAATGCTTTAGCAGGTGTTACTTTAGCCGGTTCAAAAAAACTAGCCAATGCCAATGCTGATAAGGCGATTACTTTGGTAGCAAAAGAATTATTGGCTGCTAAAGGTAAAGCCTTGGTAGTTGCAGGTTCAAATGATGTGGCAACTCAAGTATTGGTAAATGCCATTAACTCATTGTTAGGGAGCTATGGCAATACCATTGATTTAGATAATCCTTCACTACAATATGCAGGCAATGATGCCGAATTTGTAGAATTTATACACGAAATAGATCGTGGTGAGGTAGATGCAGTGTTTTTCTTGAACGCAAATCCGGCTTATGATTACTATAATACTGCTGAATTTACTAAGGCACTTAAAAAAGTACGCTTAAGAGTTTCCTTTGCTGATCATAACGACGAAACCGCCTCATTGTGTAATGTAATTGCACCAAACCACTATTATTTAGAATCATGGGGAGATGGAAATTCATTAGCAGGTTATTATACGGTAGTACAACCAACAATAAACCCGGTATATGAAACCCGCCAGGCTGAGCAAAGCTTGTTAATTTGGCAAGATAGCCCTGTAAAGGATTACTACACCTATGTAAGAAATAACTGGGATAAAAATTTATTGGCAAAAGGTGGTTTATCTGGCCAAAAAGGTTGGGAAACTCTATTGCAAACAGGATTTATTAAAGAAACTCCAAAAACGGCAGTTGATTATAAATTCTCACGCGATTTAAATGCGGTGGCTCAAACCATACTTGATCATAGTAATGCTTTAGGTGCTGGTAAAATTGAACTACAATTATATCAAACAGTTGCTTTACGCGATGGCAAACGTTCAAACAACCCTTGGTTGCAAGAATTACCTGACCCGGTTTCAAAAGTTACCTGGGACAATTTTGCTGCCATATCACCAGCTGATATGAAAGATTGGGGTTTGGTTGATGGTGATGTTGTTAAAATTACCGCCAATGGTTACAGTGTTGAATTGCCTGCATTATCACAACCTGGTCAAGCTCGCAATACCATTTCGGTTGCAGTGGGCTATGGTCGTACAAGTGCTGGTCCGGTAGGCGATGGTGTTGGTAAAAACGCTTATCCATTTTATAGCTTACGCAACGGAACATTCCAAACAGCAGCTGTTGCTGAATATAAAAAGACCGGCGAAAATTCTCCGCTTTCTCAAACACAAACACACCACTCTATTGAAGGGCGTAATAGTGTTATCAAGGAGGCTACTTTTGCCGAATATATTAAAAACCCTGCAGCTGGTTCGGGCCGCGAAGAAGGGCATAAAAACTACAACGAAAACAACCTTTTCTGGCAAGATTATGAATTGGACAAGAAGCCTTACAATTGGGTAATGGCTATCGACTTAAATGCTTGTACCGGTTGTGGTGCCTGCGTAGTTGCTTGTAGTGCCGAAAATAACGTGCCTGTAGTTGGTAAGGCCGAAGTTGGCAGACGCCGTGAAATGCACTGGATACGTATTGACCGTTATTATAGCTTTAATGACGATGGTAAAGGCGGAGTAACCGAAGAATCTGAAATTGCTACTTTAAATAATCTGGATAATGTAAAGGTTGTTTACCAACCAATGCTTTGCCAGCATTGCGAGCATGCGCCTTGCGAAACTGTTTGTCCGGTTTTAGCAACCGTACACTCATCCGAAGGTTTAAACCACATGGCTTATAACCGTTGTATTGGTACCAGGTATTGCGCCAATAACTGTCCTTACAAAGTACGCCGTTTCAACTGGTTTAACTACTGGAACGATTCTCGTTTTGATAACTACCTTAACAACGAACATACCCAATTGGTACTTAACCCTGATGTTACAACACGTTTCCGTGGGGTTATGGAAAAATGTTCAATGTGTATACAACGTATCCAAGCCGGAAAACTAAAAGCAAAAATTGAAAAACGCCCATTGAAAGATGGTGATGTTAAAGTTGCTTGTCAGCAAACCTGCCCTGCAAACGCAATCATATTCGGTAACGCCAATGATCCAAAATCGGAAGTATCAATTGCTTTAAAGAGCGAAAGAACCTACTATGTTTTGGAAGAACTAAACGTACAGCCGGGTGTTGGTTACCAGGTAAAAGTTAGAAATATATCTGAAATAGAGGCTTAATTAATTACAATAGAGATTTAAAATATGTCATCTCATAGCGAATCAATAATAAGAGAACCGTTAATTACGGGTAAGGATATTACTTATGCCCAAATAACAAATGATGTACTCCGCCCTGTGGAGAACATGCCTGGCCGCGCTTGGTGGATAGGTTTTGTTGTTGCTTGTTTGGGTGCATGCCTTTGGCTATTTGCCGTTAGCTGGACTTTCTGGTACGGTATCGGGTCATGGGGATTAAATAAAACAGTAGGATGGGCTTGGGATATTACCGGCTTCGTATGGTGGGTAGGTATTGGTCATGCCGGTACCCTAATTTCGGCCATATTGTTGTTGTTCCGTCAAAACTGGCGTAACTCTATCAACCGTTCAGCAGAAGCGATGACTATCTTCGCGGTAATTTGTGCTGCTTCATACATTGTTTGCCACATGGGTAGGCCTTGGATGTTTATTTATTCATTGCCATTGCCAAACCAATACGGCTCATTATGGGTGAATTTTAACTCACCGCTTATTTGGGACGTATTCGCGATATCAACTTATTTCTCAGTTTCATTGGTGTTTTGGTACACAGGTTTATTGCCTGATTTAGCTACCATTCGCGACCGTGCAACTGGCTTACGTCGTAGAATTTATTCTATCTTTTCTTTCGGTTGGACAGGTTCAGTAAAAACTTGGCAGCGTTTTGAAACTGTTTGTTTAATATTAGCAGGTATTTCAACTCCTTTGGTACTTTCGGTACACACCATTGTATCAATGGACTTTGCTACCTCTTTGGAGCCGGGATGGCATACTACCATATTCCCTCCTTATTTCGTGGCAGGTGCTATTTTCTCGGGTTTTGCCATGGTGCAAACCTTGTTATTAATTACCCGTAAAGTATTGGGTTTAGAAAACTATATCACCATGTTCCATATTGAAGCGATGAATAAAATCATCCTTTTAACAGGTTCAATTGTAGGTGTAGCCTATATTACTGAATTCTTTATAGCCTATTATTCAGGTGGCGAGTATGAAAGATATACTTTCTTAAATAGGTTTATCGGTCCATACTGGTGGGCAGGCTGTATGATGTACGGCTGTAATGTATTGATGACCCAATTAATGTGGTTCAAAAAAATACGTACAAACATTCCTATCTCATGGGTACTATCAATCGTGGTAAACATTGGTATGTGGTTCGAGAGGTTTGTTATTATAGTAACTTCATTACACCGCGACTTTATACCATCAAGCTGGGCAATGTTTTATCCAACGTGGGTTGATGTAAGTATATTCATAGGGTCAATAGGTTTGTTTTTTACATTGTTCTTATTATTTATCCGAGTATTACCTTCTATAGCAATGGCCGAAGTAAAACTGATATTGAAGAGTTCGAGTGAGCAAGCCAAGAAGAAACTAATTGAACACGAACAACTTAATGACGAACAGGTTGAATACTATAAAGAATCATTAACAAAGTTTGACAGTATTGAGGCGGTAGGTTAATAGAAAATATTACAATGAGCAAAACAAAATATATTTTAGGTCTGTTTGCTGATCCTGACGAAATGATGCATGGGATTGACAAATTGCAACAAAACAGTGTTCCAATTTACGATGTTTATACGCCAATGCCTATTCATGGTATTGACCATAAACTTGGTTTAAAAGATTCACGTTTGGGTTATGCAGCTTTTATGTTTGGCTGTTTGGGTGGTTCAACTATATTCAGTATGGCATATTACATGCTAGTTCATGACTGGCCAATGGATATTGGTGGTAAACCAGCATTTGCAATTCCGGATTTTGTTCCAATTACTTTCGAATGGACGGTGTTGTTTACCGCATTTGGTATGGTTGCAACTTTCTTTTATGCAACTCACCTATTTCCGGGTCGTGCTCCAAGAGTAATGGACTTAAGAGCAACTGATGACAGGTTTGTTATTGCCATAGATGCTAAAGGAAACATTCCGCACGATGATATTACTAAAATATTAAAAGATGCTGGCGCTGTAGAAGTTAAGCATAATGACAGAAAATATGTTAGCTATGAATAAGACGAAAATATTAGGTACCACAGCTATATTGGTTGCTGCTTTGATGATAGTTTCTTCATGCAAAGATAAAAGAGATACCGGCTGGGAATATGCACCAAATATGTATGAACATATTGCATATGATCCTGATCAAATAAATAACAACTTTAAAGATGGTAAAACCGCGCAAGTTCCACCGGCAGGTACTACGCCTATTGGTTTCGTGCGGTTCGATTATCCAAATAACAGGGATGGATATGATAAAGCGAGTTTAGAAGTTAAATCTCCTATACCTCAAACTGCCGAAAATATGGCAGAAGGAAAAGTGTTATTTACAAATTTTTGTTCACCTTGTCATGGAATTGAAGGCCAGGGCGATGGTTTGGTTACCCAACATGGTTATCCTAACCCGCCGTCTTATTCAAAAGGAAATTCATCACGTGGTGGTGCAATGAAAGATCTTACTGATGGTAAAATTTATCATACCATTACCTATGGCCTAAACTCCATGGGTTCATACGCGTCTCAACTAAACCCTGATGAGCGTTGGAAAGTAATTATGTATGTACACCATTTACAAACTTTATAAGCTATTTTTTTAATGAAGACTCTTAATAGTTTTGAAAATCAAATTGAATTTAAAGGGCCAGCAAAAACCTGGAGCCTAATACTAATAGCAGTTGGAATATTGGGTATAGCTTATGGTTTTTTATCTCCCAACAACGCTGAGCGTACATTTGCTAACTTGTTGTTAATGAGTTACTACTTTACCGGGGTTTGTATATGCGGCATTTTCTTTTGCGCAGTACAATATGTAGCTCAAGCAGGCTGGTCGGCGTCTGTTATACGAATTCCACAAGCAATTGCACGGATTCTGCCTTATGCTGCTACTATTTTGTTTATTGTTATTTGTGCAGGCTTGTTTATTACCCATCCGGGTAAAAATGATGAAGGTAAAGATACCATAATCCCTTATCTATACAAGCTTTGGGCACTCAACGGAGTAACAACCAAGGGTAATATAAACTATGATGCTGTTATTGCAGTCAAAGCGGGATACTTAAATATTAAATTCTTCCTGGTTCGTATTGCGTTTTATTTAATAAGCTACAGTGTTTTAGGTTGGCTTTTGGTAAAATACTCTAACAATGAAGATGAATTGGGTGGTATGTTTAACTACAATCAGAGCTTCAAAATATCAGTAATATTTTTATTGATTTTTGGTTTTACAGTTCCACTTTTTGCTTTTGATACCATCATGTCAATAGATGCGCATTGGTTCTCAACCATGTTTGGTTGGTATAACTTTGCTGCATTATGGGTTAGTGGTTTAGCAACAATTACATTGGTAATCATTCTATTAAAACAAAATGGTCATTTGGAATGGATTACCATGGATCATTTACACAATTTTGGGCAGCTAATATTTGGTTTCTCCATCTTCTGGACTTACCTATGGTTTAGCCAGTTCTTATTAACTTGGTATGCTAATTTACCTGAAGAAGCTGCATATTTTTACAAAAGATGGGAACCTGAATTTAAACCATGGTTTTGGTTAAACATTGTTATCAACTTTGTAACGCCATTATTTGTATTGATGTCTCGTGATTCAAAACGTATGATGAAGGTTTTGAAGGTGGTTTGTATTATCCTGATCTGTGGTCACTGGTTAGATTATTGGCAAATGATTATGCCGGGTGCAGTTGGTCCACAATCAGATTGGTTTATGGAAATTGGCATCATTGAAATCAGTATTTTCTTAGGTTTTGTTGGTTTATTTATTGCCGCAGTGTTAACGTCATTGAGCAGGTTTAAATCATTGGCTCCGGTGAATCATCCATTTCTACAGGAAAGTTTACATCACCACATATAATATTGTTAAATCTGCTTTGTAAAAAAGTATCAAAAATAATTGAAATGGGTTACATAAAAGGATTAAATTTTAAAAGGGTTATCACACTGTTTAGTATCTTGGTACTATTCGGTAATAATATGATTTTTGCCCAAGCAACCGGCGCTACTCCTGCTAAAGTTGATTGGTTGGAAGTAGGATATTATGTTTTATTATTTGTTTTAGTATGCTTAGCGGTAGCGATAATTGGAAGAGTATTAAACGTTTATGATCTTTCCCTTAAAATGCAAGGTAAAAAAGGCATTAAATGGAATAACTTTAATGCATATATATGTTTAGGGTTCATTATTGTTGGTTTAGGAGCAGCATATTGGTCAATAACAGTTCAAGGTAGTATGACTTTACCTGAGTCGGCTTCTAAGCATGGCGTTGACATTGATAATATGTTCCTAGTAACATCCTTGCTCACCTTAACTGTATTTGTTATTACTCAACTTTTACTATTTGTTTTTCCTTTCTATTACAAACATACGGAAAAGCGTAAAGCATATTATTTACCGCATAACAACACCATCGAAAAAGTATGGACAGTTATACCGGCAATAGCATTAACTATATTGGTTGTATTTGGTTTCTTCATTTGGCAAGAAATTGAAAATAGCACTGAAGTTAAAGGCGACTTAAATGTGGAGATTACCGGTCATCAATTTGGATGGTACCTTCGTTACCCCGGTAAAGACGGGAAATTAGGAAATGTAAACTATACTTTAGTTGATGCCCAAAACTCAATAGGATTAGATACCAAAGATCCTGATGCCATCGACGACTTACAAGCCGATACTTTAGTATTTCCGGTTAATAAACCAGTGAGGTTAAATATACGTGCACATGATGTAATACATAGCGTTTACATGCCTCATTTCCGTTTGCAACAAAATGCCGTACCAGGATTACCAACGTATTTTAAATTTATTCCTACCATTACAACTGCTCAAATGCGTATTAAAACAGACGATTCAAAGTTTGAGTATTTATTGTATTGCAATAAAATTTGCGGCGGAGGTCACTACAACATGCAGAAAGTTGTTCGTGTTGTTACAGAAGAAGAATATTTAGTTTGGATTGCAAAACAAAAACCTTTCTTAAATACGCCTGCAACCACAAAACCAGAAGCTAAAGCCCCAGAAGTTAAAGTAGCTGCCTTGAATAAGGATGCTGATAAAAAAGTATTATCAACCAGATTAGCGTTAAATAATTAATATAATATAACGATTATGTCAACATTAGCAGTTCACGATCATGATTTAACACATCATGATGAAGCACACGAGCACCATCATAAAGCTACTTTTCTAAATACTTATGTATTTAGTCAGGATCATAAAATGATTGCCAAACAATTCCTTATTACAGGAATTACCATGGCGTTCATTGGTATGATTTTATCTTTATTGTTCCGTATTCAATTAGCATACCCTACCCAGTCGTTTCCATTATTAGAAACATTGTTAGGCAGATTTGCTCCTCAAGGACGCATTAGTCCCGATTTTTATATGTCGCTGGTAACTATCCATGGTACTATCATGGTATTCTTTGTATTAACAGCCGGCTTGAGCGGTACTTTTGCCAACTTATTAATTCCTCTTCAAATAGGAGCCCGCGATATGGCCTCTCCATTTGTTAACATGTTATCATATTGGTTCTTCTTTTTAGCATCAGTGGTAATGGTTTCATCCTTTTTAGTACAAAAAGGCCCTGCAAGCGGTGGTTGGACAGTATATCCTCCTTTATCTGCTTTACCTAAAGCCATGCCTGGATCAGGAGAGGGTATGACTTTGTGGTTAATAAGCATGGTTTTATTTATAGCCTCTTCATTAATGGGTGGTATAAATTACATCAGCACCGTACTAAACATGCGTACCAAAGGTATGGATTTATGGAAGATGCCATTAACCGTATGGGCATTGTTTTTAACAGCCATACTTGGTGTCTTAGCCTTCCCTGTTTTGGTTGCCGGTGTAGTTTTATTGATTTTCGATCGTAGCTTTGGTACAAGTTTTTACTTGTCTGATATTGTGTTAAATGGTCAAGTACAGCCTTATGAAGGTGGTAGCCCTATATTGTTCCAGCATTTATTCTGGTTTTTGGGTCACCCTGAGGTGTATATCATTATAATGCCAGCAATGGGTATTTCATCTGAGGTACTATCTGTAAATTCACGTAAACCTATTTTTGGTTACCATGCAATGGTTTACTCTCTGATAGGTATCACCTTGTTATCATTTATTGTATGGGGTCACCACATGTTTGTAACTGGTATGAATCCATTTCTTGGTGGTGTTTTCATGATTACAACATTAATTATTGCTGTACCATCGGCTGTTAAAACTTTCAACTGGTTAGCAACTTTATGGAGAGGCAATATTCGGTTTACACCTGCTATGTTGTTCGCAATCGGAATGGTTTCTTTCTTTATCTCAGGTGGTTTAACAGGTATATTTTTAGGAAATGCAGCCTTAGACGTAAACTTGCACGATACCTATTTCGTAGTTGCTCACTTCCACTTGGTAATGGGTTCGGCTGCAATATTTGGTATGCTTGCCGGTGTTTACCATTGGTTCCCTAAAATGTTCCGTCGCATGATGGATGAAAGATTGGGTTATTTACACTTTTGGCTAACATTTGCCGGTGCATATATGGTATTTTTCCCAATGCACTTTATGGGTCTTGATGGCGTTCCTCGTCGTTATTATGCCTTTACCGAATTTCCTTCATGGAATAAATGGTTAACCGTTAATGTATTTATTACCTGGGCTGCCATGTTATCAGGTGTTGCTCAATTAGCTTTTGCTTATAATTTTATTCATTCAATTTTTTGGGGCAAGAAAACAGTGCAAAATCCATGGAATGCAAATACTTTGGAATGGACTACCCCAATTGAACACCTACACGGCAATTGGCCGGGTGAATTACCAACAGTATACCGTTGGGCTTATGATTATAGCAAGCCAGGATCGGAAGAAGACTTTATTCAACAAACAGTACCATTCTCTCAAACCATGAGTTCTAATTTACCGCATGATTTTGAAGATAATCCGGGTGGTTTGGAAGAATACAATAAATGGACCGCTACTCATAAAGCTAACGAGCCGGTAAAATAATTTACTATTGCCTCAATACTTTTAAGGTTTGGGTTTTTATAAAGAAGTCTTTAATCCTGAGTTTTAAGTTTTGTGTATAGGTATTAATACATGGTCTTAACCCTTAGGATTAGGGACTTTAATTTTAAAAATAGGTTATAATACTTATTTTTTTAAGAAAATTTCGCAAATGAGTAATTACTCGTCCAAAATTAGGTTTCAAAAAATTAATGCTGCTACCGTTATCCTGCTTTTTATTTTAATACTTGCAGGTGGTGTTGTACGTAGTACAGGGTCTGGAATGGGCTGTCCTGATTGGCCTAAATGTTTTGGGCAATATATACCGCCTACCAATAGCAGTCAATTACCGGCTGATTATAAGCAGAAATATGTAAGCATACGACTGGCCAAAAATCAACGATTTGCCAAAATGCTCGACTTTTTTGGTAATGAACAATTTGCTCGTCGCATACGTGAAGATAAATCAATATTGGAACCGGAAGAGTTTAATGCTTTCAAAACTTGGACTGAATACATCAACAGGTTAATAGGAGCTATTTCGGGGATCCTATTATTGCTTACCGCAATTTACTCTTTTAGCTACAAAATAGAAAACAAATGGGTGCCAATATTAAGTATTGCCAATGTGGTAATAGTTATGGTGCAGGCCTGGTTGGGTGCTATTGTAGTTTCAACCAATTTGGTGCCTATTATAGTTACCATACATATGTTGCTTGCCATTGCTATTTTGGCCATTAGCATAGCCACCTACTTTATTGTAAAAATTTATGGTAAACAAACTGTAGATAAAAATGTACCTACTTGGTTATTATCCTTATTTGCTTTAATAATCACTATCGTACAAATAGTTTTTGGTACCGAAGTAAGAGAAAAAATTGATGCTGTTTCTGCCAGATTGCAAGGGGCTTATCGCGATGATTGGATTAACAGCATTGGCTCAATTTTTGAGGATCACCGCAGCACATCGATTATTATCTTTATTACCAATGTAGCTTTGTTCTTGCTAGTTCGCAAGTTTTTTACTAAACATTCAATACAACAGCAATTAATGAGTTTTGCGGTATTAATGATTGTGTTACAAATTGTAACGGGTATATTTTTATCATATTGGTCATTACCACCAACTGCGCAAGCTATTCATATATTGATATCAACAGTACTATTTGGTACGCAGTTTTATTTGATGCTTAACCTTTATAAACCTGTTAATTTACAAGGGGGCCGCAGATGAATTGGAGCGATTTTAAGAAATTAATTAAGTTAAGGCTCACATTTTTGGTTGTTTTTTCGGCTTCAATATCTTTTTTAATAGGAAATAAGGTTGATGGTGGCACAATAGCATGGGGTAATTGGGTAAAATTGATTGTAGGTGGTTTTTTAGTAACCGCTGCAGCCAATTGCTTTAATGAAATTATTGAAAAAGACCTGGATAAGTTGATGAAACGCACTGCCGACAGACCTTTCCCAACCGGAAGGATGAATACAGGGCAGGGTTTGGTTTTAGGACTGTTTATGGGAATTGCAGGTACCTATTTATTAGGCTCATTGAATTTATTAACAGGCTTACTTTCAGTTTTTTCAATATTATTATATGCATTTGCCTATACACCATTGAAGAGAAAATCGCCTATAGCGGTTTTTGTAGGAGCTATACCGGGTGCTTTACCACCACTTATTGGTTATGTGGCTTCGCATGGTAAAATTGATGCATTGGCGCTTATTTTATTTGGAATTCAGTTTGTATGGCAGTTTCCGCACTTTTGGGCAATAGCCTGGGTGTTGGATGATGATTATAAATTAGCCGGGTTTAGGCTATTGCCCACCGGAAAACGCGATTTAACAAGTGCGGTGATAATTTTTATCACAACAATAATATTGATACCCATAAGTTTTTTACCAACCTATTTAGGTTATGGCGGGTATTACGTAGGATCAATATCATTAGGCCTTGGGATTGCTTTTTTATATTTAGCTTTTGAGCTTATGCGCTCACTGCAAATTACATCGGCAAAATGGTTAATGTATGCTTCATTTATATATTTACCGGTGGTACAGTTAATGTTTTTGTTTGATTTTATAGGAAAAGGAAAATGATTATGACACAAATTCAACAGGAAGACAGGGTGAACCTTGGCGCGAAAAAATTTAGTATGTGGATTTTCATATTTACATCTTTTATGCTTTTCGCAGCGCTCACCAGCGGGTTTATTGTTTACAGCGGACAAAAAGGGCATGCCCTTGACGTAAAAATGCCCACTGCATTTATTTATAGTACAATAGTTATCATTATTAGCAGTTTAACGCTTTTTTTAGCTTCAAAAGCTGCTAAACAACTTCAGTTTGAAAAACAAAAACTGTTTTTATTGGTAACCTTTTTTTTAGGCATCGTTTTTTTGGTTATTCAAATTTATGCTTGGTATATTTTAACCTATCAAATGGGTGTTTATTTTGTAGGCCCTAACGCATCAAGAACTTTCATTTATGTATTTACAGGTATGCATTTATTGCATATATTAGGGGCGCTTATAGTACTTTTATTTGCAATTAGAGGTGCTTATACAAACATCCCGCAAGTTAAAAATCTGTATAGAATGGAAATGACATCTATTTTTTGGCATTTTCTAGATATTATATGGATATATCTTTATGTTTTTTTACTTTTGAACCAGAATTAACAAAATAATACCAGGAATAAATGAGTACAGTAGCAACACAACAGATTGATGAAATAAAATCAACGCCATGGTCGGGAGGGCATTCACCTTTTGAAGCCGAATATGGTAAAATAATGATGTGGTTTTTTCTCCTTTCGGATGCATTTACTTTTTCATCGTTATTAATTTCTTATGGCGCCTTAAGGTTTAGCTCGGCAGTATGGCCTGCACCATCTTTGGTATTTCAATCATTTCCCGGTTTAATTGAAAAAGACGCTCCATTGGTATTTGTGGGTTTAATGACTTTAATCCTCATCCTCAGTTCTGTTACTATGGTATTGGCAGTTGAGGCTGGTCATCGTAATGCTAAAAAAGAAGTTGTTAACTGGATGTTGCTAACCATTGTTGGTGGCTTAATGTTTTTAGGTTGTCAAGCTTTAGAATGGACACACTTACATGGTGAAGGTTTTTGGTGGGGACATATCCCGAATAAAGAAACACTACAAGAGTTTTTTAAACAGGGAGTTCCATTATTGCAACAACAGCATTCATCACAACAATTTGCAAACTTGTTTTTTACTATCACAGGCTTCCACGGTTTTCACGTATTCTCTGGTGTAATTATTAATATTATCATCACCATAAACGTTTTGGCAGGAACATACCAAAGACGCGGTAGTTATTTAATGGTTGAAAAAATTGGCCTATACTGGCACTTTGTTGATTTGGTATGGGTATTTGTATTTACTTTCTTTTACTTAGTTTGATAAATTAACTCAATAAAATATATGTCGTCTGAAACTACAAATGTGCACACCGATGAAGTAGGTCATCCCGCTGAGCACGAAACAATGACCAAAAAGAAAATTGTTAACGTCTTTTTTATTTTACTCGGGATAACAGCGCTAGAGTTTTTTGTAGCATTGGTATTAGTGCCAAGGCATTTAATTTGGCAACCCATTGTTAATCCATTTTATATATTGCTAACCTTATTAAAAGCATTTTTTATAGTTGCATATTTTATGCACCTTAAGTTCGAAAAAATTGGTTTCGCAATGGCTATCATCTTACCGATACTATTTATAATTGGTTTAATTTTGGTGCTTACCAACGAAAGTCATTATTGGATTGATTTACGAAAGACATTGTTAGGGTAATTATTGGCTATAATGAATAAAGCCAACATTATAAAAAAAATAGTAATCCTGGCACTTGTATTAATTGTGCCGGGATTTTTATATTATTTACTAACCTCGCAAGGTAAAAACCATTATGTACCATTGGCTTATTTTGGACCCAGAACGGTAGCCAAAACATTCCATAAGGTACATGGGAAGGTAATACCTGATACCATACATCATTCAATAATTGATTTTGATTTGATTGATCAAAATGGGCAAAAGGTATCATTAGGTACCTTTAAGGATAAAATTGTTATCGCTAACTTTTTTTATACACATTGCCCCACTGTTTGTGGTTTGGTGAACGATAATATTAATAAGCTTTTGCCCGATTACACAAAAAATAAAAACATCTGCTTTGTTTCTATCACTGTCGACCCTAAAAACGATTCGGTTTCGGCATTAAAGAAATATGAAAAGCAGTTTGGAGCACATCCTAACAGATTGTTTTTAACTGGCGATACTGCAACCATATACAACCTGGCTCGTAAGGGTTTTTTAGTGAATGCCTTACAAACCGGAAAAAACGAATTCGACTATAGCGATCAGCTTATTTTGATCGATCCGAACAAACATATTCGAGGCTATTACAAAGGCGCTTCTACAGCCGAGGTAAGCACCCTAAATGATGAAATAAAGGTATTGATTACAGAAGTATTGCTAAACAAGGACGTTTCGCTTTATTAATTGTTTTGGCAAATGCCCTAAATGAGGTGGTTAAACATCTTTTAAAACATCATTAATTCATATTTAAATATACTTATTTACTTTTATAATGACAGATAAATTTATATTCCGATTTGTTGCCGCCATATCTATTTTTGTTTTTGCGGTTGTTTTGATTTTGAATAGGCATATCATTCCTGCGCCAGCTGTTGTGCCTACCTTTACACATTTTCTTCCATTAATAAACGCGGTGTTAAATGGTACTTGCAGTATTTTGTTGATTGCTTCCTTGTATTTTATAAAGCAAGGCTTGATTCAAACCCATAAACGGATAAACATTACTGCTTTTTGCCTTTCATCTTTATTTTTGGTTTCGTACATCTTGTTTCATTATTTAGCACCCGAAACAAAATATGGCGATTTGGATGGAAACGGCGAATTATCTGCCTCAGAGATTGCTGCAACCGGAAACATACGCTACGTTTACTACGTTATCCTGATTTCGCATATTATTTTGGCAGCTGGTGTTTTGCCACTTATTTTATTAAGTTTTTACAGGGGATTAAAAATGGAGGTTGAGAAGCATAAAAAGCTTACCCGCTGGACTTTCCCAATTTGGCTCTATGTTACCGTTACAGGGGTTATAGTTTATATGATGATATCACCCTATTATCATTTTTAAAGTTTTAGGCCTAAAATCAAATCCACCAGTAGTGGAGACATTAAAAATAATTAAATTTGAACAATGAAAAATTGGATTAAAGGAACTGTAATTATTATGTTTTTTTGCCTTGGCTACTGGGTGAAACCTGCTTTATCACAGTGTGCGCAATGTGCTGCCTCTATCGAATCGAATGCTAAAAATGGTGGAGCTTCAACAGCAAAGGGCTTAAATAACGGTATATTGTTTTTATTAGCTGCTCCTTATTTGGCTGGTGGTATAGGCGGTTACGTATGGTATAAAAAATACCGTCGTAAAAATGTTCAGCTCGAAATGCGCGAACATAAACTGAACATGAACTAATATTATTTTTTAAATTAAATAATCACCAAACCAATGGCTACAACTTCCAAATCATGGGCAATGTTACATACCAAATGCCCTCGTTGCAGACGCGGAGATATGTTTAGCGGTGGGCCTTATAATGTTGGTGCCAATAAAATAAATGTTAATTGTCCGCATTGCAACTTTCATTTTGAAATTGAGCCCGGATATTTTTACGCGGCAATGTATGTAAGTTATGCCTTAAACGTAGGCGAAGCCTTGGGGCTTGCACTGGCTACTTATACCTTTACCCATAATACAAGTTCGCCTTGGTTATATGTAATTGTACTGTTGCTGGGTAGTTTTTTGCTTGCACCCTTAAACTTTAGGTATTCGAGGGTGTTTCTTTTATATTGGTTATCGCCTAAAATTCATTATCAGCCTAATTTAGATAACGATGATTCAACCCCATACCTTTAGTTTTTTAAAAGAACTTACCGAAAATAATAACCGCGAATGGTTTATGGCCAATAAAGACCGCTATGAAGCCGCGCGCGAAAATGTGATTGATTTTACTGCCGAATTTATAAAGGAACTTCAGAAAATTGACCCACAGCTTGACAAAGAATTGGAAGCTAAAAAATGCATTATGCGCATTTATCGCGACATTAGGTTTAGCAAAGACAAAACACCCTATAAAACTAACTTTGGTATCAGTATTCCAACACATGGGCAAAAAGCTGGCAGGGCTGAATATTTTTTACACTTAGCTTCGGGCAATAGTTTTATTGCCGGAGGGTATTGGATGCCTCAGGCCGACCATTTAAAGGCTATAAGACAAGAAATTGATTATAACGGACAAACATTGAAAGCTATTATTGAGGATAAAGAATTTGTTAAGCTGTTTGGCGATTTTACAACGCAAGATCAACTTAAAAACCTCCCAAAGGAATATAGTGCCGATAATGAAAATATTAAATTGCTGAAGCTTAAAAGCTTTGTGGCCTTGCATAATTTAACAGAAGCCGAATTAATGGAAAGCACCGCACCAGCCATGGTTGCAAGCATTTGCAAAAGGATAGCCCCCTTAAATGAATTTATTAATAACGCGCTCGCCTAATTATTGCAAGCAAACTTAATAGCAATTCCAGATTACCATTTAAAACGGACTAACAAAGGAACTAAACAAAGGCAAAACTTCATCCTTTGGCGATAAAAGCACTTCGCTTTCATCAATTTGCCAATTGATGGCAAGGGTAGGATCGTTCCATTTTACACCAATCTCGGAAGCTTTATCGTAATAGTTGTTTACCTTGTAAGTAAAAATAGTATCGTCTTCTAAAGTAACAAAGCCATGCAAAAACCCTTCGGGTATCCAAAACTGTAATTTGTTTTTTTCGCTTAATTCAATCGAAAAATATTGACCATAGGTAGGAGAACCTTTCCTAATATCAACAGCAACATCAATTACCCGTCCTTTTATTACCCTAACCAATTTACCTTGGGCAAAGGGTGCAGCTTGCCCGTGTAAACCCCGCAAGGTTCCTTTTTGCGAAAAGGATTGGTTATCCTGCACAAAATCAACAGCTATACCTATATCGGTAAATTTACTTTTGTTATAGCTTTCGTAAAAATAACCTCGATCGTCATTAAAAATACGAGGTTCAATAATCAGTAGTCCACTTATATTTGTTTCTGTAATTTTCATGCTCGCTCTACAGTTTCCATCAAGGTATTGAACAATACAAATTTATTTTCGAATAGCTCATTTTGCACAGCTTGTAGCTTATGAAAATGGTTGCTGTAAAATTTATTGAAATATTCTAGGCTCGGAGTATGGTATTGCACACAATAAGTAGCTCCTTCATTTGGCGAGTCAATAACAGTAAGCACCTGAAACGATTCGAAACAGCCAGTAGCCATTACCGCCGGTATATGCGTATCATATAACCATTGCAGCCATTCTTGGTGTATAGTTTCTTCAACTATTACGGTATCATTTAAAATAATCATCGGCGTAAAATTAGTATTTTAGGTTGGATAATTTTTGTTTTTTGAAATGAGGGGTTGCTATGCCTATGCCGCGAAGTCCAAAAAAACTAAGTAAAGGTCTCTTGTAGGAGCGAGGGTATGTTTCCTAAATAGATGTATAAGTATAAAAAGTCCCCCATGCTTGGCTATCACCATCTCTTATTTGGTTTAGGAGAACAAGTTTTTCAGCAGTTTCTGGGTTTTCTATGAATAAATTGTCTCCTCTTTCAATATCTTCAATTTCAAGAACCTTAAAGTCGAAACTTCTAAAGGATTTCTCTAAAGTTTTAATAAAATCTTCCTTATTATTGGCCAAATATGCGACATTAACATAAGCTCCAATTGCATTCCCTAAGTCAATATTGCCGTTTACAGCTTCAACTTTTATTAAACCAAACCAAATATTTTCTTCCATTTTTAATCAGGATATTCATCGTGAGCATTATTACCGGGTTTTCCGGCTTTGCAATTATGATTTTTTGTTATAAATGCTAAAGCAAAGTTCTGTATCGTAGTATACTCATTTATAGAGATTGTATTATCATAGATAACCCTAGGAAGCCACCTCATTTTTATCCCCTCTCAAAACCCTAAACCTTTTACGTGCTTCGTTTATAAACAAGCTGCCAGCAAAGTTTGTAATAATTTTTTGGTAATAAAATTTGGCCTGCTCCTTGTCTAATAGTTGGTTTTCGTACAAATCGCCTAGCATAAAATTAGCATCATCGGCCCACAAACTGGTGCTGTAATCTGCAGCGATAATTTTAAGTTGCTTAACGGCGCCTTCATAATCTTTTTGCAATATGAGTAGCCTTGCTTTGGCCATGATGATATCGGGGGTTAATGAATTTAAGGGATACTTTTTACCAATGCTGTCCAAAATTAGTAGTGCCTTTTCAGGTTCTTCGGCAAATAACAATAAATCGGCCTGTGCATACATTTTCAATGCTTTCCCTGTACTATCAACAACCATATTATCCCCAATAAGTAATGATAAGTTAAGGGCATCATTGGCTATTAATTGCGAGGTTGCCGCTTTTAATACGTCCAATTGCCCTTTGGCCCAAACAAAGTCGCCTGTATAATAAGCTAGTTTGGCATTTCGGTATTTTGCATCCTGACCAACAATGGTATTTTTGAAATCAATTTCTACCTGACTGTAGAGTAAAGTTGCGTCCCAAGGTTGGTTATTGAGTAATAAAATATCACCCAAATCGAGCTTACAAGTAGCAAGTAACGAGGGTCTTAAATCAGGAATTTTAATTGCTTCTTCCAGTAAGGTTTGAGCCTCTTTAAGTTTATGAAGCTTAAAAGCTTTCAAATTAGCTAGTTTTTGAATAGCAAAAACGGTGCTGTTTTTTTTACCAAATTCATTGAGCAAAACTTCATAATCTTTTTCAAGCGCTATCAAATCATCCTTGGTATATTTATTTAGGGTAATTTTTAAGTTTTTGGTATTCAGCAATTCTATCTTAGCCGGAATATATAAATCGGCTTCCTTCCCTTTTGTAAGCAGGTATTCATATCCCCTAATGGCAGCATCATAGGCCTCATTGGCATTCAGCGTTCTGCATAATTCAAAAACCGAGTTG
>CAIYNX010000036.1 GCA_903927645.1 uncultured Mucilaginibacter sp.
ATTAGCTTCAAACTTTAGATTATATCATGGCTCATTATTTCCTTTAACCATAGTAAAAGAAATTAACCCTCTATTTCTTCTTCTTAGTTTTAGGCAATTGAATAGGTTCCGGCGTTTTTATTTTTTTTGTAAAGCAGTAATCGATACATAAAATAGGAAGGCACAAACCAATGCACCCATTGCACCTACCGCGATTCGCCATTTTTCATCATTTTGAAATCCGTGGATAATGCTTATTAGGGCTAGTACAAAAAAAAGTAAAAAAAGCACGCTTGCGCCAAATAATTTCCTGTTTTCCTTGTCTTTTAAACTGCTAAAAAATAGTTTCATAGGCAATTATATACAATTGAGGTGTCTTAATTAAAAAAATCGTTGTTTTTATTTTTTTTGAAAATCGGACTCAGCATAATGTATATACCAACAATGCTTATTACAATGCCTACCCCCGAAGTAAAAATATGCAGTGTATTTTGTTCAACTACGCTGCGATAGGTGCGATATATGGTAAACACTAAAAATATCACAAATATCAATGATTGCAGGATAAGCTTTGTTCTTAATTTCTTTTCCATTTTATTTATTATTTCTTTTTTAAAAAACAGGTTTTCAAAACAATACTCATACCGTCAATTTTACAATCAACCTCCTCATCGTTATCAGTGAGCCTGATTTTTTTTACTGTAGTGCCTTGTTTCAGCGTGGTAGATGCACCTTTAACCTTTAAACTTTTTATAAGCGAAACCGAGTCGCCTTCAAAAAGCGGGTTACCATTGCAATCTTTTACGTTCGATGTTTCCATTTGTAGTATTCTTTTAATAATAATTATTTAACCTTTCCTGCTTGTTCAAGTTCGGCATCCAAATCGGCATCAAACTTAAAATGGTATAATACCCATTCATTTTTAGGCTTATAAAACATAAAGGTAAAATGTACCGGTTGTTCGTCAAATTTCACCAAATAGCTAAAGTAATACAATGATTTTCCTGCGTTTTTTTGCGAAATCAACTCATTACCTATGTATTCGCCAACAGATTGGCGCAAAACTTCCATCTTTCTTTTTAACTCCGCTATTTGAGCGGTATCAGTAAATAACTTATTTGTACTAAACAGGTAAGTAATAGCCTTACTTGTGCCATCTATTTTATAGGTTTTAAAAAATTGCTGTATTATTCCTTGCGCACTCAATCCCTTTGCCGAAGTCTTATTATCGGCAATGTTAATACTACTGTAAGTTTTTAATGTTGCTTGCGCATGGGCAAAAAAGCAATTGCTAAATGGCAACAAGGCAACAAAAAATGTGCGGAAAAAATATTTATTGAGTACTTTTCTAATCATTCATTAAAAATTAGCAGCAAAGTAAATAAAAAGGTACGGCTTTATTTTATTGCATTTAAATAATAATACGGTTTGCAAATAATGCTATGCCGGTTCAAAGTATTTTAGTGTAACAGTTTCACCATCAAAAACAGCGTAACTTTTATAAAACAGCCATTCGCCTAAATTAATGTAGTGGCTATTATTGGCTAGTTCAACATCCATAGGTATATGACGGTGACCAAATATTAAATAATCAATTTCACGGCTTGTTATTAACTCGTTGCTATAAATAATAAGCCATTCTTGCTCCTTTTTTACGTACTCGGCCGCTTTTTTCTGACTTTTCCTACTTTTGGTCGACCAATAATTAGCTATACCAACGCCTAAGTTCGGGTGGATACGGGCAAATAACCATTGGCAAAAATTGCTTCTAAAAAACCTTTTTAAAACCTTATAAAACGCATCTCCGGGGCCAAGGCCGTCACCATGGTGCAGATAAAATGTTTTTCCACTACGTGTAATTTCCAATTCATCGCTTATAATGGTTACACCAAACTCGTTCACAAAGTAATCAAACATCCACATGTCGTGGTTGCCTTTAAACATGAATAGCTTTATGCCCGCATCACTCAATTCGGCCAATTTGCCCAAAAAGCGTATATAACCCTTAGGCACCACCGTTTTATATTCGAACCAAAAATCAAAAACATCTCCCATTAGAAACAACTCGGCTGCATCCGCTTTCACTTCATTCAACCACCTTATAATTGCATCTTCCCTTTCCCTGCTACTTAAATAGGAGCCACTACCTAAATGAAAATCGGATGCGAAGTATATTTTGTTTCTTATTTGCATTTCGGTGGTAAAAATAAAAATAATAACGTGTAATTATTAATAGAAGGTTTTGGGCTTACCCCCGCACTACCCAGAGGAGCGGGCGTTAGATTTGGGTTCTTTAATAATTTTTCTAAAGTATATAATTCCACCATTCGAAATTAAATAATGCCTAGTGCTTTCAGCTACCGAACACCGAAAATGTCTTTTTAAGTACCCGTCAATAAAAAAACTCATCGAGCATCCAATTTGGCTTGTTAGCAAACAAAGGGTGTAGGGGTGAAGCTTTAACCAAGTTTTACATAAACCCCAATTAAACTTTAATGACCAACATTTACAACTACCTAATCACAACTCAGCACTCACCTACAATAAATAAACTAAAAGCTTCATTTTTAATACGTTTAAAAGCGCTGTTATTTTAATAAGTGATTTAAAAAATATATTTTTGCCACCCCAAAATGAACTTTTTTAAAAAGAACAAGCAGCATACCGAAATTAACGACCAGCAATTGTTAAGCAGCTACCGTGATAGTGGCGATTTGGTTATTTTGGGGAATTTGTACGAAAAAAAGATGCCCTTGGTATTCGGCGTTTGTTTGAAGTATTTAAAGGACGAAGAATTGGCTAAGGATGCTGTAATGGGAATTTTTGAAAGTTTAATAACCAAGGTTAAACTGCATAATATAGAAAACTTTCAGAGCTGGCTATATGTACTGAGCAGAAATTATTGCCTGATGCAGCTGCGACAAGAAAAAAAAGTGGAAGTGGTTAATTTGGATGACTTTATGGAATTTGTTCCATTTGTGCATCATGAAGATAGTAATCGGGAAGCCGCCTATAAAGCATTAGAGGGATGTATTGAGCGACTAGCTGAAGCCCAAAAGCAAAGCATTGATTTGTTTTACTTAAAAGAAAAGTGTTATAAAGAAATTGTTGCAATTACTGGTTTTAATTTAAACGAAGTTAAAAGCTATATACAAAACGGGAAACGCAACCTTAAAATTTGTTTGGAGAAAGAAAGTGCCTGAGGAAAAGATTGACATATTGCAAATTATAAAATACCATGCCGGCGAGCTGGATGCAAAAGCTATGCATCAACTGGAAATGCAGGCGCAACGTGATCCATTTTTAATGGAGGCTATGGAGGGGTATGAAAATATTGCTTCAAATCATGAAAGTAATTTGGCGGATATTAAGCAAAGGTTACTTAAAAGAGTTAACCCGGTAAAAGGGCGCATTATTCCTTGGAGGATGTTGAGTATTGCTGCTTCGTTGGTATTGCTTATGAGTGTGCTTGTTATATTTTGGTTTAGGAGCAATAACAACCAGGAGAAAAGACTTGCCAGCAATGTGCCTGCACCAGTACAATCAAATTCAAAAGCTGAAAAAGCAGATACAATTCAAAAAATGGTTTTGCGAAAAACCATTTCGAAATCAAAAACTAATGCTGATAAAAATGATGGGCTTAAAGTTAAAGGGGAATTCGAATCATTGGACAATAAGGAATTAGTATCTGTAAAAAAGAAAAAAGAGAAGATGCAAACATCCAATTTTTTTCCAACATCGCCCCCGGTTTCGGCATCTGATAAAAGTATAGTTTATAAAAACACTACCACTTTAAAAGATTCTACCCCATTGAACGAAATGATAGTAATGGATATGGTTGCGCGTAAAGAAGAGCAACAGGCAAGCCTTGCTAAAGTAGCCGCGCCAAAAAAGCAGCCAGCGCCCTTAAATCAGGTATTGCAAAGCAAAGCAGATGGCGTAACAAAATCTCCATTGACGTATGATGGTATTAATAACAGTAATTTATTATCTGATAATGCAATTATAAGCGGCAAGGTAGTTGGAAAAGATGGAGGCTTCCCTGTGGTGGGAGCAATTGTAAAAGTTACCGGAACAAGCAACCAAACTGTAACCGATGATAAAGGGGCATTTACCATAAAAACCAATGCCGCCAGTGATAAAATTGTGGTAGGATATTTAGGCTATGAAAGCAAACAGGTAAGTGTAGCCAATAAAGATTCGTTAAAGAAAATTGAACTCAACCCGGTAAATAATGCACTGGCCGAAGTTATTGTGGTTGATTATAACAAAAAGATAAACGAAGGTGAATCAACCCTTAAACGCTCCCACCCAAAAATAGGATGGGGCAACTATAGAAGATATTTAAAAGCTAGCGAAACTTTTACAGTAGGCATTGCGGGTGTAGTTAAAATAGGTTTTGATGTTGACCATGACGGAAATATTAGCAATATTAAAATTATAGAAAGTCTAAATGATGTCGCCGATAAAAAGTCAATTGATTTAGTAAAAACCGGACCAGCATGGATAGGCAATACGAGTGGTGTACCCGAAAAGGTAACCTTGGGAATAAAGTTTTTGAAATAATTACCCAATTACATAACCAGCATATCGCTTAATTTATATTGCTCATTTCGTTTACTTAATATCCCGTAACTCTTTGTAATAGTTATTTTAAATGTTGATGGTTTATTTTTAACGGAATCATTAACTTTGTTACATGTCAACAGCTGCTGATGAATTCCTGGTTGCTTCCGAAAAGAAGGCCTTTGATATGGGTCACCGCCGTATTATTAATTTTAATATTGGGCGATATGATGCGGCTGTAGAGCGTGGTTTATCAAAAATCATTAACCTCGAGAACATCAAGAAAAAAGGCCATGTTATAAAATGGCGGGTGATGGAAAACCTCGACAAGTATTTGCTTGAGTTTGAAACCAATTTTCAGCGTCGGGGTGGCAAGGTAATTTGGGCCAATAATGCTGAGGAGGCAAATGCCGAAATATTAAAGATATTTAACAAGCACAATGTTAAAACCGTTGTAAAATCAAAATCAATGGTTACCGAAGAAATTCAACTGAATGAATTTTTAGAACATCACCATATTGAATCGCTCGAAACCGATTTGGGCGAATACATTGTTCAATTACTAGGTGAGAGACCTTATCATATAGTTACTCCGGCCATGCATTTGAGTAAGGGTGATATTGCCAAACTATTTAATGAGCATTTTGGCACCCCCATTAATGCTACCCCCGAAGAATTAACACTGAAAGCTCGCGAATTACTACGCGAAAAATACCTACAAGCTGATGCTGGCATTACTGGCGCCAACTTTTTAATTGCTGATACCGGAAGCATTACCATTAGCGAAAACGAAGGTAACGCCCGTTTAACCACTACTTTCCCTAAAATACATATCGCCATAACCGGTATTGAAAAAATAATACCTTCGATGGCCGATTTGGATATGTTTTGGCCCATGCTTGCTACCCATGGTACAGGGCAAAATATAACCGTTTATAATACTATTTTAAGCGGTCCTCGTAAAACAAATGAAACCGATGGCCCAGAAGAAATGTATGTGATTATTTTAGATAATGGCCGTACCAACTTGCTTGCCCAACGCGAGCAAAGACAGGGTTTATATTGCATTAGGTGTGGTGCCTGTTTAAATGGATGCCCGGTATATAAAAATATAGGCGGCCATACTTACGAAACCACTTATAGCGGCCCTATAGGTTCAATTATCTCGCCGCACTTAAACGGTATGGAGGAGTTTAAACATTTAAGCTATGCCTCCAGTTTATGCGGAAAATGTACAGAGGTTTGTCCGGTAAAAATTGATATTCACAAAATGCTTTTACTCAATCGCCGTGATGCTGTTACCCATGGCCTAATCACTTCCACAGAAAAGTTTGGCTGGAAGGTATGGAAAATAAGTATGTTGAGCAGAAAATTAACTGATTATTTTAAAGGCAAAACAAAAAATTGGTTACTCAAAAAATTCTTTAAAAAATCATGGGGAAGCACCAGAACAATGCCGGTAGTTGCCGAGAAGTCGTTTTCTGAACAGTGGGCAGAAAAAGATAGAGTTGAATGAGCGTTAATTAAATCAGAAAAGGCCTATTTATTATTAATTAGGCCTTTTCTGATCATTACTAATGCTTGTTTCCAAAGCCAAATTCTTTGTAAGTATTTAAGGCGTCGTCATTACTACTAAACGGGAAGGTAAATGAGGCCCACCAGCTTACAAAATCGGCATCCTTATCAGTTGTTGGTACAATTATAGCGGCACGGAGCATGTAAATACCCTCACGGCTCATGGTAAAGGTAAACTCTCCTCTATTATCAGTGGTTAGCGTTTGCGGATACACATTACCGGTAAGACCTTTAATATATACATTAACCTTCAAATTGCCGGCAGGCTTCCCCTTAAATTTCACCCTTGCCGACATATCATCGCCATATTTTTTGTTGTAGGGGTTGTCTTTTAAAATAATTTCAAAATCATCGTTCAGGTCTTTTTCATATGCGTTACCATCATGGTTATCAACAGATACCAAAGTTTTTAAATAACGGGTATGCTTTTCCTTCAACCTAAATTGGTTACCTGTTTTAACTTTTTCGGCCAGTTTATCATAACCCTGATTACTTAAAAATTCAGCAAAATTATCGCGCGATGCATCACTGTATTCGGTACTGCGGTTCATATCCAATAAGGCTTGCCCCGTAATGTCCATATTATAATCAACCAAATTCTTGCTGCTATCTTTAGCCAAAACAGACAAATCAATTTTCTTACTGCCTTGGTACAACACAAACTTGGTCGTTTTTCTGTGTAAAAAACTCAATTCATTTTGTCCGCTAAATTCGTCTCCTTCAATAAGGTGGAGGTTTAATTTATCACCTTTATGCAAAAAAAATGATTCAGGCAATAAAAAATAGTCGTGCGTAGTAGCTGCAATGGCAATAACTGCTGCCAATATTAAAAAAAACAGTGGTTTACGTTTCATTTATTTGTGTTGTCAAAATTTATCATCCAGGTAGGCTTTCCATAGCAATATTCCATGTATAAGATCCTCGTTGAATTCCGAAAAGCAAATCTATTTATAATTGTTTATCAAAAGGAATAAAAATGATATTGTATTGGGCATTTAACCTAATAAACTATCATTTAATTTTGATTCAAAAATTCTTTTACTCCCCCTGTAAGCATTTTGGGTTTTAAGAGATCTTTCTAAAGTACATTTTATAGAAAGTTGATAATAAACCTATTAATCTTCTTAAATAGATTTTTTTACATCCACCATTCTTTTTATCAAATCTGGACAAATATTATCTATAAGTGTTTATAATTATATTATAAGCATTTTTTAAATTTTTATTTTATGTTGATTTGTTATTAATTAAATCAAATATTATATTTGTATCACAAACTTCTAGAGTTTCTAATTGTGATAAGGTTTAAGTTATAATCCCCTGGCAGCGAGTGTTAGGGGGTTTTATTTTAAACGGTATTACTTACTTTTTAAATTCTCAATAACTTTCCTCAGTTTTCAAAATTCTAAGCCCTATACTAATTCCAAAAACTTCCTTAGTTTTGTTTTATGATTTTCGAAAGAAAAAACCTAAGTAATAACCAATTACTCGATTTTTATAAAAAACTACTTTGGCCCAGACTTATTGAGGAGAAAATGTTGGTGCTTTTGCGTCAGGGTCTTATTGGCAAATGGTTTTCGGGTATAGGTCAGGAAGCTATTGCCGTAGGGAGTACACTGGCCATGAATCCTGATGAATACATACTACCTATGCACCGCAATTTGGGGGTTTTTACCACACGCGAAATTCCGCTTTCGCGGCTTTTGGCCCAATGGCAAGGCAAGGCATCGGGCTTTACAAAAGGACGCGATCGCTCCTTCCATTTTGGCACGCAGGAATATAAAATATTAGGCATGATTTCACACCTGGGGCCACAATTGGCTTTGGCTGATGGTATTGCCCTTGCCGATAAACTGAGCAAACGTAAATGCGCTACTCTTGTTTATACCGGTGATGGTGCTACCAGCGAAGGCGATTTTCATGAAGCCCTAAATATTGCGGCGGTATGGGACTTGCCTGTTATTTTTTTGATTGAAAACAATGGTTACGGGCTATCAACCCCAAATAATGAACAATACCGATGCAATTACCTATCAGACAAGGCTTTTGGTTATGGTATAGAAGGTCGCAGGATTGATGGAAATAATATATTAGAGGTTTACCATACTATACAAGAACTTGCCACTAGTTTGCGCTATAACCCCCGTCCGATTTTGTTAGAATGTACCACCTTTAGAATGCGCGGACATGAAGAGGCATCGGGTGTAAAATATGTTCCACCTCATTTGTTTGATGAATGGAAGCTAAAAGACCCTTTAATAAATTTTGAAAACTATTTATTAAAAGAAGAAGTATTGCGCCCTGAGTGGATACCAAGAATGAAACAGGATTTTACTGATTTATTAGACAATGAGATTGAAAAGGTATTTAGCGAACCAGATATAATTCCTGATGCCGCTTCTGAACTTGCCGATATGTATAAAGAGCATAGTATCGCAAAATTTGAACCTTCACTTACAGAATCAAAAAAAAGATACATTGACGCAATAAGCGATGGCTTGTTACTTGGCATGCGCAAATACAATAATCTCATCATTATGGGGCAGGATATTGCCGAATATGGTGGTGTGTTTAAAATAACACAAGGCTTTGTTGAGGAGTTTGGCAAAGAACGCGTACGCAATACCCCAATTTGCGAATCGGGTGTGGTGGGTGCAGCTATGGGCTTGGCAGTAAATGGCTATAAAGCCGTTATGGAAATGCAATTTGCCGATTTTGTTACTTGTGGGTTTAATCAAATAATAAACAACCTTGCAAAAACCCATTACCGCTGGGGGCAAGCTGTCGATGTGGTGATACGCATGCCTGCAGGTGCAGGTACAGGGGCTGGTCCGTTCCATTCGCAAACCAACGAGGCATGGTTTACAAAAACACCTGGATTAAAAGTGGTTTATCCGGCATTCCCTGATGATGCAAAGGGGCTTTTGATGGCGGCAATTGATGACCCAAATCCGGTTTTATATTTTGAGCATAAATATTTATACCGAAACACTAGCGGACAAGTACCTGATGGCGATTATTATGTAGAAATTGGCAAAGCAAAAATAGTGCAACATGGTAAACAAGCCACCATAGTAACTTATGGCCTAGGTGTACATTGGGCATTGGAATATACTGCCAACCATCCAGAACTGTCAATAGAGGTAATTGACCTTCGTAGTTTGCAACCATGGGATAAAAAAACTGTGGAAACCAGCGTGATAAAAACAGGGCGGGTGTTAATTTTGCACGAAGATACCTTGAACAATGGTTTTGGCAGCGAAATTGCTGCCCATTTAGCCGAGCATTGTTTTTTAAATTTGGATGCGCCCATTTTACGGTGCGCTAGTATGGATACTGCAATACCGATGAATAAAGCACTTGAAGACCAGTTTTTAGCCAAGTCCAGATTAGCGCAAACCATGCAAAAACTTATGGCTTATTAATTACCCAATTTATTGAAAAATCTAATATTCCTTTGTTGAAAACCTTTGCTTGACTATTGATGTAATTCTACCCATTTTCGCAGTCCAATTTTTAATATGAATATCCACTATAAAAAAATAGCCTCCGAACTATCCATCTCCGAAAAACAAGTTAATGCTACCGTTGAATTGCTTGATGAAGGGGCAACTGTGCCATTTATATCGCGCTACCGTAAAGAGGTTACTGGCACTTTGGATGAGGTGCAGGTAACCAATATACGCGACAGGGTTCAGCAGTTGCGCGAGTTGGATAAGCGTAGGGAGGCCATATTGAAATCGCTCACCGAGATGGGTAAGCTTACCTCCGAATTGGAAGAAAAAATAAACGCGGCCGAAACGATGGTGATTTTGGAAGATATTTATCTGCCCTATCGCCCTAAACGTAAAACCCGCGCCACAACAGCTCGAGAAAAAGGTTTGCAAGCCTTAGCCGATTTGCTAATGGAACAAAAACGAATAGACCCAGAGGAGGAAGCTGCTAAATTTATTGATGAAGAAAAAGGAGTTAAAACCTTTGAAGAAGCGCTGGCCGGAGCAAGAGATATCATAGCCGAATTTATAAGTGAAAATGCCGAAGCGCGTAGCCAGATTCGGAATTTATTTATAGAGAAAGGTTTATTTCAATCAAAAGTTGTTGAGGGCAAAGAAGAGGCCGGCATTAAATATAAAGACTATTTTGACTGGACAGAGCCTGTAAAAACAGCTCCATCACACCGAATACTGGCCATGCGTAGGGGCGAGAAAGAAGAAATTTTATACCTTGACATAAAACCAGATGAAAACGAGGCGGTAGATTTGCTGGAAAAAGCGTTTGTAACAGGTAACAACCCTTCGGCCGAACAAGTAAAACAAGCTATTGCTGATGGGTATAAACGTTTGCTAAAACCATCAATGGAAACCGAAGTAAGGCTTTTCACTAAAAAGAATGCCGATGAAGAAGCCATCAGGGTATTTGCAGAAAATGCGAGACAGTTATTACTAGGCGCCCCTTTGGGTCAAAAGCGCACAATGGCAATCGACCCGGGATTCCGCACCGGTTGCAAGGTGGTTTGCTTAGATGAGCAAGGCAAATTGTTAGAATATACTGCTATTTTTCCACATACAGGTGCAGGGCAGGCAAAAGAGGCTGAAAAAACCACAAGGCATTTAATTGAAAAATACCAAATTGAGGCCATTGCAATAGGCAACGGCACTGCCGGTCGTGAAACAGAATTGTTTATACGTAACCTTAATGTACCTGCAGTTGTGATTGTTATGGTGAACGAAAGCGGAGCATCCATTTATTCGGCATCGGATGTGGCTCGGGAAGAATTCCCGGATAAAGATGTTACTGTGCGTGGAGCGGTATCAATAGGAAGACGTTTGATGGATCCTTTGGCCGAGTTGGTAAAAATTGATCCAAAATCAATAGGGGTTGGACAATACCAACATGATGTTGACCAAAATAAACTGCAAACATCACTAGATGATACGGTGATGAGCTGTGTAAATGCAGTTGGTGTAGAGTTAAACACGGCCTCCAAACAAATATTGGCTTATGTATCCGGTTTGGGTCCTCAATTGGCGCAAAACATTGTTGAATATAGAGATGCAAATGGTGCCTTTAAACAACGCAGTCAATTAAAAAAAGTAGCCCGTTTGGGTGATAAGGCATTTGAACAAGCTGCAGGATTTTTACGCATCCATAATGCCGAAAACCCCTTAGATGCAAGTGCGGTGCATCCCGAAAGATATGGTTTGGTGGAACAAATGGCAAAGGATTTAAAATGTTCTGTAAAAGAATTGATGACAGAGGATAAGCTAAGGAAAAGTATTCCCCTTTCAAAATATATATCGGAAGATATTGGCTTGCCGACTTTGAATGATATTATGGCCGAGTTGGCAAAACCAGGAAGAGACCCACGCGAACAATTTGAGGCTTTTAGCTTTACTGATGGTGTAAACAGCATCAGCGATTTAAAAGTAGGCATGAAACTGCCCGGTATAGTAACCAATATTACCAATTTTGGCGCCTTTGTTGATATTGGGGTACATCAGGATGGCTTGGTACACTTGAGTCAAATAACCAATAGGTTTATAAAAGATGCCAATGAAGTATTAAAGGTGCACCAAAAAGTGGAGGTAACTGTTACTGAAGTTGACACCAACCGGAAAAGAATTGCCTTATCAATGAAAGAAAACAATGCGAAACCGGTTGAGAGAGAAAAACGGGAAAATATAAATCAGACTAAGCCAAAACCATTTATAACCAAGAAAATAACAGTGCAAGAGCCCGAAAGCGATTTGCAAATAAAGCTGGCTGCGCTAAAAGACAAATTTAAATAAATAAGAAGTTTTGCTTATTATATTAGGGGTATCAAATTCAAATTGTGCTGCGTATTGAATTCCTCGGGCAATTGAAAACCTAACCAAGTAGTTACACTAAAAATTGAATACGCTTATAAAAAAGTAAAAGTGTTATAACGATATCTGCCTCCTTATACTTTCTTCAAGAGAAATAAATGTTTCGGTACGTTGAATACCCTTAACTCCTTGAATTTGTTCATTCAACACCTCGCGAAGGTGGGTAGTATCATGACAAACTATTTTAGCAAAAATGCTATAGCTGCCGGTAGTGTAATGCAGTTCAACAATCTCTTTTACAGTTTTTAATTGTTTTACGGCTTCATTATATTGTGATCCTTTTTCAAGGAATATGCCAAGGAATGCGGTAATATCATAACCAAGCTTTTGGGGGTCAACTTCCAGGCTTGCACCTTTTATCACACCCATTTCCTCCAACTTTTTCATTCTTACATGGATTGTTCCGCCAGAAACAATCAATTCTTTGGCAATTTCGGTATAAGGGGTAGTAGCATTTTTCATTAATATTGATAAAATCTGTATGTCGAGATTATCAATTTCTAAATTTTGGGCTTTTCTATGGGACATAATTTTCGAAAAAATTTATTTATATACAAGAATAATTAAAATCTGATAAAAATAAAAATATTTCATTGAAATATTTGCAACAAATTGATACTCCTGTTAGATTTGTAACAAGCAATCGACAAATTGCTGCACGTTCTTTAAAAAAATAAAAAATGTTGGGTGGTGAAATTTTTGGCAGACACACCTCCTTGTCGCGGTGGCAGAGAATTTGGGAAATCAGTTTACTGACTAACTACTCTGTGAAGGTTCGAACACTTCCCCAACAGCTGTTCTGAAATAATAAATTAGTTTAAAATTTATTATTAAGGGCTACTATACTGTAGGATGGTGAAATTTTTGGCAGACACACCTCCTTGTCGCGGTGGCAGAGAATTTGGGAAATCA
>CAIYNX010000037.1 GCA_903927645.1 uncultured Mucilaginibacter sp.
ATTTAACTAATTAATTTCATTCTTTTTGTATTCAATCAACCTGATGCGGTACCTTAAACTGGCTATCCAAATGGCCAATAAACTCCAGCCTATAAAAGCCGGATATAATACCATACGCATCCTGTTATCCATATCCAGTTTACCAAAAGCCGGATTGCCTCCATTACCCGGATGTAATGAATCTGTAAGCCTTGGTAAAATCATAATGAGTACCACCATAATGGGGAATGCAAAAATGTTGTATATGGCTGATATTTTTGCTCTTTTCTGCTCTTCATCTATCGAATTACGTAAAACCGCATAGGCGCAATAAAGTAAAAAAGCTATTGCCGCACTGTTTTGTTTAGGATCATTACTCCAAAACTCGCCCCAGGTATATTTTGCCCACATCATACCTGTTATAAGACCCAATACAAAAAAAAAGGTTCCGGTGTTTACACATTCAACGGCTATTAAATCATATTTTTCATTGCCGGTATTTAAATATTTTATGCTGTAAACAACCGATATGATAAATACAGTAAACATGGCAATCCACATAGGTACATGAAAATAAGTGTTCCTGATGGTTTCATGCAAAATTGGCAAATGAGGTACGCCCAATAAAAAGCCGGCTATAAGTGTATAGAGTAATAAACCAACTGTTATAATCTTCCACCAAGTTTTATAAATTATTTTCATATAATAGATAGGGCAAAGTTAAGCGCTTATTTATTGTTTATTTTAACCTTTAATCATTTTTACATCTCAATACCTTTATCATCCTAAATTCAGATAAATTATTTTTTATCAGGTACATAATCATAGGGTAACATATCAGATAATCTGTTGCTTGCCCATGTTCCCTCAAATAAAGTATTCCCTTCTAAAAGTATGCCATTCATATCAAAATTCACTGATCTTTTGAATAAAGTTACCACACTTATTGCGTAATTGGGCATATCCAATGGTCGGTAAATCTCTTTATTATAGGTATCATCCGTCTTTTTTGTATACACTACATATAAAAAATTTTGGAAATGTAAGGAGTAAATACCTTCCTGTTCGGTAGGACTATAAATTTCGTAAGGAAATAATGCCGGTTTAACTAAACTTTCATTATACCATTTAGAACGGTTTGCAAGCCCTATCCAATAATTTGCCGAATCAATTCTTCGTTGCAATTCATACTTTTTAATTTGGCTTCTAATTATTTCCTCACCCGGTCGCTCTGGGTTTAAATAACGGTTATATTTATAAATTTGAAAACCTTCATCGTTCAGTTTGTTATTATAAAGCGATCTGAAAAAATGCATGGATGAACCATAGTAAACTTCCTCTCTTTTTTCGTGCCACTTTTTCTTTTGCGCTTCACTACCAGGCAGGTCCTCAAAAACATGTGGCCCACCGGTAGAAACTATTCCATTTATTTTATCCAGGTTAAAATCATCTACCAAAAACTTTATCCTGTAACCCAATGCCCTGTTTTCAACAATCAAAAACTCAATAGCATCTGCGTGTAAAATTTGTTTTGTAGGGTTAAATGTTATATTTAAAACATGAGGATTAATGATTGTACAAAGCTTAGCATTTTCATCTATGCCTATAAATTCACGTTTAAATGCTTCAAAATTCTTTTTCCAGTCGGTAGCCGAGGTAATTACAACCTCTCTCAACTCCAAGGGCTTGCTTTTTAGTTCAATTTTTAAACTAATGGGCGCATTACCCACTAAAATTACTTTGTTATATTCTTCATAGCCCAAAGTAGTAACTACCAATGTATATTGACCGGGTCTTATACCATTTAGGGTAAAGGTGCCATCATCTAAGGTTGCTGCGCCAACTGATGAATTACTTAAGAAAACACTTGCTCTGGCCAATGGTTTTTTAGTTTCTGAATTTATTACAACACCGGTAACCAGCCCACTTTGAGCAAAAATGGAAATTGGGAAAAATAATAAAAAAAGGATGGGTAGGGGGAATCTCATCTTTAATAAAAATATTTTTTTAATATGCTAAGGAACAAAATTAATATGATGTACGACTAAAAACTAAAAATATTTTAAATGATCAAAAAAAAGATAATTTTCAAATTAATCACGCCATAAATACGGAAAAAGTAAAATGGAGGTAGCAATTACAATTGCGTTTATTGCCAACAATATCCCAATATTACTATAACTAAAGTTACGTGAAATTCCGTCCATCGCATTTTTACTTAGTTTAATAAGTACCAATATTACCGGAATTATTACCGGAAAACTCAATATAGCCATTAAGGTACCATTATTACCTGCTTTGGATGCAATGGCCGATATCATGGTAAAAATGGTTGAAAAGCTAATGCTACCTAATAAAACTGTAATAAAATAATAAAGCGGATCGCCAATTTGGTTATTAAAAAAAAGTAAATAAACCATTAATGCCAAAATACTGATTAATGACATTAAAAGCACATTGTACAATGTTTTTGAGAGGATAATGGCTTGTGGACTAGCTATTGAATAATAATACAAAAGTCGGCTTTTGCTTTCCTGCATAAAACTTTTTGCAATGGCGTTTACA
>CAIYNX010000038.1 GCA_903927645.1 uncultured Mucilaginibacter sp.
TATAATATGTATGGTTTTGCTTTTTGTTGCATTCTTTCAAGTTATAACATAACTACCAAAACCTTATTATAACGCTAAAATATTTCTTTTGGTATATTATTTAATATGTATTCTTCTAAATTCATTTTTTAAGATAAATTAGAATTAGATAAAAATGAATATCTGTATTATTAATGAATGCCCCAAGAATAACAATATACCAATAAAAAAATAGCGTTATTGTTTTAATTTTCGAAAACTATTTAGAGTTAATATTGCACTAACGAGCATTAAAATTGCCCCAATTAAAAATGGAGCTCCGGGAAATTGAATAGTCGTTCCGGGTTTTGTAAAAAAGTAGAAAGACCAAGTCATAACTAACGGACCAATAATAGCACTTAAACTAAATAAACTCGTTAAACCTCCTTGTAGCTCACCCTGCTCATTTGCCGGAACTCCATTACTCATATAACCCTGTAAGGCAGGGCCAGCAATGCCGCCAAGGCAGTACGGAATAATAAATGCAAACATTAAAAAACTATTGCTTGCAAATGCAAATAAGATTAAACCAATTGTATAAAATAACAAACCTATTAAAATACTCTTTTTTTGACCAAATTTTGGTATTACAACCCGTATTAACCCTCCTTGAACAGCGGCAACCATTATACCTACTGTCCCAAGCGAATAACCAACTGTTGCTTTATCCCAGCTAAATTTTTTAATTGTATAAAAAGTCCAAACACTTTGAACTGCCTGAGATGCAAACGAAATGAGGAAAAGTGCAAAGGCTAAACCGAATACAGCTTTATATTTACTCAATTGTTGAAGAGTGCCTATCGGGTTACATCGTTTAAGGTCTAATGGACGGCGATTTTCAATTGATAACGATTCGGGCAAAATAAAATAACCGTAAACAACATTTAACAGTGCCAAAACGGCTGCAGCATAAAAGGGAAAGTGGACATTGAAATTACCCAATATACCACCTAAAACAGGACCAATTATAAAGCCTACACCAAAAGCAACGCCAACCAAGCCAAAATTAGCTGCTCGTTTTTCAGGGGTACTCACATCGGCTATATAGGCAGAGGCGGTTGTAAAACTTGCACCTGTAATTCCGGCTATAATTCGTCCTACAAATAACCATGCAATTGAAGGTGCAATTGCTAAGAAAAGATAATCAACACCAAAACCTAAAAGCGAACAAAGTAAAACTGGTCTACGACCAAATTTATCACTTAAATTGCCTATAAAGGGGGAAAATAAAAATTGCATAAGTGAATATGCTAGTGTGAGCAAACCTGCGTACCGAGCAGCATCACTTATATTTCCATGAATAAGATGTTCAATTAAACCAGGCAAAACAGGAATAATTATGCCAAAACCAATTACATCAACTAAAAGCGTTACAAAAATGAAGCCTAGAGCGGCTTGTCCGTGTGGTTTATTCATTTCGGTTTTAAAAATTTGGCTTCAGTACATATTTGTTATAGAACCTGAAAATATGCTCAGTTGCTTCTTCAGCCGTATCAACCAAACGGTATAAGTTTAAATCATCCGGATGAATATTTTTTTCTTGATTAAGCATTTTTTCTTCTATCCAATCAAACAAGCCTTTCCAATAATCTATACCAACAAAAACAATCGGAAACCTAGCAATTTTACCGGTTTGAATTAGGGTGATAGCTTCGAATGATTCGTCCATAGTACCGAAACCTCCCGGTAAAACAATATATCCTTGTGAATACTTCATGAACATAACCTTGCGGATAAAAAAGTAATCAAATTCAAGTACTTTATCCCTATCAATATATTTATTATGAAATTGCTCAAATGGTAATTCAATATTTAAACCTACCGATTTACCACCCGCTTCATAAGCGCCCTTATTTGCTGCCTCCATTATTCCGGGACCTCCTCCAGAAATTACCCCATAACCCCTTTCTGTAAGCAGACGGGCAATTTGCTCAGCTAATAAATAATATTTATGATCGCGGTTAGTGCGGGCTGAACCAAAAATTGAAACGCATGGCCCAATTTTAGCTAGTTTTTCAAAACCATCTACAAACTCGGCCATTATTTTAAAA
>CAIYNX010000039.1 GCA_903927645.1 uncultured Mucilaginibacter sp.
ACATGAAAACAGCATTAATTACAGGAGCATCATCAGGCATAGGCTTAGAGTTTGCCAAAGTATTCGCGAAAGAAAAAAATAATTTGGTTTTGGTTGCCCGTAGGAAAGATAAGTTGGAACATTTGGCCGATGATATTAGAAAAGAATATGCGGTGCAAGTAAAAGTTATTGGAGCCGATTTAAGCGACATGAACGAAGTACAAATGGTTTATGATACCTGTAAGGCTGAAAATATTGAGGTTGAATATCTGATAAACAATGCCGGATTTGGTGATTTTGGCTACTTTGCCCAAAGTGATTGGAAGAAAACCGAACAGATGATTGATTTAAATATCAAGTCGCTCACTAAGTTTTGCCGGTTATTTATTCCGGATATGGTTTCCAGAAAATCGGGTAAAATTTTAAATGTTGCATCTACAGCCGCTTTTCAACCGGGACCAACCATGGCTGTTTATTTCGCCTCAAAAAGTTATGTTTTATTTTTGAGCGAGGCCTTATATAGTGAATTGCAAGGTACAGGTGTAAATGTTACATGCTTATGCCCGGGAGCAACCGAAAGCGGTTTTCAGCAGGCTGCGGATATGGAGCATAGCAATTTATTTAAAAATAAAAAAATACCTGGTTCTGCGGAAGTCGCCCTATTTGGCTACAAAGCGATGATGAAGAACAAAATGACTGTTATTCATGGTTTTATGAATTATTTAATGGCAAATTCAGTAAGGTTTTCACCTCGTAAAATGGTATTGTCAATCGTTAAATTGATTCAAGGCGAGCCAGTTTAGTTTTTTTATATCAATAAAACCTATAATATTGCATTAGTTAATTTATAAACCCAATGAAGGCTATTTGTGTTTTTTGCGGTGCCAATTTTAATGGCGACCCAGTTTTAAGCCAAGCTGTAGAACATTTAGCCGAAATTATGGTAAATCGGCATATTACTCTGGTTTTTGGTGGAGGTAAAGTGGGTGTAATGGGTTTGTTGGCAAATGCTGTTTTAAGTAATGGAGGTAAAGCAGTTGGTGTGATACCTGAATTTTTAATGCGAAAAGAGGTAGGTCATACCGAATTATCTGCTTTGCACGTTGTTGAAAACATGCATCAACGCAAAAAGTTGATGAGCGAACTATCTGATGGAATAATTATGCTACCAGGTGGCTTTGGTACCTTGGAAGAATTTTTTGAAGTTTTAACTTGGCTGCAATTAGGTTTACATAAAAACCCGGTTGGCATTTTAAATATTAATGGTTTTTACGATTTTTTGTTAAAACAGATGGATGTAATGGTTGAACAAAAGTTTTTAAAACCTATTAACCGTCAGTTGGTTATAACAAGCAAAAATCCTTCGGAATTGATTAATTTGATGGATGAAACAGAAATCAAAACGGATGAAGTTTGGTTTAGAGATAGAAACCTAACTTAACAAGTTTTAATTAATATAGTTTAAGATATTTTTAAGATGGTTATGCCTGTATGTAACCATTGTATTCGGGTGTTTATCATCCGGATCAAATAAAAAGGTTTGTAACCCTAACTCATTAGCTGCTTTAATTTCCGATTCCGGGTCGTCGCCTACTACTAATATTTCTTCAATTTTGTAGTTAAACCTTGTAATAATATCATTAAAAACATCCTTTTTTGTTTTGGTTGAAATTTCTAAATCAACGATATGTATTTCATTAAAATCATCTTTGATACCGAGCATTTCAACTTTACTCCATTGTAACTTTGAGAAACCTGTGGTTATTAGGAATTTATTTATGGGTATTGATTTTAAAAGATCATAGCCTTCATATGCTTTCATAGGCATACCATAACTCATATTCCTTAACAATTCAATCCCTCTGTTTTTTAAAACCAGCGGAAAATGGAATTCATCTGCTACATAATGGAATGGCCTTCTTGATATTTGATATATGGCATTTTTAAGCACCTCTTTATCCATCTCATTTTTAAATTCATCAATTAAATCGTACAGTGGCTTAAAAAGATATTCGGAAATAGAGCTTACCGGATAAATGGTATTATCAAGGTCGAGAAACAATGCTTTTTTCATGCTGATATAATAATATGTATATCTAAGAATTTAAAGTTGATTTTAAATGATAATTAAACCAATATAATGATAAATACCCTATAAATGTGATTAAACTAACTGATGCCAGCACCCAATAAAGTAGCGCAAAGCCGCCAAATGAAATGATATAACCACCAACAAATGGCGCTACAATTTGCGCGGTTGACCATGCCATGCTATACAATGCAGCATATTCGCCCCGGTTATTATCACTTGAACGTCTTACCCAAAAAGAATTCATGAACGGCATGCTGAACATCTCGGCAAATGTAACCAACACTACAATTAATATGGCGGCAATACTATAGTGTGGTAATAAATTGAGTAAGGCAAAGCCTATTCCTCCCATTATTACACCAATGCTTATATAAATTAAAGTATGCTTTTTCCCATCCAAATAATTAATCAAAACCATCTCAAATAGTGCTATTAATAAGCCATTTAAGGCCAATAAAAACCCTATAAAACGTTCGTCAAAGTGCCAATCGAGCTTAAAAAAAACAGGTTGCATAATAAAGTATTGAAAAAAGCTCAGGCCAAACATCATGGCTAGTAAAATAAACAGCAAGTATTCTTTGTCTTTGTAAGCCGAGGTTTTTTCAGTCTTTTCAATTAACTTTTTTATGGTATGCATAACCTTACTTCGAGGCATTAATTTAAGTAAAAGCAAGGCTGCTATTATATTGGTAAAACCATCAACCCAAAAAAGCAAATGGTAATTTATAGATGCCAAGAATCCACCCAATGCTCCGCCTGCTGCCCAGCCTAAGTTAACCGCCAAGCGATTTAATGAATAAGAGCGGGTTTTATTTTCCGGACTACTATAATGTGCGATTGCCGAGGCGTTTGCTGGTCGGAAAGAGTCATTACACAACCCTAAAAAAAATATGCCAATACTAAGCGTTAAAAATGAATGTAAGTAACTTACAGCAATAAATAAAGTTCCACCTGCCAGCAATGAGCCAACCTGTAAATCGTAAAAACCAATTTTATCAGTAAGCTTACCCCCAATAAAAGCACCACTTATAGAGCC
>CAIYNX010000040.1 GCA_903927645.1 uncultured Mucilaginibacter sp.
AGCAAATCTTATGTTGGGATTTAACACTAAAGCAGTAACCAATACGAATGAATTAATTATAAATATACCTGATGAGTTAAAAGGTATAGAATTACAAGTAATTGTATTGCCATTAATGCACGCAGAAGACACAAATTTTAAAATAGACTTTTTTACATTAGGAGAGTTGAAAATGCTTAGTAATGTAAATGTAGATGCTACACATACTGAAATAGAGGAGAAGAAAGACTAAGATAGATTTTATACGATTATATTTTTTAGAATGTGTTTTTGTGTAGCAAAACTGCTTTTTATATAATTGTATTTATAACCTTAACAAACCACGGAAACCAATTGCTGAATAAGAAGATTATGCAGCATTATGGCATAGAAATACTTTATAATGTTTACTTTAGCATAAAAGTGTGCCAATGAGTTTTCTAATTTCGTTAAGGGTTTGAACATAGCTTGATGTTTTCATATCAAAATTCCCTAATAGCTGTAACTCACGATATTGCGCCTCCGTTAAAATTTCAATACCCATGGCTGTAGCTGCACCCAATGCACTATTTTCAGGCTTATTTTCTTTCCTTGATTTTAACGAATCCTCGTCAAAGCAAAAACTTCTACGACCTTTAGGGCTTTCAGTAGAACAATCATAGAAAATATATTCGTCCGTTTTTTTATCATAGCCAACAACATCGGGTTCTCCACCCGTTCTTTCCATTTCAAATAGCGACCAACATTTTTCAGGATATACATCCAATTTTGCTTGTACATTAGCCCATTCAATATTTTTATGACGGTTTCTATTTTTCTCAAAACGGTTTTTTAACGTGTTTAGTAGTTCTTGTTGCTCCGGTATTGATAATTCTTTTCTCATTCTATTTGTCAATTGAGTTTTTTAGCTGCATAACCTAATTTTCAAGTTTTTCTATGGTTTGCTTAAAACCTTCACTTGTTTTATAATGTATTTCTACCAACTCAAACAATTCTTTGGTTTCATACAGTTTGTACCAATTTAGAACTGTTTTTTCACCCTGACGTTCAAAATCTATTATAGCAATAAAATTCGGGTCAAAATTCTCATGTATTATTTTCTCGTAGAGGACAACTTCTCTAAAATGATTTTATTAGGGTAATTATTTCCATCCGTTCCGTGCATGGTGAATATCCATTCACCCCCTGTATGCACTTACATTTTTTCAATCGTGTTGGTGAAGCCATTAGGTCCCCACCAATTTTTTATATATTCAGGTTTAGTAAATGCTTCCCAAACTAATTTTATAGGGGCATCTAATAGAATTGATGTACTTTGCTCTCTTCCTGCTGGGTTGTTGTTTTCGTTTTGCATGGAGCTTTGTTATATTGATTTATAGAGTAATCCTATAGGTGTTTCCGTGAGTTGAAAAAATGGAATTTGTGATAAAACTAAAACCACACCCGAAGAAGCTCTTCCAGTATAGTTTTGATTTATTTCATCTCTTGTTACAAAACCATCTGTCAGCAATTTATTAATTGAATACTTAAAGATTTCAATTTTAATTTTCCCTTCCCTTCCATTAGAGGTTATTCTCTGAATGCCACCCCAATCAGCTTTAAGGATTTGATTTGTATCTCCATTTTTTCTTGTCAATGTTTTTCCTTCGAGAGGAATAATATATTTCTCCCAAATATCGTCAAATGTTTTGCCGTGTATATTGGTTTTTGATAATGGCAGAGATTGATTAATATCTATATGCAGTATTTCAATTTTTAATTTTTCAGCAACAGTAGTTGCCGTTTGTAATAAAATTCCATCTGTTGCCATGACTGCTTTAGTACAGTTAAAAAAATCTTTTGCACCATGCAGTTCCATTATTGCTTGTTTATTTATTTTTCTATTACTTCCTCTATACATTTTTGCTTGCACTGCAATTTTTTCATATCCATTAATTGCAAAAACATCAACACCAAAATCTCCGCTGTAGGGTGTCAATTCTGTTTTGTAACCTTGTTTCTGGAAATAGTTGCAAACAAGTTCTTCAAATTGTCTTGGTGTCATTAGTCTGCAAGATTTGCAAATGGTCGGTTTGAAAAAATAGAAACAAACTGTTTAATTAGATTTGTCTCAACTGTTCGTGGGTCTTCTGTAGGTAATTCTTTCCAACATACGACTAAATTCTTACTGTTTTTAAGTTGCCAAATCAATCTACCACCATAATGCCCAATATTTCCGCCTTGTCCAAATTTTATATATTGCCGTAATCGTGATTGTAAAGTTGCATCACTTCCATCTTTGCCAGCTTTACCGATATAAACAGCTATAGTATTGTCAATCCAATTTGATTTTAATTCATCAACCGAAATATTAGGATTCTTTCCTTTGAAATAACCGCCAGTACCAATTTCCAAAAACTCTAGTGGTTTACTATCAAGATTCAAAACGAAGTAAACTCCTTTTATTTTTGGAATTATTAAACTATCCTCAAACAATTCACTCATTTTTTTAAAGCCAATAAATCCAAACATTTTTAGTTCTTCAATGTTGTTAAAGTTCATTTATTTAATTTTTATTTATTAATATTTAAAAGTAGTAATGAGTAAAATAATATTATTGTATGAATATATTTCAAATATATTTTAATATCTTAGCGACTCAAAATAAATAATATATAAAATAACTTCAATTAAATTCATTCTTAAACCTTTACCGCTTCCTTATAAAAATCTTCAAATTTATTTAATTTTTCATCTATGTTTTCTGCATTTTTTGTAGAATAGTAATATATGAAATAAGGTATAGCATCTGCTTTATTAATGGAAGGGTGTTTCTTTAAACTCGACAATACTTTTTTATATAATTTATCTTTTTTAAGGGGCAAGGTGTTTTTTTTCAAACTTTCATTATTGTCTTCTAAGTCATCTTCTGTATGTATTGTATGGAATTCTACTCTCGCATTTATAGATGATAAATTATGAATTATATCATTTGAAATGGAAATATCAACAGGGAATTCACTTGTATTAGCTATATCTATTATGATTTCATCAACACCAAATTCTTTTAAATCCTCTTTCCATCCAAAAAGTTTAATACAATATTCTTGAAATAATTCATTAATGTTTTTTTGTTTTTCGAGCAATGAAATTTCAAGTAAGCCCATTCCATATGGAGATGGTTGTCCTTTATACCGCCCACTTGTAGAAATTTCTCCATATTCAGCCAATACTTCAATTGGTAAATTTAATTTCCTCTTTAATTTTGAAGGATAAAATTTACTTCCTTCAAATCGTATGTCAATAACGCTATTTTTCATGTCTTTATTTATAACTGTATATTGATAAATCTGTTTCAATAAATCTTGTATTGTCTCTCGGTTTTACTAATATTATTTTATCATCTTCATCTAACCAAATATCGGGATTGTCAATATTTTTTTCGTTTAGTTCTTTTGAAAAGTCTTTCTTTATTTTTGGTTTTATTTTTTTATGAAAAATTTCCTCAGTAACACCTAACATTTTTCCTAAATTTGATTTTGATGGCTTTCTAAGCATAATAGCAATAATCTAATTTTAGGTAATACAAAATTAATGAAAAATTTTGTGTATATTTATTTTTTTTAACAATTATTATATTTAATTGTTTATTCTACAACTAATCATACTGCCCCACTGTAACAAAATCTCCGGTACATATTTTCCAACCCTTTCCTCCCGTGTTTTGTTAAGAATGGTTGCTGTTACCGAATCTAAAATAGGCTACTATTAAGGCTAAAGCTAACACAACAACCAACAAAGGCAGCATTTTATATTCCTTCTTTTGTAGGTGTATTGCTATGCCGGCAAGCATTACAATACTAAAACAAATTGCAGCAACCGGGGTAAGCACTACTGCGATGCCTGTAAGCCATGGCACTATTATTCCCACGCAACCCAGTAACTCTAACACCCCAAGAACACGAATAGGTATAATAGAAGCTGCTGGTTTTAAGTGTCCATCGGCTATATGTTTTTGTTTACTACCGCTCACTTTACCAACACCAGGCATTATAAAAAAGGCTGATAGAAGGCACTGCATTACCCAAATAGCTGCATTCATTTTATTTCTTATTGTTTTTAGTAACTATTTGTTTTTCCATCACTAATCATCTA
>CAIYNX010000041.1 GCA_903927645.1 uncultured Mucilaginibacter sp.
TCAATTAGCTCCGGACCAATCGCTTTAAGTTCCTCGGCAATGGCACGCAAAAAAGCTGCTTTTTTATCTTTACCTATATGCTGATACTCGCTAAAAGCCTTCCAGGCCAAAGTCATGGCTTCTTCAACCTCCGTTATAGTAGCTATATAAAAATCACCAGGTAATGAAGTACCCGATGAGGGGTCGACTGCCCTAAATGTGATATTGTCGCCTTCCGCGTATTGGTAACCTATAATATTTCTGGTATCCATGGCAATAGATAATGTTTGTAATAATTAAAAAACTCAATCTAAGTAACAATAGCTAGCGCAATTTGTTTAAGCTCCCCAACTTCCTGCGGGTAATTGTGGTCTGGTTGCCAATGCTTTGTTTATAACAGTCAATACCTGTTCTCTTTCGGCACCTACTAAAGGCAGACGAGGTTTTCTTACATTTTCGGTACCTAAGCCAGTTGCTACTTCAGCTAACTTTATATATTGTACTAATTTAGGGTGGATGTCTAACTCCAACACAGGTAAAAACCAACGATAGATATCCAATGCTTCCTGGTTACGACCTTGTTTAGCTAAGTTGAAAATGGCAACTGTCTCTCTCGGAAAAGCATCAACCAAACCAGCAACCCATCCATCGGCACCCATAAAAATACTTTCGAGCGCTAAAGGGTCAACGCCTGTCAAAATTTTAAATCTATCGCCAAAGCGGTTAATCATACGGGTAACATTACTCACATCCCGTGTCGATTCTTTCACAGCCTGAATATTTTCATATTGAGCTAGCTGGGCAAACATATCGAGGGTTACCTCAATTTTATAGTCAACCGGATTGTTGTAAATCATAATGGGCAAGCTTGTACTGGTTGCAACTGCAGCAAAATAGGCAATGGTTTCCGTATCATCCGCTTTGTAGCGCATTGGGGGTAACATCATCAAACCATCAGCGCCATAATTTTCGGCATTTTTAGCGCAAAGAATAGCTGCCTTTGTGGTTTGTTCGGCAATATTCAATATTACAAAAGCTCTTTTGTTTACCACATTAACGGTATGTTTCAACAATTCTAGTTTTTCAATATCTGTTAAAACGCTTGCCTCTCCAAGCGTACCACCAATTACAATACCCTTAACGCCAGCTTCTAACTGAGCTTCAATATTTTTGTCGAAAGCTGGGTAATCAATTTCATCTTGGTCATTAAATTTTGTGGTTACTGCCGGGAATACCCCTTTCCAAATTACGCTCATATTGTTTTATTAATTTTAATACCATGCACCAAATCATGGTAATTGTTATATTTTTTAATTGTATATTTTGTTGCTAATTATAGAATGTTGTGGTTACAAATAACGGAAAATATCCATGTTTTTTTTTGAAAACCTAATAAATTAGAATAAAACTAAATCCTGATTTAGGCTAATTATCCAGTTATTTTCCCTTATTTAGCTAACAGTTCAATATCTTTTACTTGCTCCAGAAACCAAACCGTCATTTCGCCTTTACCCCGATTTGCCCAAGCATAGTAGGGGATAGCGGTAACCGTTTTATCTTCGGTGGTAATAGTTTGTGCCGCCTCATTTACATTTACAGCTTTGGCATTGCCTTTTAAAACCAATACGCCATTTAGCAAGTCTGGCTTAAATTCAGTAGTAAAAGTAGTGTTTTTGGGGATGATGATATTTGTTGCCTTACCATCATTATCCTTCCATTCGGCACAGTAAATAATGGGGCCACGTTGTAGGGCAATTTTGCCAATATCATCGGGCAGGTTGCTGTTTGCAATAACTCGTTGAACATTCATAGGCAAGGTCAAATCAACCTTGTCGCCTTTTTTCCATTTTTTACTGATTACTGCATAACCGTTTTTTATTTGGTAGTTGATTGCTTGGCCATTTACTTTTATCTCAATTTTTTGTGCCGATGAATTTTGGTAGGCATATAAATCAGATGGTATGGCTTGATTTTGCGCCCAACCAGGAATACGGATTTTCAGGTTTAAATCCAAGGCCGAAGCCGGATCGATGGCAAAAGATAAGCCACCATCCCAAGGGTAATTATTTTGCTGGGTTATTTTTAAGGCTTTGTTGTTTACAGTTAAAGTTGCGGTACCACTTATAAACAAATTCACGTAAACATCATTGGCGTTTTGGGCATATATATAACCCGGAACCGAAGGCAGTAAACGTACCACATTGGTAGGACAGCAGGAGCAAGTAAACCAGCCGGAGCGTTCGCGTTCAAGGTCGGGATGCTGGTAGCTGTTGCTTACCTGCATGGCATTGGTGTAAAAAAACGATTTTCCATCTAACCCAACACCCGAAATGAGTCCGTTGTACAAGGTCTTTTCCATCACATCAATATATTTGGCATCGCCATGCAGCAAAAACATGCGTTGATTCCAAAAAACACTGCCTATTGCAGCACAGGTTTCATTATAGGCGGTTGCATTGGGTAATTCATAATTATCTCCAAAGCGTTCACCATCACCAACTGCGCCAATACTGCCTTGAACATACATTTTTTTGCTCACCATATTGTTCCAAATCTTGTCGATTGCCTTAATATATACGCTATCCCCGGTAAGGGCAGCCACATCCGTCA
>CAIYNX010000042.1 GCA_903927645.1 uncultured Mucilaginibacter sp.
CCATATACTATATGCAGCACACCAAACCCAATTGCCCAAAAAAGCAAACCATAACCTGGGAAACAAGCGGCAATTAAGCCTAAAACTATCTCGCACAGGCCCAAATACTTTACATCGGTAAAGGTAAAATTACTGGCACTTATTAATGATAGACCGTAAAATATCAACGATGATGGCCCTACAACACCATAGTATCCCCTGTCAATAAAAATAAGTATCAAAATACCGCCCGTTACCAAGGGGGTGGCCATATTAAAAAACAATACCTTGCTTACCTTGCCCCATACTGGTTGTCCGTTTTTGTTCGCTTTGCGAAAGGTTAATACCACACCCGAAATGATTGATAGGGATAAAACACCAAATGCAACCAATAACAAATAAAATAAGGTTGGTGGGTACATCCCCAAGCGTAAACTCTTAAACACACCAACGGGCCCCTTATACACCAAATAATAAGCGATACCTGCACCAATGAGCGCGTAAATACCAGCCAATATACCCGATAGCCCGCTGAGGGAAATAAATTTTGAGGAACGTTCCATCAACCTGCGGATAGAAACTAGCTCGTCTTGGATTTCTTCTTCTTTCACTTAAAGTACTTTGATATACAAAGTAAACAAGAATATATTTGTAATCAAAATATTTTATCAGTTATTTTTAAAAATCATAAAAGCATTCAATCAAAAATTAGTGGCTGCGGTAGTTGATGTTTTGGTAGGCTTGCTGTCGTTTTATTTAATAAACGGTTGGTATAATGTAATCCCCTGGGCTGCCTTAACATTTTTAACCGGATATTTAAGTATCCATAAAAAAGACGCGCTTTTTAACGGTTCAATTTTTGGGTATTTCTTGTTCCTATCTTATATTATTATTGGATATAGAGGCAATTTAGATACTAACAGTCTGTTGAAATTTGGCCTATTTACCATTATATTTAGTTTAGTAGGTGCTATTATTGGTTTGATTGGAAGTTTTGGTGGATTTTTATTAAAAGGAAGGAATGTAAAAAAGAATTAGAAAAGATGCTTTTGTTCAAAATAAGCACTTAATACCTTCTCTTCATCAAAATCTGCCGGAAGTTTAACCGCACCGACCAAGCGCTTCAATTTTGGGGATAAATCTTGGATATCATCAACCTCCTTAGTTAAGGTTTCCAGATAATTTTCAATGAGCTCTGATAAACTTCTACCTGTTTTTTTCGCGTATGTTTTAGCTTTCTTAATAACTTCTTCCTCAACGGTTAAAGTAAGTTTAGTTGTCATAATACGTAGTGTTTAAACAAATATACGTAATTGAAATTCAGATACCTAAATTTTTAAATTCTTTAAAATTCAAAACCATCGTTCCTACTCAATCAAATTAGGTAATTAATAATAAAGGCTTTTTGAGTAAAATGAGAAGAAAGTTTTACACAATTCGGTAATGCGGAAAATTAAATCGTTATCGCCGCCTTCACCAAATAAGGCAATATCTCTTTTTGGAAGGATACAAAATTTTTACGTACATCGCCATCGCTTACGGATGTAAAGGCGAAGCTGAATACAATGCTTTTGCTGCATTTTATTAAAAACCGCAGGCGTTGTAAATAGGTTTCTGGTCGGCGCAAGCCGCCTAATTGCGAGAAAGCGTTTACAAGCATTTCCTCCAACTCGTTCGAGAAATTTTTCAAAAATTCCTGCGAATTGGCCGATTCGCGGATGAAATCCCAACCTATAAACTCATTGCAAACGGTGTAGCTCAACCTACAGGTTTTCATAATCAGGCTGTTTAAATGAGCCTCTTCGCTTTCTTCGGGGGTATTGTTGGTCACCAAATCTTGCACACTCAATTTAATATAGTCCATCAACAGCGAATGCAAAACATCCTCCTTGCTGTTAAAGTACTTATAAATGGTGGCTTTGGCTATCTTGGCTTTTTTGGCAACCTCGTTAACACTTGTTTTATGGTACCCAAACTTGCGGAATAACTCTTGCGCAGCGCGCTTTATGCTGTCTTTAATTTTTTCGGGTTCCATGTATATGTACAAATATCTAAAAATTTATCCGGTTTTTTTCATGGTTTAACCGCAATATTGAACTATGATGGCTTATTTTGATCAAAGCGATTTCTTAGCCAGAAATTTCAATTGGTAACAAATATTTCGTAGTTGGTTACTGTTACGTAATAGGATTTGAGCGATTTGGTGGCCGGACCTTTAGCCGGCGATCCGTCTAACAATAAAAATTTAGAGCCGCTACATGGGTCGGTTACAGTAAAATTACCGGGATCAAGTGTAACAGCGCAAAGATTTTGGGGATTATAGGTACTACAACGATCGTACGCCGCATAGGAACCATCAGATTCGCGGTATAAAATTAAACCTGCAACCCCATAGCCATTTACCAAAACGGCATTACCCGGTACATTTAATTTGCTATAACGTGGGTCGGTAAGCGGAGCTTCAAAATTTACGGCTACACTGGGTATCACATTACCCCCTTTGGCACAGCCTAAAAAGCCTAATATTATACTAAAAGCAACCCACCCTAATTTTTTCATATAATTTCTGATTGAAACTGTTTCAAGAAACGCGTATCATTTTCAGAGAATAAACGTAAATCACGTATCACATATTTTAGGTTGGCAATTCTTTCTATACCCATACCAAATGCAAAACCAGTATATTTTTTTGAGTCGATGCCACAGTTTTCCAATACGTTCGGATCAACCATGCCACAGCCCAAAATCTCTACCCAACCACTATACTTGCACATATTGCAACCTGCTCCTTTACAAATAGTACATGAAATATCCATCTCGGCCGATGGCTCAGTAAATGGGAAATAAGATGGACGAAACCTTACCTTAAAATCCTCGCCATAAAGTTCTTTCACGAAATGATATAAAGTCTGCTTTAAATCGGCAAACGATACATTTTCATCCACATACAAACCCTCTACCTGATGGAAAAAGCAATGCGCCCTTGCCGAAATGGCTTCGTTACGGTACACCCTACCCGGCATAATGGCCCTAAATGGTGGTTTGCCATTTTCCATCATGCGTACCTGTACCGATGAAGTATGCGTACGCAAGGCAATATCATCCTTACCATTATTTTTTTTAATGAAGAAGGTATCCTGCATATCGCGCGCAGGGTGCTCTTCCGGGAAGTTAAGCGCAGAGAAATTATGCCAATCGTCCTCAATCTCCGGGCCTTCGGCAACCACAAAACCCAGACGTTTAAAAATATCAATAATCTCATTGCGCACCAGTGTTAATGGATGACGCGAACCAATTTCGAAACCTTCGCCTGGTAGCGTGAGGTCAATTTGTGCGTTTTGGGCTGCGGGTTGCAAATCAAAGCTTTCTTTCAGCTCATTGTATTTTGTTTCGGCCAGTTGTTTAAACTGGTTAAGTACTTTACCAAATACACGCTTTTCTTCGACGGTTACTGTTTTAAATTGCTCAAACAGGTCCTTAATAATCCCCTTGGTTCCTAAAAACTTAATCCGGAACGATTCTAGTTCATCATGGTTGGCAGGCGAAAAGCCATCAATTTCGGATGTGTATTTGTCAATATGTTCTTGCATTACAATGTATTTAAAAATTGTTCGGCTGTTAAAACCGGAATGGTTGTGTTTTTATAATCTTTTATATTTCGGGTGATGATTGCATCACAATTGTTTTTAGTCGCTATGGCATACTGAATGGCATCTTCAAAATCGGTAAATGCGCTATTAAGCGCAAAATCAATCGCGTCGGCTTCAAATGGTAATATGCTCAATATAGAAACCAACGTTTTAACATGTCTTTTAGCCATCACACTATTCATTTGCTTGCTAATTATAAACTGAATATTGGCAATCACCAAGGCCGATGTAAACACTTTTACTTTATTATTTCTGCTGGTTGCCAATAGCACTTTACTATAAAACGCGAATGGCTCCCTGTTTAATAACCAATCTAAAATAACATCCGAATCAAGGAACAATGATTTATAACTCATGTTTTTCCTTAAAATATTGGTACTTTATATCATTTAAATTGATTTCGTTTAAACCAGTATCCTGTAAAATACCCGTTAAGGAATTGATATCTTCCGGAATTTCAAGTTTCCCGAACTTCTCCATCAGGGCAGTATTATGCATTTCTTCCCTGGCAATTTCATTCAAGCGTTGTTGTATAAACTTTGAAAGACTTACCTTCCGCTTTTCAACGTATTTTTTTGCCCACTTTATAGTTTCAGCATCTATACTTAAAGTAAGTTTTGAAGTTGCCATAATTTTCAATTAAACATTACGTACAAATATACAAAACTGATACGTATTATTTTAAAACACCTAATTGCTTTCCCACCTTGGTAAATGCTGTTATGGCTTTATCCAAATGTTGCATGGTATGCGCTGCTGATATTTGTACCCTGATCCTGGCCTTGCCTTGCGGCACTACAGGATAGTAAAAACCAATTACATAAATACCTTCCTTCAACATGTTGGCTGCAAATTCTTGCGCTAGTTTGGCATCATACAACATTACAGGTACTATAGGATGGATACCGGGTTTTATATCAAAACCTGCTTCTGTCATTTTTTTACGGAAGTAAAGGGTATTTGTTTCCAATTGATCGCGCAGATTGGTGGTTTCGCTCAACATATCTAGTACTGCAATTGATGCGCCGGTAATAGCTGGTGCCAAGGTGTTCGAAAAAAGATAAGGACGAGAGCGTTGGCGCAACAAATCAATAATTTCTTTTCTGCCTGATGTAAAGCCACCTGACGCACCGCCCAATGCCTTTCCCAAAGTGCCTGTAATAATATCAATTTGCCCCATTACGCCATGATGTTCGTGCGTGCCCCTGCCTGTTTTACCCAAAAAACCTGAGCAATGGCATTCATCTATCATCACCAAAGCATTATATTTTTCGGCTAGTTGGCATATTTTATCCAGTTGGGCAATGGTACCATCCATGCTAAATGCGCCGTCGGTTACTATAATGCGGTGCCTGCAAGTGGTAGTGGCTTGTAGTTTTTCTTCTAAATCAAACATATCGTCATGCTTGTAACGATGTCTCTGGGCTTTGCATAAACGCACCCCATCAATAATGGAAGCATGGTTCAACTCGTCTGATATGATGGCATCCTGCTCATTAAACAATGGTTCAAAAACGCCACCATTTGCATCAAAGGCTGCGGCGTATAATATCGTATCCTCGGTGCCTAAAAACTCACTGATTTTTTTCTCCAGTTCCTTATGAATATCCTGCGTACCACATATAAACCTAACCGATGATAGGCCAAAACCATGCGTATCAATAGCGGTTTTAGCCGCTGCGATCACTTTTGGGTGCGATGATAGGCCTAGATAATTATTGGCGCAAAAGTTTATAACGTGTTTGCCATCATTCAATTCAATATCTGCCCCTTGCGGCGAGGTAATAATGCGTTCGCGTTTGAATAAACCAGCTTGCTCTATGTCGGCTAATTCTTTTTCTAATACGGGTTTTAATGTGTTATACATGCTAATTGAATTGAGCCGCAAAATTACTAATACAAATTGTATTTTGATTTATTGTATTTTGATTTATTGTCCCGATAGCTATCGGGATGTTGATTTATTGGGATTTATTGTTTGATTGTTAAATTGTTGGGGATTGTTGAAATATATATTGTTGAATTGGTGATTTTAATTTATCAGGCTCCAGAAATATTATTCATCCTCATTTATTCCTAATTTTGTACTTTTGCAGCTCATTTAACGCCGTTTGCAGCGGCATCAATGATTTTATGGAAAAATACAATACCCTACTGTACTATTGTTATTCAACAATAGACAATCCGGAGCAATTTGCTGCCGACCATCTTACTTTTTGTAAAACCTTGGGTTTAACCGGACGCATTATCGTAGCAACCGAAGGCTTAAACGGTACCGTTTCGGGTACGGAAACTGCTTGCAGTACCTATATGGATACCTTGCATGCCGACCCACGTTTTGCCAACATTGATTTTAAGGTTGATGTGGTGGATACACCATCCTTTGTTAAAATGCATGTGCGCCACAAAACCGAAATTGTACATTCCGGCTTGCGCGACCCTGAAATGATCAACCCGCAAGTACAAACTGGCAAACACTTGGAGCCAAAAGATTTTTTGGCGATGAAGGATGATGAGGATGTGGTTATTTTGGATGTGCGTTCCAACTACGAGCATAACTTAGGCAAATTCAAAAATGCCATTACGCTTGATATTGAAAACTTTAGGGATTTCCCCGAAAAAATAAATGAGCTGGCTAAATACAAGGACAAAAAAATTCTCACCTACTGTACCGGCGGCATTAAATGTGAAAAAGCTTCGGCTCTTTTATTACACGAAGGGTTTAAAGATGTTTACCAACTACATGGTGGTATCATAAAATATGGTAAAGAAGCCGGCGGACAAGATTTTGAAGGCAAGTGTTATGTTTTTGATAACCGATTGTCGGTAGAGGTAAATCATGTGAACCCGGTGGTTATTTCTACCTGCTATAACTGTGGTAAAACCTCCCAAAAAATGATTAACTGTGCCAACCCCGAGTGCAACGAGCATTTTACCCAATGCGATGAATGCGGCGAAAAAATGGACGGCTGCTGCAGTGATGCTTGCAAAGCCCATCCCCGTAAAAGGGTTTATGATGGTACCGGCTATTATGTAAAAGTACCTCAACCAGTAAATATCAGCAAAAAGGAGAAGGTGGCGGTTGAGTAAATGGCATGTTAGTTTCAGAGCCAATTTGGTGTTATTATTAAAATGCTGAACTGGCTATCAAATAAAAGTTAAACCTTCTACCACTTATATAATAGAATTAAATAAAATAGAAACTATTTTTGTATCATGTTGATTTTGTTAGACGTAGATGGGGTAATGGTACCTGCAAATTCTTGGAAAAAGCCAGAATTTCACGATGATGGCTTTGCCGTCTTCAGTAGCAAGTCTGCATCCGCGTTACAAAAAATCATTACCGAAACAGGGGCCACTATTTTATTGACAACATCACACAAAGCAAAATATGATATTGCTGAATGGCAGCATATTTTTGAATTAAGAGGGATTAAGGTTAAGCGGATTAATAGTTTATTAAGCAATAGCCTTGAAATAAATCGTAAGGATGAAATTTTAAATTGGTATCAATCAAAGCACAAACCTACCGAAAGCTTTGTAATAATTGACGACGATAAAATACTTAACGAGTTACCAAGTAAATTAAAAAATAATTTGGTGTTAACGAGTTCCAATGTTGGATTAACAGATGAACTAGCCGAACATGCCATTTCAATTCTAAAAAAGTCAGCTCTTAATTTGGTTTAAACGCCTTCATTTTCCCCGTATTTATTGAAATTTCGAGGGTATTTCACATTCAAAATGATAGTTTCGCTACAATTTAAAGTGCTAAAATGATAGTTTTAACACCCAAAATGATAGTTTCTGCTGTTTTAATGATGGTTTTTGATATGAAATTACGTTAAATGCTTACTCTATTTTAGAGCCATTAAATACTTTTATTTCTCAATGCGGCTCAATGCATAGTTGATGAAGTTGCCGGTTAGCCCATAATCCTCTGTTCCCTTACGGCGAATAAAAAAGAAATCACGGGTAATTTTTAATCCTTCAATGGGCACTTCAACCAATTCACCTTCAGCTAGTTGGCGGATAATAGACGGACGAGGCATAAAGCCCAGGCATTGATCGGCCAATAAAAAATTCTTCAAAGCCTCTGTACCGCCTAAACGTATTTTGATAGATAAATCGGCTGGCTTAATATGTAGGTTTGATAAAGCCTTTAACAAAGCATTCAAAGTACCCGAACCACGCTCACGCAAAGCTAATGGTGTTTTTAAAAACTGCTTGATTGTTAACGACTTACCAGCCAACGGACTCTTAGCCGAACATACCGGAATCACCTCATCGCTCATAAATGGTTTGTAAGATACTGTGGTGAGTTTATTTTCAACCTCTATAATGCCTATATCAACTTCGTGCGTAAGTAAGGCGTTTAGAATGTATTCAGAATTCCGATTAACCAATTGCACACCCACATTGCTGTATGCCCGTTGGAAGCCGGATAATATGGGTGGTAGTATATATAGGGCAATGGTGGTACTGGCACCCAAACGTAAATGCCCGGCCGCATGAGATAGGCTGCTTAAAACCGAAAGGTCGTACTCCGCTTTGCGCTCAATTTCAGTAGCTTGCAGTAAATATTCGTTCAGTTTTGTGCCTGCTTCGGTAAGTATTATTGTACTCCCTTTTCGCTCAAACAAAGGTACTTTATATTGATCTTCCAGCAATTTAATATGCTTGCTAACAGCAGGTTGGGTAACAAATAATATTTGCGCCGCCTTGCTAAAACTCAAGTTAGCGGCAACCTCCATAAAAACCCGGTGCGAAAAAGATATCATTTATACTGTTTTTACAAATATAGCAAAACAGTATAAATTAAAGTTATAGAGCGCAGTTTATTGGGGAGTGGTGAGTAGGGAGTGGTGAGTAGTTGATTGAGAGAGCGGTTGAATGGTGAGTGGTTTTTTGGTGAGTGGTGAGTGGTTAATCCGAGTTTTAAAGATTTGAATGAGAATATTTTTAATTAAATCAACCATTCATTTAACCAACCACTCCCTATTCACCACTCTCCACTCACTGAACAAACTCACTAAAATTAATTTCTAATCCTTTCAAAGTATTGGCCAGTGAATTTATATATAATGAACTTATGTGTAACCCTTCCCTTAGCGTCTATTAAAGGCATTTTAAGGGTATTGTTCTTTTCATCAAAAATAATGGTAGGATGCTCTTTCCAACTTTTAAATGGACTTGTATCAAATTCATACCAAATTCTGCTATTTAAACCTGAATTTGTTTTTATAATTTTGGCCTTTACATTTAACTTACGGTCATCAATTGTAAAACATTGAAGACCAATCGCATAATACTTAGACGACTCAATAACTTGGGTATTACATAAATAATAGGTTTTACCATTACCTTTAAAAGTATACATTTTGGTATAATTGCATCCAATATCTTTATCACTATCCTTAAAAGTATCAACTTTTGCGTAAATTTTATGCCCTATCTTATATTGCATAACATCTGCCCAGATATACATTGTCCCTCCAGTATTGGTATCCCAAGAATATATTCTGAATTTCCCATCTGTTGAACTTGTAATATCAAGGTGATTTGCAATTAAGTTACTAAACTTTTGATGAAGAGTGTTGGGAAATTTTTCGGTATAATATTTTAACTTTTTTGTAAATTGAGAATTATATATATCAACTTTATCTCGATCCTCCTCTTGTTTAATTTTCTTAAATGCCTTCAATAAATCGGTTTCGATTGCTGCTGGGGTTTGACCGGTTGCAATAGTTAGGCGATAAAATATAATGATGAAGATAAATAGATTAATTTTCATATTATTTCTACTTTTTAAAACCCAATTTGACCAATTATTTTTATCTCCCTAAAAAGTATTTTATGCCTATGCTATTAACTTGATTAGTTGCTTTAAAGTTACCATAAGTTGAATAATTTGCACTTGGTGTATAGGTAAAATTTAATTCTATTTTTTTATTTAAAACAACCCCAGTCTCAATTGGAAAATTGGAATATATATTTTCTAAGCTAAATGGATCTTTGGTAGTCTGTAAATTACCGCCTAGGCCATTATAAGTTTCAATATTATTTGAATAATTTGCATAAATTAAACCAAAACCAGCTCCAATAAATAATTTAAGATTAGGCTTATTGTAAAAATTATAAAGGATCTTGGCACCAATTGACATATTTAACTGATTATAAGAATAAGTAGCATTCGGGCTTGAATATAAGGGTTCTCCAAAATAGGTAAAATGATCAAATTTGGGTGTTACATAAAAAAAGGAGACATCAAACCTAAATATGATTTTTTGTATATCGGGATTATCAAATAGGTCAATTCCAATATTTAATCTGGGTGTAATGCCACTATAATTTGTATTTGTAACTGTAAAGTCTGTTATGGTGTAATCAACACCCGCACCTATATATAACCTGTACTTGGCTTTTTTACTATTTGCAAATTGTACATCATTTAATCTATTTACTATTTCAACAAGGTCACTTTGATTAAATGATGCATTATTAATCTTGTTTACTATGCCTTCGTTGCCTGGCTTGTATTTGTTTGCGAGTAATATCAATTCTCCTTTAAATATTGAATTTGTTATCACATTATGGTTCTCATCAATTCGGGTAAAGTTTCTTAGTTCAACTGGTTGCTCATTCATACCGGCAATAAAAAACCTTGTTTTAATATCATCTGTTTGTTTAAATAAACTTATGTTATTACCTCCTGTTATTTGCTTTATAAATGTTGTATCTAGTTTGGTGGAAGTATCGGCTTTTTCTTGTAATTCATTCAAATTAACAGGGTTTAGGCTTATACTTCCTATATAGCTTATAAAGATTTCTTCATTACCTACCTGAAATCTTTTAATACTTACCGGATTATATTTAATTGATTTACCATCTGTCAATGTAGCCTTAAAATCAATAAATTTTGGAGAAATTGTCCACTCTCTGGCGTTTATATATCCTTTAAGTGTATCTCCTTTGTTTGTTATAACAAATCCGCTTTGATAATTTGATTGCGCATACAATAAGCTATTGAGTATTAGGAAAAGAATTGTAAATAATTGCTTCATGTGATAAAAGTTTAAATCCGATACTAAATTAACATATTAGGCTTTTAAAAACTAATTATTTGAATAAAAAAAGGAGGGATAATTGCACAATTATCCCTCCTTTTTTTATATTGTTGTGGATAAAGTGATTAGTTTTAAATTATATTACCACTCCCTATTCACCACTCTCCTAATCACCACTCTCCATTCACTACTCACCACTCACTAAATAAACTCTATCAACCAATCAACAAACCTAAGCCTCCACGGTCTGGCCTATTAAATGCTTGGCATATAAATATTCGGCTATTTGTACGGCGTTGGTGGCTGCGCCTTTACGCAAATTGTCTGATACGATCCAGCAATTCAGCGTGTTGGGCTGACTTTCATCCCTGCGAATCCTGCCTACAAAAACATCATCTTTATCGTGCGCGTCCAATGGCATCGGGTATTTCAGGTTGGCTAAATCATCAACCACTACAATACCCGGCGATTTTGCTAGCAATTGCTTTACTTCTTCTACATCAAAATCGTTCAAAAATTCTATATTAACCGACTCAGAATGGCCACCCATTACCGGGATGCGAACCGTGGTAGCAGTTACCTTAATGCTATCATCGCCCATAATTTTAACCGTTTCGTTCACCATTTTCATTTCTTCCTTGGTATAGCCGTTTTCGGTAAATACATCAATTTGTGGTATTACATTCAGGTCGATGGTATATGGATATACCTTTGGTCCGTCAATGCCTTTACGTTCGTTAAACATTTGCTCAACCGCCTTTACACCGGTACCGGTAACAGATTGATAGGTAGAAACCACTACCCTCTTAATTTTATAGGTATCGTGCAAGGGTTTTAAAGCCACAACCATTTGTATGGTGGAACAATTTGGATTGGCGATGATTTTATCATCGGCAGTAAGTACATGCGCGTTTACCTCGGGCACAACCAATTTTTTGTTTGGATCCATGCGCCAAGCCGATGAATTATCAATAACAGTAGTACCTACCGCTGCAAACAAAGGAGCTTGAGCCAATGAAGTACTGCCACCAGCCGAAAATATAGCCACATCCGGCTTCTGTTTTATCGCATCCTCTACAGAAACTACCGTAAACTGCTTACCCTTAAAAGTGATTTCTTTACCTACACTTTTAGCGGAAGCTACCGGAATTAATTCTGATACGGGGAAGTTGCGTTCGGCCAGAACCTGCAACATTTTAGTGCCCACTAAACCTGTGGCACCTACTACTGCGACTTTCATTTTTTGTTTTTGTTTTTAAATACCCTACCAGTCTTTTAAATTGCTCACAGGGTTGTTATAAATAATGGATAAAATAAATTAAACTTCAAATATGCGAATTTTTTGTGGATTAAATAATTCGCCTATATAAAAAGCATATAAAAATGGTAGTTTAAATAGATAAAACTAAGAACAAAAAATTAATTAAAGGCCTTAGGAGCATTAAAATTGAAAATTGAACCTAGTATAGTTTAACCAGGATTAAAATCAATTTAATAAGAGTTTAAACGGAAATTAAACGGTTTTAAAATCGGACTAACAAAATGGAAAATGAAAATTTGCTAATTAAATATCTAAACCCTGAAATGTGTAAATAAGGCCGTACAATTAATTTACATAACAAAGCAATTTTTTACCTTTGCCACAAACCAGTAATAAATGAGCGAAAAGATTTTGGTTATAGGCGCTAACGGTCAAATTGGTACTGAATTGGTGGCTGCGTTGAGGGGCGTTTACGGAACTGATGCCATCATAGCATCAGATATTAAGGAACCAACCTACCCTTCAGGTAAAAGTATTGGCCCTTTCGAAATTGTAAATGTGCTTGATGATGAAAACCTCCGAAATGTTTTTACCAAACACCAACCTACCCAAGTTTACTTGCTTGCCGCCATCCTATCGGCCATAGGCGAACAAAAACCCAAATTAGCCTGGGATTTAAACATGACCGGCTTACTCCATGTGCTTGATTTAGCTGTTGAATTTAAAGTTACCAAAGTATTTTGGCCAAGCTCCATCGCTGTTTTTGGGCCGCATTCGCCACAATTTAATACGCCTCAATACTGTGTGATGGATCCGAATACGGTTTACGGCTTCAGCAAATTGGCTGGCGAACGTTGGTGCGAATATTATTTTACCAAATATGGTTTGGATGTAAGGAGTTTGCGCTATCCGGGTCTTATTGGCTGGAGAGCTAACCCCGGAGGAGGGACGACTGATTATGCCGTACAGATTTTTCATGAGGCTTTAAAAAATGGCAAGTTTGAATGCTTTCTTTCGGCCAATTCAGCCTTGCCCATGATGTATATGGACGATGCAATAAGGGCTACCCTAAGTTTAATGGATGCTCCTGCCGATAAAATTAAAATTCGGTCATCATACAACCTGGCAGGCCTTAGCATTACACCTGCAACCTTGGCAACCGAAATTAAAAAGCATTTACCTGCCTTTTATATAAGCTATACTGAGCAAGATCCACGACAGGCAATTGCCGATAGTTGGCCAAAATCAATTGATGATAGTGCCGCACAAAATGACTGGGCTTGGAAATTGCAATATGATTTACCAAAAATTGTGGAGGATATGCTGACTAACCTAAAAGGCATTATTTAGCCCTTTTATTATCAATTACCGTATATTTAAATAAAATTAAAACCCGATATAAAAACTAATATTATATTTATCCGCTTTGCCAATTATGGGCAAGCACCTATTATTCTTCCAGTTATTTAGGTAGAACAATAGCGCATTAAAAATGAAATAAAGCTATGGGAAGAGCATTTGAGTTCCGAAAAGAGAGAAAGTTAAAGCGTTGGTCAAAGATGGCCGTTCAATTTACACGTTTGGGTAAAGAAATTGTAATGGCTGTAAAAGCCGGTGGTGGTGATGTAAACACCAATTCGCGCCTGCGCACCGCGG
>CAIYNX010000043.1 GCA_903927645.1 uncultured Mucilaginibacter sp.
TAACCTGGCTGCTGTATATGCATACACATCTCTACCATGAAAGGTATATGATTTTTCAGAATCTTTTCTGCGGTTTACGGCTTCGTCAATTTGCCTTATTTGGTCAATGCCTAAAGAGGATGCAATGAGGGTAAGGGTACCGTTATCGGGTGTTACAATAAAATGCCCCGATTTTGTTTTCAATACTACCGATTTGCGGATAGTACCCACTCCAGGATCAACCACCGAAACAAAAACAGTGCCTGCCGGCCAATACCTAACGGTTTGCTCCAAACGGTAAGCTGCTTCCCAAATATTGTAAGCAGGTATTTCGTGGGTAAGGTCGTACAGTTTCAAATCTGTCGAGACACTGTTGGCTACCCCTTTCATAGCAGAAACCGCGCCATCTTTTACACCGAAATCGGTTTGAAAGACAACTATTTTGTTTTGGGCAAGGCAAGTGTTTATCCCCAAAAAAATAATTATAACGAACTTAATTTGCAATGCCTTATGTATCATAAATTTAAAAGCCTGCAATTTAAATATTATAACTAAATAACCTAAAATTGTTCCATTCAAACATTAGGCCACGCATTAATAAGCGTTTTTCTTATTAATGCGTGGCCTAATTTAACAACCAAACATTATATTAATTGGCATAGTTGCTTTAATAAAAATGTATTGGGTTTGGCAACTATTTTTTAAAGCATATACTTTTTATTGGTGAAGAATAATCCGTTTACCTTATTCTTAAACACCATCCAAACACCAATTCCCATTATAACTACCGGCCAAATAAACCTATCGGCGTTTATTATGTTTTCGGTAAATAAAAAGGCAAAACCAATAAGGGTGATAATGGTCCACGTTGGTTTTTTAAAATCATACTTGCTACCTTTATAAATTCCATAGGCAATTACCCACATTGGCCAACTAAAAAGCCAAGCCGGAATAAAAAAGAAGCTAAACTGGTTTATTAAAAGCAAGGTACCAAATAATAATATGATGGCTCCGGCAATGGTGCGGGGGCTGTATTTTTTTGCGGTGGTTTCAACAATGGTTTCCATAATATTCTGTTTTAAATCTTACCCAAAACTATGGCAAAACAGCAAACTTGCCTATGCTTATTGGGCAAACAAAGCGGAATATTCGGTAAGCAAAAAGCTTTTTACGGTGAATGAGGGGTTAAAAAAATAAGCATTACAGCTAAATTTTAGGCTCTTGCTGACTAAGGCAATGAAAACTCCCCAAGCCCCAAATAATATCGGTCGAATCAATGCCAACTACCTTGTGTTTCGGGAAACATTCTTGTAAAATACTTAAGGCCCGATCATCATTTTTTGAACGATAAGTTGGTACAATTACTGCTGCATTTGCAATATAAAAATTAGCGTAGGAGGCCGGCAAACGTTGCCCGTCGTAAATAACAGGGTCGGGCATGGGTAGTTCAACTATATTCAGTTGTTTGCCATTTAAAAGACGCATGGTTTTTAAGGTTTGCAAGTTTTCCATCAGGAGCGCATAATTCTCATCGCTCTTGTTTTCCTCAACCACGGTTACTACGGTATCCTCGTTTACAAAGCGGGTAATGTCATCAATATGTCCGTCGGTATCATCGCCAACTATGCCATCGCCTAACCATAAAACTTGTTCAACTCCGTAATAGTTTTGCAGGTAAGTTTCTATTTGTTGTTGTTTTAATTCAGGATTACGATTTTTGTTTAGCAAACAAGCGGTGGTGGTTAAAACTGTACCATTGCCATTAAAATCAACAGATCCCCCTTCCATTACAATACCGGGATGATACACTTGTAAACCAAAGTGCTCCCCTATTTTGGCAGGTATTACATCGTCCAAATCAAAAGGCGGATATTTATTGCCCCATGCATTGTAGCCCCAATCAACAATGGCTTTTTGGTTGCTATTGGGGTTTATTAAAAATGCCGGACCATGATCGCGGCACCAGGCGTCGTTGGTTTCAAATTCAAAAAATTCAACATTACTTAGGTTTACATTGGCTGCTGCTAAGTGTTTTTTTGCGAAGGATGCCATCATACTATCCTTAACATTTATTCTCACCAATTCATCCTGCGCCAATACTTTAATAAATTCGGAATATGCCGGAAATACCAAGTCTAATTTACCCGGCCATGATGCCTCTTTGTGTGGCCAACTTAACCAAGTAGCTACATGAGGATGCCACTCTGCAGGAAAATGGAATCCGCTTTGTTTGGGTGTAATTATGGTATTATTGCTGGCTTGTTGCATGTTGATAAATTTAAAATCCTGAATTTTGGAAAATTACAGCGAGAATTTATTAACCATTATCCTCGTCAATAAAACGCTTGGTGATGGGTTGGTACGAGTCTATCCGCCTATCGCGCATAAATGGCCAGTGACTGCGGTAATAATCTGATTTTTCCAAATCAAGTTCCATTGTAAAAACCTCCTCCTCTTGATGCGAAGCTTTGTGTAGCACCGTACCAAAGGGGTTTGAAATGAACGAGCCACCCCAAAATTTTAATCCGGCTTCTTCGCCAGCTCTATTTACGCTTACTACGTGTACCCCATTTGCTACCGCGTGCGAGCGTTGTATGGTTTGCCATGCATTATATTGTTCAATATTGGTGGCTTCATCCTGCGTGGTGGCCCAACCTATTGCGGTAGGGTAAAAAAGTATTTCGGCACCCATAAGCGAGGTAATGCGAGCTGCCTCCGGGTACCATTGATCCCAGCAAATAAGCACCCCAATGGTGGCAAATTTGGTTTTAAAAACCTTGTAGCCTAAATCGCCGGGTGTAAAGTAAAATTTTTCATAAAAACCAGGATCATCCGGTATATGCATTTTGCGGTATTTACCTAAGTAAGTGCCATCGGCATCTAAAACGGCTGTTGTATTGTGGTACAGTCCTTGCGCAAGTTTTTCGAACAAGGATGCAATTATTACGACGCCTAATTCGGCAGCAATAACAGAGAGTGCATTGGTTGATGGTCCGGGTATAGCCTCAGCGAGTTGAAAATTGTCATAATCCTCTACATCACAAAAATATAGCGAGGTAAATAGCTCCTGCAAACAAATAATCTGAGCACCAGCCTTGGCTGCTTCTCTGGTTTTTTGTATAGCTTTTTCTAAATTTTCTTGCTTGTTTTTGGTGCAGGTCATTTGCACCAATCCAACTTTAACCTTACCCATTTATTTTCAATTTTTATGCAAAAATAGGGTTTTTTCAATATGGTTTAAGGTTAATTTACCATTCACAATAATTTTAGCAAACTTAGGTTTAAACCAAAACAGGACACCATTTGGCATCCTGCTTTTGCTTTATATAGGTAGATGTAGGGGTATTAAAGATTTAAAAGGTTACAATTTGTTCAATTGCCCTTGTTCGACTGTTTATTTACAACATGGTTTAATCGTATTTGTTTTGTTTTTAAGTTATTATCTTATTTATGCCTTCTTCCAACAAGGGCAAATACCTTATATTTAACGATTTTTTATTTTAAAAAGGATAAGAAACTCCCGAATTGATTTATTATTATCCAACAAGATGATTACTTTTGTTAAAAATTGTTAATCATCCGTATTTCGTATAAATCAATTATAAAATTCCTGATATTTACCACACGATATATTTTTAATTACCATTCATGCAATACAATAAAATAAATAACGTTTTAGGATGGCTTTGCTTTGTCATCGCCTCGGCTACCTATATTTTAACCCTCGAACCTTCCGTTAGCTTTTGGGATTGCGGCGAATTTATTTCATGCGCTTATCGTCTACAAGTTGCTCACCAACCTGGTTATCCGGTATTTGCCATGCTTGGTAAATTATTCTCTTTACTATCATTAGGCGATCATACCAAAGTACCCTACTTTACCAATATGGGTTCGGCATTGGCCAGTGGTGCAACTATCATGTTTTTATTCTGGACCATTACCGCTTTTGCTAAAAAACTTTTATCAATAAAACCAGGTGATGTTATTGAACAATCAAACTTGTTTTTAATAATGGGTGCCGGTTTGGTTGGTGCCTTAGCATTTACATTTACTGATACCTTTTGGTTTTCGGCTGTCGAAACAATCGTATTCGCATGGTCATCACTTTGTACCGCGGTGGTGTTTTGGGCCATTTTAAAATGGGATGCACATGCAGACGAACCGGGTGCCGATAAATGGATCCTATTTATAGCTTATGTTATTGGTTTATCAATAGGTATTCACTTACTTAATTTATTAACCATTCCTGCTATCGCGATGGTCTATTATTTCCGCAGAGGGCAAAATGTAAATACAACCAATGCAATCTATACTTTTTTAATTGGTATATTAATATTGGTATTTGTTCAATACGGTATTAGAGGGTATACTGTTAAAATAGCAGCCTATTTCGATTTAGTTTTTGTAAACACTTTTGGCCTACCATTTTGGAGCGGTGCATTTTTCTTCTTTCTGCTTTTAATCGGGGCTTTAGCAGGCGGTATATATTTAACCATAAAGTTCAAAAAGCCTTTAATTAACCTTGCCCTTTTGTGTATCGCCTTTATATATTTCGGTTATAGCTCATTTACCTATATCCCGGTAAGAGCAGCAGCAGGCACCAATTTAGATAATTCACACCCAGATAATGCCTTTGTACTTTATGGTTATTTGAACCGTATTCAATATGGCGAAAATCCGCTTTTATTCGGGCAATATTTTGATGCCAAAGTGGTTGACCAAACTGAAGGTAATATCATATACCGCAAAGGCGAAACCAAGTATGAAAACGCAGGTAAAAAAACCAATTATGTGTATGATCATACTACCTTTTTGCCCCGTATGTACAGTGGCGAAGGGCAAGATCCTCAATTTTACCGCGAATGGTTACAAATGGGTAGCGATGAAGCACCTAATTTTACTTATAACATGAAATGGCTGTTTAGCTGGCAAATTTATCAAATGTATGTTCGATACTTTTTGTGGAATTATGTTGGCAGATACAGCGATGGCGACGGTCAGCAAAATATGACTGCCATTGATGGAAATTGGACAAGTGGCCTATTTGACTGGAACAGGCCATTGCCTAAAACAATAGTAGGAGGTGGTAAACCTATTCCCGGTCAGGGTATACAATTAGGTACAACCTATACTCCTTTATTTGCGCTGCCATTTATTATAGGCTTAATTGGCGCTATCTATCATTTTCAACGCAAAAAGAAAGATGCTTTAATTGTTCTGTTGCTGTTTATTTTTACAGGTGTAGCCATTGTACTATACGTAAACCAACCAAGTATACAGCCCCGAGAGCGTGATTACTCGTATGTTGGCTCCTTTTATGCCTTTGCCATATGGATAGGTATTGGCGTAATTGCCCTTGCCGAATTATTAAGGAAGGCACTTACACCACAAGTTGCTGCCATTACCGCAACTGGAATTTGCTTAATTGCCGCACCGGTACTGATGGCAAAGCAAGAATATAAGGCACATGACAGATCGACAAAAATGACTCCGCATGATATGGCCTATAATTATCTGATATCATGCCCTAAAGATGCTATTTTGTTTACTTATGGTGATAATGATACCTATTCATTATGGTACGACCAGGAAGTGGAAGGCATAAGGCCTGATGTGCGTATAGTAAACCTTAGCTTGTTTACCGGCGATTGGTACATACGCCAAATGCAAGGTAAAATGAATGAATCGGCACCATTGCCTATTACCATGCCTTTTAAGAAATATAAGGAAGGCACACGTGATGTAATTTATTTTGATGATAAAAAATTATCAGGATTTACTGAATTAAAAGATGTATTCGATTTCATTACATCCGACGAAAAAGCGGTTCAGGTTGAATACCAAAGTGGTGAATTTGGAAACTATCTACCAACAAAGAACTTTAAAATTACGGTAAACCCTGATACGGTATTAAAATATGGTGTGGTAAAACCTGAACAAAAAGACCAGTTGACCACCACCATGCAATGGAAATACACATCAAACTATGTTACCAAAGAAAATTTAGCCATGTTTGATATTTTGGCCCACAACAACTGGAAAAGACCTATTTGCTTTGCCATAACAGTAGGCAACGAAAATATAGCCGGACTACAACAATATATTTATAAAGAAGGCTTTACTTACCATTTGATACCCTTCAAGGCTGATTCGGCCAATAAGGACCAACTAAGCAAAACAAATAGCTTGGTAATGTATGATAACATTATGAACAAGTTTAAATTTGGCAATTTTAAAACTGCCACTTACCTTGATCACGAATCGAGCATTATGTTTTATCCGGTTATGATATCAACCTTCATTGATTTAACAAAAGGCTTGATTAAAGATGGCCATAATGACCTTGCCTTAAAAGCCTTACACAAATATAACCAAGAGCTACCTGATTTTACTACGTCATTAGAAGTAGCAGATCGTAAAGTAGAATTTGCTCAAATTGCCTACCTGCTAAACGATACCAATGCAGCCAATAACTTTTTAAACAGTGTAGATGGTTATATTGTTGATCAACTTGATTATAATTACACTTTATTGCAAAGCAACTCAAATAGTCTGGATGCAAGAACAGTACAATTTGCAACCATATTTTTAAGCAGAATGGTTACTTTAACGGAAGAAAACCATCAAAAAGCATTGAGCGATAAGTTTAATAAACAACTAAAAGATTACGAAGGTAAATTTGCCTCCATCCTATCGCAAAGGCAATAAATATAAAACTTTGTTTCAAAAACAGGCATTCTCTAAAAAGTATGCCTGTTTTTGTTGGCTACATTTATCATAATTTTTAGCAAATGAAGGTTCTTATTTTAGGCGCAACAGGGCGTACTGGTAAACATTTATTGGCAAATGCCTTAAAAGCTGGCTATCAAGTAAATGTACTTGTAAGGGATAAAAATAAGGTGAAAATTAACCACCCGCAATTAACCATATTTGAAGGAAATACACTTGATAAAGAGCTACTTGCCAAAGCACTACAAGAATGCACTTATTTGATAAGTGCGCTAAATATTTCTCGAACTTCTGATTTTCCTTGGGCTAAATTGCGTACACCCGTAAACTTTTTATCAAACACACTAAAATGTATTCTTGAACTTGCGGATGAAAAAGTATTAAAGCATCTGGTTATTATCACCGCTTGGGGAGTTCATGAAACCTTGAACGATATTCCGTTTTGGTTTAAATGGATGATACAAAAAAGCAATATTGGCATTGCCTATAAAGATCATGAAATTCAAGAAGACCTGTTAAAAAAATCAGGCTTTAACTTTACAGTGGTAAGACCAGTAGTACTAACAAACGCAAAATCAATAGGAAATGTAAAGGTTAGTTATAACAATCAACCAAAACCATCTTTAACCATCAATAGGAAAAGGTTAGCACAATTTATCATCAGCATTTTAGGAAACAAGGAATATTTCAAACAATTGCCAACCTTATCGCAAGCATAGATCCTTTAGCGTATTAATTTGGGGTAAAAGGTAATTTCAAAAAGTTAAAATTTTTTTATTAATTATTAATAACCTCACCATCAGCAGGTTCGATATATTTTTGACTGTTTTCTTGCTCCCTTTTCTTCCTTTTTTCTTCACGTCGCTTAATCCTTCGTTCTTTCTTAATTTTTCGTTCTTCCTTTAATGCCAGTTGTTCCTTATTTATTGCCTTTACTTCTTCTTCCTTTTTTTCATCAAATCCAACACATGGCTTTATACCCATAAACAAAGTTCGCCACATTGATTTAAAAAATGGTATATCGTTGGTCCGTTTATAAACTACATGGGCTACTCTGGGCCTTCCATTTTCAACATCCGGGTTATTGTGTTTTACAAAATAATGGTTGGCAAAAACTGTAGCCAAAGGTTTTCGCTTTAGTTTATTTAAAACCGTATCCGTTTTTAATAAAACTACTTGCAGGTTATTATACAAAAGCCCAACTTGTCCGCGGCTCCCGTTTTGGTCAGCCTTAATATCAAAGTTAAATTGTTTAAGTGTTCCCGAATTTATTTTAACCAAGCCTAATGGAATAGTAGCTGTGTTAATAACCTTTAATGGCATATTTTCAAGTTTCCCGCTATAGCTAAACTCATTAAGCTCACTTGTTAAATTAAAATTAAGCCTAGCTGCCATTTTTCCCATTCCCATAAAATAACTGCTTATTTCGGCTTTGCAAAAGTTATTTTTAGCGAGGGCAGTTTTATTGGTAGTTAAGTTAGTTATAATAACATTGGTATTACTAAAATTTACGCCCCCTGTTTTATCCGATTTTTTGTTGTACTCATTGTAAAGTACATTAAAATTTAATACTTGGAATGTATCTATCAAAATATCTGAGTGCAAGTTCTGCAAACCAATAGCAGGGAAAGTTTTTGTTTTGTCTTTCCCTTCGTTTGGTTTATTGGGGTTAGCATAAACGTGTAAAGAACCATTATTTACTGTAAGTTTTGGCGTATTTATAATCCGGTATTTATAAAAATCAAGATAATTAAACCCATTTACCTGCACACTATCAACCCGAAGGTCAAAACGATCAGCTTTACTTTTGGTAAAAAAGTTATTGCTGTTTGTAGGATTTAAGGTGATCCCATTGATGTTGAGTTGCGATTGTTGGGTTGAAAGCCGAATGTAGTTGATATTATAATTATATAAATTATTGGGTGTTTTGCCACGGTAATTATTTACTTCGGCAATAATGTTTTTACAATATAGAAAACGACTGGCATCATACTGCGTTGTCGAATCAATTAATAGGTTATAGGCACTGAGATTCACCTCTTTTAATTCTCTAACAGCTACCACATTACCAGAATAGTCTTGATATTTAAATTTAATATCACCCAACAAAATTCTACCAATACTAATTGACTTTAATTTCTTTTCAATTTTTTGCCAAGTTGTTCTTTTGTCATTGCTTACAGAGTCCTTTTTTTGATTTAACTCATAACTAGCGTTTAAACTTGGCTCATAAAATTCAATTAACCCAATTTCTAATTTATGTTCAAAATAAAGTTTAAAAGGGTGTATTTGCGAAATTACAAGTCGTTTTACGTGCAATTGCACCAAGTTATTGGGGGCCAAATGCGCAACTTTCAGTTGATGGTATTTTAAAGTATCGGGCGTTAAATTGATATTATAAATAACAATGGTTCCACGCACCATATGGAATTCTGCCTCACCAAAACTAACTTTATAAAGGCCATCGCTACTTTTTGAAACAATATCTTTAATCTTATTGGTAAGAATAGGCCACAAATAATTATTCAAAATCATCGCGCCAATTACGAGGATGGAAGAAATTAGCAATAAAAAGGCTGCAACAAATTTTTGCCACTTCCGCCTCAAGGGGTTAAAGCCCATTCTTAAATTATATTAGGAGAAGTTTATGTGATAACATTGTTTGTAGAAATTCAGTCATTGAATAATTACAAATAAAACCCTAATTTACCATCAAAACCTCGACTATTTAAATATTGATTGTAATATTTTAGTTGCTTAAGATGATTTGATTTAGGAAGCATAAAAATAAAACATCAAAATGATAATTAAATGAAATTTAAATGGTTTTTAATTGATTGTTTAAAATTAATTACACTCAATAATTAACATTCAGGCAAGCTTATCGGGATATGGATCGCCAAACCACCGTCCGATGTTTCTTTGTATTTCGAATTCATGTCGAGCGCTGTTTGCCACATGGTTTTTACCACAGCATCAAGACTTACTTTGGCATGGTCCGGATTGGCTTGCAAAGCAAGTTGCGACGCAGTAATAGCTTTAATAGCACCCATAGTATTACGCTCAATACAAGGCACCTGTACCAAGCCCCCAATTGGGTCGCAGGTTAAACCTAAATGATGTTCCATGGCAATCTCAGCAGCCATTAAAACCTGACGCTGTGAGCCTCCCATACATTCGGTAAGTGCTGCGGCAGCCATTGCAGATGAAACGCCAATTTCGGCCTGACAACCACCCATAGCCGCCGAAATAGTGGCTCCTTTTTTAAATATGCATCCAATTTCTGAAGCTGTTAATAAAAACTGTACAATTTGTTTATTTGTATATCCATTGCAAAAAGTAATAAAGTATTGTAATACCGCAGGTATTACGCCAGCAGCACCATTTGTTGGTGCTGTTACTACCCTGCCAAATGATGCGTTTTCTTCATTAACTGCAAGGGCAAAACAACTTACCCAATCTAATATATTTTGAAAGCCATTCCCTGTTTGCCTAATAGCCAACACCCATTCATCGTAATTGGTATATACTTGGTTATTTATCAATCTGCTATTAAGTGCTGCCGCACGCCTCCCAACATTTAATCCCCCCGGCAAAAAACCGGTAGTATGACTTCCCCTGTATATACAACTTTTAAGCGCATTAAAAATATCCAAAACACCGGCAATTGTTTCTTCTTCGGTACGCCAGGCATGTTCATTTTCCATCACAATTTCGGATATTTTCAAACCCGTTTTAATACACCAATGCAATAAATTATGAGCAGTTTCTACCGGAAAGGGCAAATCAACCTCGTTTTTATGGTTGTTATTAAACCCCTCTTTCACCACAAAACCCCCACCTATTGAATAGTAAGTTTCAGAAATTGCTGTTTCATTATTTAAAAAAGCTTGAAAGGTTACCGCATTGGGATGAAATGGCAAACTCTCATTGTATAAAAACAATAAATCATCATTGTAATTAAAATTTACTTCCTTTAAACCTGCCAAGTTTAAAACACAATTAGCTTTAATAGCATTTACCTTTGGGGTTACCAAATCAACCTCAAAAGTTACCGGGTCATCGCCACTTAATCCTAATAGAACAGCTATATCGGTACCATGCCCCTTACCCGTTTTTGCCAACGAACCATATAATAATACCTTTATTTGAGTAACCCGATTTATAACAGATGTTTCATGTAAAGAGTTTACAAATTGTTCAGCAGCCCTCCAAGGACCAAGGGTATGCGAACTGGATGGCCCGATACCTATTTTAAACATATCAAATACCGAAATCTGTTCTGACTGCATGGTGATATAAAAATTTTAATAA
>CAIYNX010000044.1 GCA_903927645.1 uncultured Mucilaginibacter sp.
AAACCCGGCTTTGAGCGACGAAAAACATGCCGAATGTTTGGCTGCCGGAAAGGCCATCAAACTATTGCTGGAGAAAGACATCAAACCGTCGGACATCATGACCCGCGAGGCTTTTGAAAACGCCATTGTTACCTTAATGGTATTGGGTGGTTCCACCAACGCGGTATTGCACTTAATAGCCATTGCCAAAAGCGTAGGCGTAAAATTAACGCAGGACGATTTCCAGGCCGTAAGTAACCGCATCCCGGTACTGGCCGATATGAAGCCAAGTGGCAGGTACATGATGGAAGACCTGCACAAAGTAGGTGGTGTACCAGCGGTAATGAAGTACCTGCTAAAACTAGGTTGGATAAACGGAAGCTGCCTAACAGTAACCGGTAAAACTATTGCCGAAAACTTGGAAGAAGTACCCGATTTAAGTTTCGATACACAAAAAATTATCATGCCTAATGATAAGCCTATTAAGGCAACAGGGCATTTGCAAATATTATACGGCAACTTGGCCGAAGGTGGCAGCGTGGCAAAAATAAGCGGCAAAGAAGGCGAACGCTTTGAGGGGCCTGCTCGTGTTTTTGACGGCGAGTTTGAGCTGATACACGGGATACAAACCGGTCATGTACGTGCCGGCGATGTGGTGGTGATCCGCAACATTGGTCCGAAAGGAGCACCGGGTATGCCCGAGATGCTAAAACCAACCGGAGCCATTTTTGGCGCGGGTCTAGGTGCTTCGGTAGCGTTGATTACTGATGGCCGTTTTTCGGGCGGTACGCATGGCTTTGTCGTGGGGCACATCACCCCCGAAGCTTATGATGGTGGCTTGATAGGCTTGGTAAAGGATGAAGATGTTATAGAGATTAACGCCATAAACAATACCATCACCCTAAAAGTATCGGAACAGGAAATAGCCGCGCGCCGTGCCAATTGGGTGCAACCGCCATTAAAAGCAACTAAAGGCTTGTTGTACAAATATGCCAAAAGCGTAAGCACCGCCGCCGAAGGTTGTGTAACCGACGAATAAGTAGACTAAAATACAGTGGGGAGCAAATCCCGGCTTTGATAAGGAAAAATAATTTAAGCCGATTCACATTCGGCAGTTTAATTAAATATAAACAGCGTGGAAACACAAACAATAGGTAAACAGGAAGTAAACGAAGTTGAGGCGGTAGCCGCAAAATCGTTCGAGGAAGTTTCGGGGTCTGTTGCCCTGTTAGAGGCTTTGATTGTTGAGGGTGTTGATACCATTTTTGGCTATCCGGGTGGCGCCATTATGCCCATTTACGATGCCCTTTATGATTATCACGAAAAACTAACCCACATTCTGGTCCGCCACGAGCAGGGAGGCATACATGCTGGTCAGGGTTATGCCCGTACATCAGGCAAGGTAGGCGTGGTATTTGCAACCAGCGGCCCCGGTGCTACCAATTTGGTAACAGGCCTGGCCGACGCGCAAATTGACAGTACGCCATTGGTGTGTATTACCGGACAGGTTTTCGCGCATTTATTAGGTACCGATGCTTTTCAGGAAACGGATGTAATCAACATTACCACTCCCGTAACCAAATGGAACTATCAGGTAACGGATGCCAACGAAATACCGGAGGTATTAGCCAAAGCATTTTACATAGCCAAAACGGGTCGTCCGGGTCCTGTTTTGATTGATATTACCAAAAACGCCCAGATACAAAAGTTTAAATATAAAGGCTATACGCCATGTAACCATATACGTAGCTACAGGCCAAAGCCAATTGTACGCCCACAATACATACAACAAGCTGCCGATTTGATAAATCAGGCCAAAAAGCCCTTTATCATTTGGGGTCAGGGTGTAATTTTGGGCAGTGCCGAGGCTGAGTTCAAGGCCTTTGTTGAAAAAAGTGGTATCCCGGCTGCGTGGACCATCCTAGGCGCAGGTGCCATCCCAACCAATCATCCTTTAAACGTGGGTATGTTAGGTATGCATGGCAACTATGGCCCCAATGTATTAACCAACGAATGTGATGTGTTGATAGCCATCGGTATGCGTTTTGACGATAGGGTAACCGGCCGTTTGGATAAATACGCCAGACAAGCCAAGGTAATACACCTGGATATTGACCCTGCGGAAATCGACAAAAACGTAAAAACCACCGTACCTGTTTGGGGCGATTGTAAAGAAACTTTGCCATTATTGACTGAACTGGTTGAGCAAAAGGTATTGACCGAATGGCATAACCTGTTTAAAGATTATACCCAAAAAGAAGTTGACGCCGTAATCCAAAAAGAACTAAACCCCGAAACTGGCGAAATGACCATGGGCGAGGTGGTAAAAATACTGAACGATATTACAGATGGCGAAGCGGTAATTGTAACCGATGTTGGTCAGCACCAAATGGTGGCTTGCCGTTATGCCAAGCTAAACAAAACACGCAGCAATGTAACCAGTGGCGGTTTAGGCACCATGGGTTTTGCCCTACCTGCCGCCATAGGCGCCAAATATGGCACGCCCGACCGTGAAGTAGTTGCCATTATTGGCGATGGAGGTTTCCAAATGACTTGTCAGGAACTGGGTACTATTATGCAAAACAATGTGGATGTTAAAATCATCATCCTTAACAATCGCTTTTTGGGCATGGTGCGCCAATGGCAAGAGTTGTTTAACGAGCGCAGGTATTCATTCGTGGATATAGAAAGTCCGGATTTTGTGGCCTTGGCAGCAGCCTACCGCATCCCCGGCAAACGAGTAGATGAAAGGGAAGAATTAGCCACCTCACTGAAACACATGCTGGCAACAAAAGGCCCGTATTTGCTAGAGGTAATGGTAACCAAGGAAAACAACGTGTTCCCGATGGTACCCCAAGGCTGCAGCGTAAGCGAGATAAGATTAAAATAAGGAATCATCAAACTCCCTCTCTCCCGATAGCTATCGGGATGGAGAGGGTCGGGGTGAGGCAAAACATTAAAGAAATAGAATCATGTCAAAAGAAAATTCAAAAGTCTCCCCCTCTGGGGGAGATTTAGAGGGGGCTATAGGTAAACAGGAATTTAACATTACGGTATACACCGAGAACCAAATAGGTTTGTTAAACCGTATAGCGATAATTTTTACCCGTCGTAAAATAAATATCGACAGCCTGAATACATCGCCATCGGAGATTGAAAGTATACACAGGTTTAATATCGTGATTACTGAATCGGAAGATGTGGTGCGTAAACTATGCCGCCAAATTGAAAAGCAGGTGGAAGTGTTAAAAGTATATTACCATACCAACCAGGACGTAATTTGGCAGGAAATGGCCTTATACAAGGTATCAACCGATGTGATAGCCGAGAAGGTAAGCGTAGAGCGTTTATTAAGAGAAAACGGAGCCAGGGCGGTTGTTATTCGCAAGGACTATACCGTGTTTGAAACCACTGGTCACCGGGAGGAAACAGATAACCTGATTGCCATTCTGCAACCTTATGGTTTGATAGAATTTGTGCGCAGTGCCCGCGTAGCCATTATTAAAGACAGCGATGGCTTCAACAGTAAATTACGCGAATTTGAAAGACTAGAACCCGGAGAAGACGTAATAGAAAACGAATATTTAAATAAAGGCGATAAAGTTTTTACAATGTAGGGTGGTGAGTAGTGAATAGAGAGTGGTGAGCAGTAAGATGTTAGCATATGTTCAAAAAGTAATAACACTCACCTCTCACAATTCACTACTCACTATACCACCACTCACTAACAACCATGCTCGAAGAAATAAAACAAAAATACCCATTGGCATACACTGCCATTAAGGAGGCAACTGAAGCCCTTGGTTTCAATATGCCTTCGGAGGTGCTTACATGCTCATTGCTTAAAACATTGGCGGCAACTAAGCCAGGGGGAAAGTTTTTAGAATTGGGCACAGGTACAGGCTTAGCCACTACCTGGATTTTAGACGGTATGGATAGCGAATCGACGCTAATTTCGATTGATAATGATGCGGAGTTATTGGCCATCGCAAAAGAGAACCTGGGGGTGGATAAGCGTTTGCAACTAATTTGCACGGATGGAGCAGACTGGATAAAGCAAAATGCAGGTAAAAAGTTCAGCTTTATTTTTGCTGATACTTGGCCCGGCAAATATTTATTGCTGAACGAAGTTTTGGACATGATGGAAATAGGCGGTATTTATATTATTGACGATATGCTACCCCAACAAAACTGGCCAAGCGGGCATGCTGAGAAAGCTAACCAATTGATAGCAGATTTGGATAGCCGTGAAGACATTACCTTAACAAAAATGGGCTGGGCAACGGGGATCGTTATTATTACAAAAATTAAAATATAAAATCAATTATAATTAAATCAAAAAAACCATCGGCTTTAAACCGGTGGGGCAAAAACAAAACAAAAAATGGCAAAATTAAATTTCGGCGGAACTGAAGAAAATGTAGTTACACGCGAGGAGTTCCCTTTAGCAAAGGCACAAGAAGTTTTAAAAAACGAAGTGGTAGCGGTAATTGGTTACGGTGTTCAAGGACCTGGCCAGGCGTTAAACCAAAAAGACAATGGCATTAATGTAATTGTTGGTCAGCGCAAAGGCACAAAAACTTGGGATAAGGCAATTGCCGATGGTTTTGTACCCGGCGTTACCCTTTTTGAAATTGAAGAAGCCCTTGAGAAAGGAACTGTTATATGTTATTTATTAAGCGATGCGGCACAAATTGCTTTATGGCCAACTGTTAAAAAACACTTAACTCCGGGTAAGGCATTGTATTTCTCACATGGTTTTGGTATCACTTTTAATGAGCAAACCGGTATTATCCCTCCTGCCGATGTTGACGTTTTCTTGGTAGCGCCAAAAGGTTCTGGTACTTCATTGCGTAGGATGTTTTTACAAGGTCGCGGTTTAAATTCAAGCTATGCTATTTTTCAGGATGCTACAGGCAACGCGTTTAACCGTGTAATTGCTTTAGGTATCGCGGTAGGTAGCGGTTATTTGTTTGAAACTGATTTCAGAAAAGAAGTATACAGCGATTTAACTGGCGAAAGAGGCACTTTGATGGGTTGCATTCAGGGTATTTTTGCCGCTCAATATGAAGTATTGCGCAGCAATGGTCACTCACCATCCGAATCATTTAATGAAACAGTAGAAGAGTTAACCCAATCATTAATGCCATTGGTTGCCGAAAACGGTATGGATTGGATGTATGCCAATTGTTCAACTACCGCGCAACGTGGTGCTTTAGATTGGTGGAAAAAATTCCGGGATGCTACCAAACCGGTATTTGAAGATTTGTATAAGAGTGTTGCAACAGGTGTTGAATCACAAAAATCTATCGATTCAAACAGCAAACCGGATTATCGCGAAAAGCTAGATGCCGAATTAAAAGAATTACGCGACAGCGAATTATGGCAAGCAGGCAAAACTGTACGCAGCTTAAGACCCGAAAATCAGGTAGTTGAAGGGTAAATTGTAATGATATTAGAAGTAGCCATTTTAAATGTAATTCCCGGTAAAGAGGATGATTTTTTAAAAGCATTTTCAATCGCAAAAGGGATTATATCAAAAATGGCGGGCTATCAACAGCATCAATTAAAAAGATGCGTTGAAAATGATAGTCGGTTTATATTATTGGTTGAATGGGATAACCTGACCGACCATACTGAAGGGTTCAGAAAATCAGAAGCGTATGGAGAATGGAAAAAGTTATTGCATCATTTTTATGAACCATTCCCAACGGTTGAACATTATGTAGAAGTGTAGTTAAAACTACACTTCTACTTCAAGGCAAATTGAATGAACTATGAAATGGAATGCCGAATTATATGATCAAAGCCATGCCTTTGTATACCAATACGGTGAAGGCTTGATCGATTTGCTGGATGCGAAACCGGGTGAAAGTATTTTGGATTTAGGTTGCGGTACTGGTCATTTAACCAAGTTGATACAAGAAAAGGGAGCCTCGGTGATTGGTATTGATTCATCTGCAGAGATGATAGCGCAAGCGAAAGAGAGCTTTCCAAATATTGAATTTAAAGTAGCAAACGCCTCAAATTTTTATTTTGAAGGTGAGTTTGATGCCATTTTTTCGAATGCGGTATTGCATTGGATTAAAGAGGCCGATACTTTAATTGAATCGGTATATGACAACCTGAAACCGGGTGGACGTTTTGTGGCCGAATTTGGTGGCAGGGGAAATTTGGAAAAACTGATTTCGGTTACAAGGGAGGTGTTGTTAAAATACGGCTATGTAGACCAAGCGGCTTTGGTATTGTGGTATTTCCCCGGATTAGGTGAGTATACCAAAAAACTAGAGGATCATGGCTTTAGGGTAACCTTTGCAGCTCATTTCGATAGGAAAACACCCTTGCAGGATGGTGACGAAGGGGTAGCCAAATGGATAGCCATGTTTGGCAATCAATATCTAATCGGTATTCCGGCTGACGAACAAAAAACAATATTGAAAGAAATTACCAGCTTGCTGGAGCCATTATACAACGAAAATGGCCAATGGTACGCTGATTATAAAAGATTAAGGTTTATAGCTTTTAAAGGGTTTTAAGTTGTAGGTTATAGGTTGAATGATAAGAAACACTCAACCTTCAACACACAACCCAGAACATACAACATACAACAAAATAGACATGTTACACGATCCGAACCGCGTTTATATTTTTGATACCACCCTGCGAGATGGTGAGCAGGTGCCTGGTTGCCAGTTAACTACTCCCGAAAAAATTGAAATAGCCAAAGAATTGGAAGCTTTGGGTGTTGATATTATTGAAGCAGGTTTCCCTATTTCGAGTCCGGGCGATTTTCAAAGCGTAGTTGAAATTTCAAAAGCAGTAAAAAATCCAACAGTTTGCGCATTAACACGCGCAAATCGTGGTGATATTGATGTTGCTGTTCAATCCTTGCAATATGCCAAACATCCGCGTATTCATACAGGTATAGGCGCATCTGATATGCATATTAAGCATAAATTCAACAGCACCCGAGAAGACATTTTAGCTCGTGCAGTTGATGCAGTAAAATATGCCAAACAATTTGTAGAGGATATTGAATTTTATGCTGAAGATGCAGGCAGGGCAGATATTGTTTATTTGGCTCAAATGATAGAAGCTGTTATTGCAGCCGGTGCTACAGTGGTAAATATTCCTGATACCAACGGATATTGCTTGCCAAACCAATATGGCGAAAAAATAAAATATCTGAAAGAAAACGTTAAGAATATAGACAAGGCCATCATTTCTGTTCATTGCCATAACGATTTAGGTTTGGCTACTGCCAATTCAATTGCAGGGCTCGAGAACGGTGCCCGTCAGGTAGAAGGTACAATTAATGGGATTGGTGAACGTGCCGGCAATACCTCAATTGAGGAGGTTGTAATGATATTAAAAACCCATCAAAATTTGGGTTTGCATACCAATATCAATGCCCGTAATTTTTACGAGATGAGCCGTATGGTAAGTACGCAAATGCGTATGCCTGTGCAGCCTAACAAAGCTATAGTAGGCAGTAACGCTTTTGCGCATAGTTCGGGCATACATCAGGATGGTTTTTTAAAGAACAGGGAAAACTATGAAATTATACGACCGGAGGATGTTGGTTTCCCTAACGCTACCATAGTATTGACAGCCCGTAGTGGCAGGCATGCATTAAAATTCCATTTGGAACGATTGGGCCATAAACTCGACAAACAAGAGCTTGACGCTGTTTACAAAGAATTTTTAACTTTGGCCGATAATAAATTGGATATAAATGATGACGACTTGAACCATTTGGTTAACAGTTATCATAAAAGCATCCAACCGCTTGAAAAAGTGGATAATAAATAAATCATAAAAAGATGAGCAAAACATTATTTGATAAGGTTTGGGACACCCACGTGGTGCGAAAAATTGAAGGTGGTCCGGATGTATTATTCATCGACCGTCATTTGATACATGAAGTTACCAGTCCGGTAGCCTTTTTAGGTTTAAAAACAAGAGGCATTAAAGTATTATTTCCTGAGCGAACATTTGCAACCGCCGACCATAATACACCTACAATTAACCAACATTTGCCTGTTGCCGATCCATTATCGGCCAACCAGTTAAAAGCTTTAGAAACCAATGCCAACGAATATGGCATTAGTTATTGGGGTCTTGGTCACCAAAAAAATGGCATTGTACACGTGGTTGGTCCTGAATATGGTATTACTCAGCCAGGTGCAACCATAGTTTGTGGCGATTCGCATACCTCTACACATGGTGCGTTTGGTGCTATCGCGTTTGGTATAGGAACTTCAGAGGTGGAGATGGTACTTTCTTCACAGTGCATTATGCAGCCAAAGCCAAAAAAAATGCGCATCAATATAAATGGCAAATTGGGTTTTGGTGTTACTCCTAAGGATGTGGCTTTATACATCATATCTAAATTAACAACCTCCGGAGCAACCGGTTATTTTGTGGAATATGCAGGTGATGTATTTGAAAACATGACCATGGAAGGCCGCATGACAGTTTGTAACCTGAGCATTGAAATGGGTGCACGTGGTGGCATGATAGCCCCCGATGAAACTACCATCAATTATGTAAAAGGCAGAGAGTTTAGCCCTAAAGGCGAGGCTTGGGAAAAGGCATTGGCTTATTACCGTACCTTAAAAACCGATGCGGATGCTGTGTTTGATAAGGAGCTTACTTTTAAGGCTGCCGATATTGAACCTATGATTACCTATGGCACTAACCCGGGTATGGGTATGGGGATTTCTAATGCTATACCTGATGCTTCGCATGTTGAAGGAGGGGTTGCTACCTACGAAAAATCATTGAACTATATGGGGTTTGCAGAAGGAGATTCTATGTTGGGTAAAAAAGTTGATTATGTATTTGTTGGTAGCTGTACCAATGGCCGTATTGAGGATTTCAGGCTGTTTACTTCTTTTGTAAAAGGAAAACATAAGGCTGATAATGTTACTGCATGGCTGGTGCCCGGCTCACATATTGTTGAAAAACAAATAAAAGATGAAGGCTTACTCGATATTTTAACTGAAGCTGGTTTTGAACTACGTCAACCTGGTTGCTCAGCTTGTTTGGCCATGAACGATGATAAAGTTCCGGCAGGTAAATATGCAGTAAGTACCTCTAACCGTAATTTTGAGGGCCGTCAGGGTCCGGGTGCTCGTACCATGTTGGCTAGTCCGTTGGTTGCCGCCGCCGCCGCCATTACCGGCAAAGTAACAGACCCACGCACCTTAATTGAAGAACTTGTTTAACAACAATAAATACTAAAATGGCTTACGATAAATTTAATATACTTACTAGTGCCGCTGTACCGCTACCAATTGAAAACGTAGATACCGATCAATTAATACCAGCACGATTTTTAAAAGCTACCGAACGTGTTGGCTTTGGCGATAACCTTTTTCGCGATTGGCGTTATAATGCCGATAATACTCCTAAAAAAGATTTTGTTTTAAACAACCCTTTGTATGGCGGTAAAATTTTGGTTGGAGGTAAAAATTTTGGTTCCGGTTCATCGCGCGAACATGCTGCTTGGGCTGTTTATGATTATGGTTTCAGATGTGTGGTTTCAAGTTTTTTTGCTGATATTTTTAGAAACAATTGCCTAAATGTAGGTGTTTTACCGGTACAGGTAAGTCCTGAATTTTCTGATAAAATATTTGAGGCCATCCATGCCAATCCGAAAACCGAACTGGAGGTAAACTTAACAGAACAAACCATCACCCTCCTATCAACTGGCGAGAAAGAGACATTCGACATAAGCAGTTATAAAAAGGATAACATGAAAAATGGGTTTGATGATTTGGATTACCTATTGAGCATAAAATCAGAAATTCAGGAATTTGCCTCTCAACTACCTATTTAATTTTAACCAATTATAAACCCTATGCGGGTTTAATACTATCAAATTGCAATTGGAATTCCCCTAGTTCCGGTTGCTTCAATTATTTATTTCATACCCGGTTTTTTAATAAAACCTTAAAACAAACTTCCTGTATATGGAACGAAGAAAAATTGAGGTAATGGATACCACCCTTCGCGATGGCGAACAAACTTCGGGTGTTTCATTTTCTACCTCTGAGAAGCTCACAATTACCCAATTACTTATTGAAGAGTTGCACGTTGATAGGGTTGAAATTGCATCTGCACGTGTATCCGAGGGGGAATTTAAAGCGGTTAAAAATATTTTAAACTGGGCACATGAAAATGGTTATGAAGATAGGATAGAAGTATTATCCTTTGTTGATAATGGGGTATCAATTGATTGGATGGTGAATTCGGGGGTTAAGGTGCAAAATCTGCTTACCAAAGGTTCTATGAACCACCTAACCCATCAACTTAAAAAAACGCCCGAACAGCACTTTGCTGATATTAAATATGTGATTGACCTTGCCAATAAAAATAACATTGTTACCAATGTATATCTTGAAGATTGGAGCAATGGCATGCGCAATTCGCCCGAATATGTTTTCCAATATTTGGATTTCTTGACTAAACAGCCCGTAAAGCGGATTTTGCTACCTGATACATTGGGTATTTTAACACCAAAAGAAACATTTGATTATTTAAGTGTTATTATTGCCAGATACCCCGGTATTCATTTTGATTTTCATGCCCATAATGATTATGATTTAGGAACAGCCAATGTGCTGGAAGCGGTAAGAGCCGGAGCCAATGGTTTGCACCTGACAGTTAATGGCATGGGCGAAAGGGCTGGCAATGCCGCGTTGGCAAGCGCGGTTGCCGTTTTACATGATTTTGTGCCGGATGTGGAGTTTAGCATCAAAGAAGATTCCATATATAAGGTAAGTAAGCTGGTGGAGACTTTTTCGGGCATCCGTATACCATCAAACAAGCCTATTGTTGGCGACAATGTTTTTACACAAACAGCAGGTATTCATGCAGATGGGGATAATAAGAATAACCTGTATTTTAACGATTTGCTGCCTGAACGTTTTGGCCGTAAACGTGAATATGCGCTCGGAAAAACATCGGGCAAAGCCAATATAGAAAAAAACTTGCAAGAGCTTGGCCTGAAGTTGAATGAAGCCGACCTTAAAAAAGTTACCCAACGAGTTATTGAATTGGGAGATAAAAAGGAAATTGTAACCAAGGAAGATTTGCCCTACATTATATCAGATGTGTTGGATAGTAGCATGTATGAGGATAAGGTGGTGATTGAATCGTATGTATTGATGCATGCCATGGGTTTTCGTCCGTCGGCAACCATTTCGGTAAAGATTGATGGCGAAAAATTTGAAGAGAGCGCCCAAGGAGATGGTCAGTTTGATGCTTTTATGAAAGCATTGGCCTTGGTATATTTAAAGAAAGACAGATGCTTGCCTAAACTGATTGATTATGCAGTAAGGATAGCTCCCGGAAGTAGCTCGGATGCTTTATGCGAAACCATTATTACTTGGCAAACCAACGAGAAAAAATTCATTACACGTGGGCTCGATTCTGATCAAACGGTTTGCGCCATAAAGGCAACACAAAAAATGTTAAACATAATTTAATTACTTTATCAATTAAACTAAATACCAGAATCAAAAAACCTTTTACTTTTGTGGCTTTTTGGTGGTAAAAATTATAACAAATTAAATAAATGAAACTGAATATCGCACTTTTAGCCGGAGATGGAATTGGACCTGAAGTTATTGAACAGGCCGTTAAGGTATCAAACGCCATAGCAAAAAAATTTAACCATGAAATTACTTGGACAGCTGCCTTAACAGGTGCTTGCGCCATTGATGCAGTTGGCGAACCATACCCGGATGAAACCCATGAGATTTGCATGGCTGCTGATGCAGTTTTGTTTGGTGCAATTGGTCACCCGCGCTATGATAACGACCCGAAAGCCAAGGTACGCCCCGAGCAAGGCTTGTTAAAAATGCGTCAGAAATTAGGTTTGTACGCCAATGTGCGCCCTACTTTTACTTTCCCATCATTGATTGATAATTCACCGTTAAAAAGAGAACGCATTGAAGGAACCGACATCATTATTTTGCGCGAACTCACAGGTGGTATTTATTTTGGTGCCCGTGGAAGGCTAGATGATGGTAATACCGCTTTTGATACCTGTACCTATACCCGCGCCGAAGTACAACGCTTGGCTAAACTAGGTTTTGAAATGGCCTTGACCCGTAGCAAAAAATTATGCTGTGTTGACAAAGCCAACGTATTGGAAACATCGCGCCTTTGGCGCGAAACCGTGCAAGATATGGAGAAAGACTATCCGGAAGTTACCGTAAGTTATGAATTTGTTGACGCCGTAGCGATGCGCCTGGTGCAATGGCCAAATAGCTATGATGTATTAATTACCGAAAATCTGTTTGGTGATATTTTGACCGACGAAGCCTCAGTTATATCAGGCTCTATGGGTTTAATGCCATCGGCCTCGGTTGGAATTCATACTTCATTGTATGAGCCTATACATGGTTCATACCCGCAGGCTGCAGGTAAGGATATTGCTAATCCCTTAGCAACGGTATTATCCGCAGCTATGATGTTTGAGGATGCTTTTGGTTTGAAAGAGGAGGCGGAATTAATCAGAGAGGTAGTAAATAAATCATTGGCCGAAGGGGTAGTTACCGAAGACCTTGCAGGCAAAAACAAAGCCTACAAAACCAGTGAAGTTGGCGATTGGTTGGCTAAAAATATTTAATAAACTAAGCTATCCTAAAACCGGCCGTATTTTTTGAGAAAGGGCTTAGGCCCTTTTAAAAAAAGATACGGCTTGTTTGCAAAATTCTTCCAGATGTGGCGGAAGTATGTTTTCAAATTCAATTTGCGAACCGCCAAATGTATGGTCGGCATCAGCAATAATACTCAATTCGGCATTTGGTTGGGCTGCTTTTAGGGCATGCGCCGCGGCAACATCTACCGTTGGGTCGGCGTCACCATGAACTATTAACCAAGGTACTTCAACCTTAGCGGCATTTGCCAAAATATCTAATCGCAATGGGTTTTTATCTAAATCAAGCAATGCAGTAACTTTTAAGGGCATTTGCTGGTTGGTGCGTTTATTGGTAAAATAGGCCATTCCTTGCAATCGCCATTGTGCTTCCATCTCCTTTGGCCATAAATTACGAAAGCTGGCTATAGCCGCCATGCTCACCAATTTTTTTACCCGCTTATCCTCAGCCGTTTTAATAATACTGATACCGCCACCCATGCTATGCCCAATTAAATAAATTTCGGTTGCGGCCGGCATGGCAGGCCCTTGGTAGGCAAAATCAATTACCGCCTTTAAATCATCCAGTTCCATGCTAAAGGTATTATCGCTAAAAGCTATCAGGTCAGCAAACTCCAATGGATTATCAACCGTAGTGCCGTTATGCGAAAAGTTAAATTTAAGGTATCTGAATCCGTTTTCGGCAAAGTAATTGGCAACCAAATTATGCGCCCCCCAATCCTTAAATCCCTTAAATCCATGCGCAAAAATCACCATTGGGGCTTTAGGCATGTTATCGTCAAAAGTTAAATCCATCAGCATGCCACGCCCTTTGGCACCTTGTATATTAAAACTTTGTTTCTTTATCATTTTTGATTTCTTCAATATCTATCCATTTAATAACACAAGTACCTGCCAGTAAATCACCAAGCCTTTGACATTTTTCAGTATTTTTTATACATATAAAAGCAGGAATACCGTAACATGCAATATCAATAACATCTAAAAGTCTTCTTTTAAAGGCATCCCAAAAGTTAATTTTATCACCATTTATTTTTACAACTTTAAGCTTTAAAATATCATGACCAGGTGTTGCACCATTTATTGCCTCTGTTCCAGGAAAATAAAAGACCCAAAGTAAATTTATAAGTATTCCTTTAGTACCAGTTAAGGATATTACTCCATCTTTTCCCTCATTGCCAAAAAAATAAAGGCAAACAAAAAAAAAGAAAAAAAAGATACCATAGTCAATAAGAGTAGCATAAATCTTTTCTTTAATATGTGGTTTATAGTGAATAATAATGTTGCGCATTGGGTTTACAGTAGGTCTTTCTATCGGATAAATTTTATTACCTAAAGTTACAATATAATTTTTCATTATAATGATATAAAAGGAAGCTTTTAAGGGGTATAAACTTCCAGCAATATCAATGCGTATAAAACTTCGTTCTTTAATTAGTACGACGAATTTAAAAGGATAATCGCCATAGTAAAGTTTATTAAATTTTACTAATTAATAAAATGAAAAAAAACCATTTTAACAATAAAGTTTATAATCTGAATTTGTATTACCTATATTTAATTCCAGTTTTACCAATTATAAACCATGAAGCCATTTAAGCAAATTTTATTTCTGTTTTTCATTATTATTGTATCTACTTCCTTTAAACCAAATGCAACAAGCGATGGTTCTGAGGATCAACCTAAAGCTACTTTGACCCCGGTAACACGCTTTGTTTTTAACTCCTTTGTTGATTGCAATATGTCGGAGGTTTGGATTGGGAATAAATTCATGATTTTCCCTGGTAAATATGGCGAAGATCCTTTATGGGGGCCATCTGATAACTTAAAGTATGCAATTGGTTCCACCATTGATGAAGCCTTTCAAACACCCGAAAAAGGGTTCATTGCACCAAAAATGCCTCCAAATGTCGCTCCCGGAAAACCAGGTTTACATGGGGCGGTATGGTTTGAGTCTCTTTATCAGGATAGTACCGATCAATCGGGCAATACGCTGTATGCCTTGTACCACAATGAAAACTATCCAGAAACTTTACCGTTTGATTCCCTAACAGGTAAAGGATATAAAAATACCTTATGGCCTCAAGGCTTAAAAGGTCCCGCATCACCCTCGGCTGTCTGCCGGATTGGCATCATGAAATCAACAAATGGAGGTAAAAGTTGGGACGATAAAGGGATATTTATTGAGGATGAGCAACCCCGATTGATATTAAGACCCAACAATACAGCAGCCAATTTTGCAGGTGGTAATGGCGACCCATCTGCGGTGGCCAATGGTAAATACTTGTATTTATTTTATGGCGAATATGGTTTTCCCGGTAAATATGATGAAGCCAGCTATAATCCTGAAACCGAGTGGAAAGGGCAGTGCGTAAGCATGGCACGAATTGCACTTACTGATTTAGATCATCCTGTAGGTAAGGCTAAACGCTGGGATGGTACGGCTTTTACCGTTCCATATAACGGAGTTGGTAAGCCAATTGCTGCTACACAAATTCCATTAGCTGAAGGTGGCGGGCCAACTTCTTCGCCCAAGGCAAAGTATTTCTGGGGGCCATCAGTAAGTTGGAATGTGTATTTAAAATCATGGGTGATGCTCATAGCCAAAGCAGAAGGCCCCTCATGGAAGGGTAGCAGCATTTACATATCATACAATAAAAATGCCGATTTGGGCAAGGGCAATAATTCACAACAATGGAGTAAACCGGTATTACTCTTGGATAAGCCAGGGCATATTATTTGGTATCCATCCTTACAGCCTTTAAACAGTGAGGCAAACGGAACCAATAAATATTCGGCGCTAAAATTGGGACAAAAAGCAAGACTGTTTTTTAAAGATATGGAGGGCGATAAAAACGACTATGTTTCGGAATATTTAGTGGATTTTACCAAATAAATAACGTAAAATATGTGTTTAAGAGCTAATTTATAAACATTCTAAATTCATCTGTATGACAGACTGTTGACATAGCGTCTGCCAAATCCTTTTACTTTTGTCGGGTTAAAAAAAATCTACTTTGAAAAACTTAAAAGTAATAGCTTTTACACATAAACAAATTGAGCTGAAGGAATTGGGCCGACTGGTTATTTGCCAGGAAAACCTCAATGATAAATTGGCGAGTGTAAAAACTTTACTTGGCATTGATGAAATTTTTTATTTGGCAACATGCAACCGCGTTGAATTTGTAATGATAACAAACAAAACGGTCGACAAGGTTTTCGCAAAGCAGTTTATGGAAGCCATGAGCATGGGGCTCTGTCCGGTTTCTACCGAAATATTTTTAAACGCAGCCGCATACTATGAGGGTAAGGAAGCTTTAGAACATTTGCTGCGAACTTCCTGCTCAATGGAAAGCCTGATTGTTGGCGAAAAAGAAATATTGGCCCAATTGCGCAAAGCCTATGAGGATTGCAGAGAAGCGGGTTTAACGGGTGATGGATTACGCATGTTTATGACTTGCATAGTAAAAACAGCAAAAGAAGTTTATACCCATACCAATATTTCAAGAAATCCTATTTCGGTAGTTTCATTGGCCTATCGTAAGTTAAAAGAACAAAATTTGTGGAGCAATGCTCGAATATTAATTATTGGGGCAGGTGAGACTAACCGGAACATATCAAAATATCTGCAAAAGCATAAATTTTCTAACTTCGCGGTTTTTAACCGTACCCTAGCTAAGGCTAAAGTATTGGCTGATGAGTTAGGAGGAGAAGCTTTTGATTTGGAAGAATTGAAACATTATAACAAAGGTTTTGATGTAATAATCACCTGTACCTCATCCATCGAGCCGATTATTACTCTTGAGATATATATTACCCTTTTAAATGGAGAAACCAACCGCAAAACGATTGTTGATTTAGCTATTCCTAATGATACTGACCCAGCAGTGTTGGCAAATTTCCCGGTAAGTTTTATTGAAGTACATTCTTTGAATGAAGTTGCCAAAAACAACCTACAGGAACGTTACGAAGAACTAACCCATGCAGAAGCAATTATAGAGCAAAACATGCAAGCTTTTTTTGTTGAGTTGCGCCAGCGTAAAGTAGAGTTAGCCATGCGTGAGGTGCCAGAAAAAATTAAGGAAATCCGCAATGTAGCTATTAACAGTGTATTTGCAGACGAAGTACAAAACATGGATGCGAATTCGCGAGAAACCCTAGAAAAGGTGATCAATTATATGGAGAAAAAATACATCAGCGTTCCTATGATCATGGCAAAAGAAATATTGATTAACCAATAATTTCCCCTATCCATCATACCCTTCTTTTCTTTCATTAATCAATTACTAAAAACTCCTTTATTGTACCCCTAATTCATTAAATTTGCATTTTAGTTTACCATATTGGAAAGAACACTCATTATCGGAACACGCGGCAGCGAATTGGCTCTTTGGCAGGCGCATTTTGTAAAGGATAGCTTAGCAGCCATTGGTATCAATGCTGAGCTTAAAATAATTAAAACACAAGGCGATCGCATTCTTAACCTAAGCTTTGATAAGCTGGAAGGAAAGGGGTTTTTTACCAAAGAATTGGAAGAAGAGTTATTGAGCGGTACGATTGATCTGGCCGTACATTCGCACAAAGATTTACCAACCGAGAATCCACCCGGATTAATTATTGCAGCAGTTTCTGAACGAGAAGATCCATCTGAGTTATTACTGATACTTAAAGATTGTGTTGATATCAGGCAAAAGCTTTCTGTTAAATATGGAGCCAATGTAGGTACTTCATCAAACAGAAGAAAAGCGCAGTTGCTTTCACACCGGCCCGACCTAGAAATTCATGAGCTAAGGGGAAATGTTCCAACCCGAATAAATAAATTGCGCCAAGGCGACTATGATGCCATTATGCTGGCAAAAGCAGGTGTCCATCGGTTAGAAATAGATTTAACAGATTTCTATGTTGAAGAACTTTCGCCTATTGATTTGATACCTGCTCCGGCCCAAGGAGCACTGGCCATACAAATTCGTGAAAATGATAAAGAGATTTTTGATGCCTTACAACCTTTACACCACCATGAAGTAGCTGAAGTTTTGGCCGTTGAACGCGGTATTTTGAAGTTATTTGGAGGTGGTTGCCATTTGCCATTGGGTGTTTATTGCCGTAAGGAGGGAAACCTTTACCGGGTTTTTACCTCAAAGGCTGATGAAGGAAGTGAATTTCCTGACAGGCTTTTTATGGAAGCTAACACAACTATAGGTATAGAAGAGAAGGTAGTAAGGTTTTTTGCAAAGGACAGAATTTTTCCGGCCAAGGTTTTTATTTCGCGCGAATTACCTGAAAACAGTTATTTACGCAAGGCACTACAAAAGCATAATATAGAAGTAGAGGCTGTTTCCTTTATCAGAACAGTACCTATAATTACCAAGCTTGATGATTTTATTTTGAAGAATGCTGATTGGATATTTTTTAGCAGCAAAAACGCAGTTGAGTATTTTTTTAAATTGGAACCAATATTACCCAAAGCAGTTAAATATGGCGTAATAGGTAATGGAACAGCTGAAGCATTGCGTAAAGCAGGTCATGTTGCTGATTTTGCAGGCAGTGGAATAGAGACAGATGTGATTGCAATTAAATTTGCAGAATTGGCGAATGGTACTACTGTAATTTTTCCGGCTGCCGAAAATTCATTGAAAAGTATTCAAAAAGGACTATCTCCGGACACTAAAATTATTGAACTGCCTATATATCAAACCGTTCCTGTTAATAATATTGAAACATGTTGTGAAGATGTTTTGATATTTACAAGTCCATCAAATGTGGAGGCTTATTTTGCTATTAATTTATTAGAGCCCGGGCAAAAGGTAATTGCCATTGGCCACTCAACCGGTAAAAAATTGGAAGAGTATGACGTAAGTTATACCTTACCTTTTACCCCTGATGAGGTTGGGCTTGCTGAAGCAGTATTTGGGTTGGTTTAGTTGTTATAAATATTTAACAACTAAATTATTTCATCTTCCTGTGGCTTGCTTTCACAAATGTAGCCAAATAAACATCTGTCTTTAATCATGTTGGCTACTTCTACCGGAACAAACTCTTCCCAACCGTCTTCGCCTTGCTTTATCATTTGCAATACTTTGTCAGTTTGAATGTTCAGGTTGTTTTCATTAAAGTGTCTGATATCTTCAATTTTATTGTTGGCAATTAAATAGCGGTATAAATCAATCAGGTGCGATGGTGGGTTAAAGCGTAAACAATTGTAAATCATGCCATCACGTAAGGTAGGGTATATAAATAATTTAACCTTTCTGCTAAACAAGGTGGCAAATGATTCTAAAATACCTCCGGCAAGTTCTTGGTAATGTTCTTCAGCAAAAATATACTCCAGATTAGGGTAGCCCAAAACTACGCCCATTTTTAACTTGGTTATTTTTGACAAGTAGGCTACTAGTTTATAATACTCGTGGAAGTTTGATATCAATACAGTTTGCCCTAATGAACAAAGAATATCAACCCGATCTAAAAAGTCTTTTTCATCAATATCGGCACTATCACTCGCGTTTCGTTCTTTTAATGATTGCAGGGTAAGCTCTGTAATTACTACAAGGTTGTTTTTGTCAACATCCGGTTCTTGCAGAAACTGCTTTACTCCGGTATTCAACATATCAAGATGCAGGTTAATTAATGGTCTGAACCGACCTCTGATAACTACTATATGCTTTTTATACAAAGCCTCAGAAGGTTGCATGTTGTTTCCATCCGGCCCAAAAACCGCCACATCCGAGAAGCCGTATTTAACGAGTAACATACTCATTAAGCGGTTATCAACCTTGGTAAAGTCAGGTCCTTCAAACCTAATCATGTCAATCTGTATACGGTCTTTTGACAAATCGTCCATCAACGAAAGTAAAAAGGCGGTTGGATTGTCGTTATAAAAAAAGCAAGCATATAATAGGTTTACGCCCAGTGCGCCCACGGCCTGCTGTTGCAGGTTATTATCGTTATCTAATAATTTAACGTGTATAACAACATCATTATATTGTCCATTTGGCTCAAGCTGAAAGCGTACACCCATCCAACCATGACCTTCATTGGTTTTATGGTAATTGAGGGCTGCTACTGTATCAGAAAAAGCAAAAAATGTGGTAGTACTTCCTCTTTGCTCGGCAAGGCGTTCAATTAGCAAATCGTATTCATGATCGAGCATAGAAATTAATCTGGGCTCACTTACATACCTACGACTTTGTTGTATTCCATAAATAGCATCAGAAAAGGTCATGTCATAAGCCGACATGGTTTTGGCAATGGTACCTGATGAGGCACCAGCTTTAAAAAAATTTGCAGCAACATCCTGACCAGCACCAATTTCGGCAAAGGAGCCGTAAATTCTTGGATCAAGGTTGATGGCCAAAGCCTTTTGTTTTGTACCTAATTCTGTTTTTTGAATGGGATCCATATACCTAATTAGTTAAATTTTAACAGTACTTGCCGTTTTTTTTCGACTAAAAGTACTTAAAATTTTTGATTTAAGCCATATGAAATTAAAAAATTGCTTCCAACATTTAAAAAGTTTTATAACAATTGTTATAAAACTTTTTAAAGAGTTTAGAAATTATAAAAACTAGGATTTATTGAAGTATTTTATGCGTTTGCATATGCAGCTGCAAACTCTAGGGCAAAGTCCTCAAGCTTAATTTTACTTAAGGTTGGTTTATGCCTCAGGTAATCTGTTGCCATTTCACCACTGGCCATTGCAGCACCCATTTCAACATAGTTGTTTGCAACGTCGGTGGGTAGTCCGGCTTGTAGCATGCCATTTAAAGCATCTTCATTGCTAAAGTTTACCCATGGTAAACTAGGGTTGCCAATAGCTTTACCTAAAACTGTAGCTATTTCATGTGTTGAACGTTCATCGCTGGCAATATAACGCACCTGGTTACCGGTAAATTTTAGCGATAAGAGATCCTCGGCAGCAGCCTTAGCTATATCATTAGGATGGACCATTACCATGGTAATTTCCCCATAATTAGCACCAATTATGCCCATATGTTTTATCATTCCTATATTGCTCATCAGGTTATGATAAAAATATGCTGGGCGCAAATGTATTATATCAACATTATGCAAGGCATTTAATTCCTTTTCTACATAAAAAAGACCGCTAACTGGTCCGCAACCAGTTGGCATATGGGCACCCAAGCTACTTAAATTAACCACCTTTTTAACCCCTGATGCTTCTATCGCTAGGGCATAATTTTTGCCAATTTGGTGTATATATGTTTTCCAATCAGGAGCATCCCATTTTGGTGGAACCATGGTATATATAGCATCAGCACCTTTAAATGTTTGGGTTAAAAATGCCACATCCTCTATCGAACCAATTGCTGCAGTAGCACCTAAAGCTTCAATATGTGCACGTTTATCTGCTTTGCTGCTTATAATGGTTACGGAATGCCCTTCATTTACCAATTTTTCGCTAAGTGGTTTACTAATATGGCCAATTGAGCCTGTTATAATATATTTCATATCAATAGTTTTTTTAATCAAAGTTATGTTTACCAAAAACTTATCAAAGTCATTGTTAGCATTTCGGATAAAAATTGCAATTCTGTGTTTTTGCTATAAAGGCAAGGCGTAAATAAGGTGACGAACCATATACAAGAAAAGGGTGTCAAATTTGACACCCTTTTCTTGTATGCTTTCTAAATAAATTATTGATATTGTATATATACCGGGTATGGCTTATATTTTGTTAAAACCTCTGATGGGGTAAGCATATGGTGAGGGGCTTTCTTAATATCATTTTTATAAAACAATTTAAAACCGGTAAACTGAACTGGTTCAGGATAAATAAAATTACGGTAAGTACCGGTTTTTAAATCAGGTTCGCCCCAACCATCCATATCCATTACCAGCTGAATTTCGGGGTGTAGTTTTATTTCTTTATAGTTGGTTACCATTTTTTTGGTAAAGCGATGTACTATTAAAATTTTTGGAGGCAGGTTGTATTTTTTTACCAAACCTGATAAATAAGTTGAAACATAATTTACATCGGCAGCATCAAAAGTGCCTATTTTTTTACCTGGCAATGAACCATCTTTCATTGAAAACTCCGGATCCATACCAAAATGCACATTTGGCATTATCCAATATTTTTCAAGTTGAGGCACTTCCGAGCGAATATTACTAAGGGCAACTTGTATATCTAAAAATACGATGGCGTGTGCCTTTTTTGCCAAATTTAATACGCTATCAATTTGTTTAAAGGGCATGCGGTTACGGTATTTTCCATCTTTACCACCAAAGCCACTCGCTACAACTGCTATATAATGTAGCGCTGGTTGTACGGGTGTTTGCGGATCGGCTTTTTCCCAGTTTTTTACCTCTTCCTTTAGTTTGGCCAACATTTGGTTAGGTGGTAGCTCGCCCAATATACCCATCTTTTTAGCGTAAAGGTTTCCATAAAATGCCACTACTCTTTTAAATGGTAAAATAGCTCCGGGAACAGGATAAGGTGCATTTTTTACCGGCCATCTGCCGGTAGTATCACCATGAGCCATTCTTTTCATTAACGAATCATACAGATGCTTATCAAGTGGTGGATAGCTAATTACCTGCGGCACGGTATCTTTTGCTTTGGCAGGTGCAATTTTTGTGGTGTCTTTTTTTATTGCAACTTTTGATGCAGAATTGCCTTGGTTGCAATTTGAAAAAAGAGCAAATGATGATAATAGGAAAACAGACGATAAAAGAAGATTTTTTAATTTCATTAAATTAATTTTTCGCAGTTAAATATGTTGCAAAGTAACACCTTTTTTTATTGGCTTGGGCTCAAATTTATAAAACCAACAATATTTTTTAATTTTTTGTATGCTTTATTTATAGAACTTGCCAAATACTCCGAGAGGTAGTTTCGGGCCGGCAGTGGCTTGTAGATAAAGCTCGCCAATTTCGAGGTTTTGTACGGTTGGGTAAACACCTTTAATTAAGTTTTCGATAATTACCGATGAAAAGCCAAGCGAATATGTGTTTAATACCAAAAAATGCTCCTCTGTATCTAAAAGTTGAATTACATCTTGCATCATTTCATAAATATTATCTTCTAACTTCCATTTTTCGCCGTTAGGGCCATGACCATACGCCGGGGGATCTAATATAATGCCATGGTATTTTTTACCTCTTTTTATTTCACGTTTTACAAATTTTAGGGCATCTTCTACCATCCACCTTATCTGACTAAGACCAGATAATTCCTGATTTTCATTGGCCCATGTAACTACCTGTTTAATCGAATCAACATGTGTGGTATCGGCGCCTGCAGCTTGGGCTATTAATGAGGCTCCTCCTGTGTAGGCAAATAAGTTTAAAACCTTTGGAGATGGAGTTTTAAATTGTTTTATTTTATGACTGATAAAGTCCCAGTTTACGGCTTGCTCGGGGAAGATGCCCAAATGTTTGAATGAGGTTAATGCAAGGCGGAATTTGATGGCAGCCTCCTTGTTTTTGTATTCAATATGCCACCTATCTGGTATGCCCGGATTTTTTTTTACCCATTCGCCCGAGGTTGCTGAGCGACCTTTAAACTTTATGTGATGCAATTGTTGCCATTCCTTATCACTTAAGGCTTTCGCCCATACTGCTTGAGGCTCGGGCCGTATTAAAATAACGTTGCCAAAGCGTTCCAGTTTCTCAAAATCTCCACAATCTATCAGTTCATAATCTTTCCAATTGGTTGGTGTTAGCAGCTGTATCATGGTGGAGTTGAGTAGTGAGTGGTGAATGGTGAGTGGTGAATGGTGAGTGGTGAATAGTTAGTGGTTATTAGTTTACAATAATTGGTGAAAAACTAGTTTTTATGAGTTAATTTTTAATATATTTTATTTTTTAAAGCCTTTTTCTAGCGAATTTCT
>CAIYNX010000045.1 GCA_903927645.1 uncultured Mucilaginibacter sp.
AAAAAAAATTTATTTGGTTTTGTTTTTAATGTAAATGTCATATTTTTATAACTAATTAATAATCAATTTAAACTAAAATCTTTAAATCATGTCAAATTACACTACTCCACAATTCCCAACGGGAATAATTATCGTTTATTTTATAGTAATTGCTATAGTAATAGTTGCCCAATGGAAATTATTTATCAAAGCAGGCAAACCAGGATGGGCTAGTATAATACCCATTTACAATTTAATAGTATTGCTTGAAATAGTTGGTAAACCAACTTGGTGGATATTATTATATATAATTCCATGCGTAAATATTGTGTTTTTGATTTGGACTTTAAACTTATTTAGTAAAAGTTTTGGTAAAAGTGAAGGCTTTACAATAGGAATGATTTTTCTTCCCTTCATATTTTATCCTCTTTTAGCTTTTGGCGATTCAGTTTATGTTGGCCCTGCTGCTGCAGAAGCAAACAAAGCTAACCGTTTTGGTGCTGATGATTACCAACAACCAACTGATTTAAACTAATTAAATGCCTTTATATATCCATTTATGCAGCCTATTGGAAAACTCCAATGGGCTGTATAAATTTTTAATACCTTGTCCGTTTAAAAAATTAACCGGAATTGATTGCCCCGGTTGCGGATTTCAACGCAGCCTACTTGCCTTAATTAAGGGGAATTTAATGGAGAGTTTACACTTATACCCTGCTACAATTCCATTTATAGTTACCAGTGTTTTTATACTTTTATCGCTAAAATATAGATTTGACAAATCAGACCAAATAAAAAAGGGGCTATTTATTTTTACCGGTTCTATAATGATGCTTGCCTATATTTATAAAATGTATTACCTATATAGCTAAATTAAACAGCACCTCTCGATGTTAAATAAGTATAATCTTTTACAACAGTTTGCAATAAAATAAAATCATTCATCCCTTTAGGGTTTTCGATTGATAAATGTTGTTTTACCTTTTGAGCCATATCAAAAACAACAACGTTATTACCTGTTTCTTTAAAATTATTAATCACCTCAATAATCAAAGAAATATCATTATCAGAGAGGTTATTTACTTGATTAAATATTGGTTCGTAATCATCTTCCGGAGCCGAAAAGTACAATTCGTTTAAGGTAGCAACCGGAATCGTTTTAATAACGGTGGTACCTGCTATCAAATCCCCAATACGCTGTTTCTTTTTTGAAACCGCTACGGCAATAATTGCACATACACTAAAGGTTATACCAAAATCCAACAGTCTAAACACCCACCTAATTACAAACTGCCCGAGGGTTGGTCTGCTTCCATTCAAAGAAACCACCTTCATTTTTATAGCGTATTTGCCAATACTTTGCCCATTAAAAAACACTTCGCAAACTAAATCATAAAACAAATAAGCAATAAAATATACTATTGCAATTACTATTAAAGTAACTTGTATGCCCTTTCCCATACTCGATAAGGCCTTGTAAAGGCCACCCGAACCTAAAAAAGTTATAATTAAAATGATGTAAAAAACATAAAAAATACCTAACAATACACCCATGTCAACTATTCTACCTAGTATCCTATCACCCAAGCTAGCAACTTCATAATCTATTTCTATGTTTTGAGATGTTCTTATCTTTATGGTTTGCATACAAACAAATATATATTTTTGAACTTTAAAATTATTCTATTGCAGATTAAAATTTTGTTATTATTTTAACGGAAAATATTATATAAGACAATTTTATGCGGGAAGCATTGTTTGTTAAGCAAAATAAACCTAAATGGAATCAATATGAAACTGCAACAAGCAGCAATCCTGATGAAATTGCCGAAAGATTTATTACAATATCGGATGATTTAGCTTATTCGAAAACTTTTTATCCTAAATCAAATACTACTGTTTATTTAAATGGCTTAGCAGCCAAATTTCACCAAAGCATTTATAAAAACAAAAAAGAAAAAACAAACCGCATTGTTTATTTTTGGCAATATGAGCTTCCTTTATTGTTTAAAGAGCATCATAAACAAATACTTTTCTCCTTTATATTTTTTAGTATATTTTTTTTAATCGGGATATTATCATCAAAATATGATAATATGTTTATCCGCTCTGTATTGGGCGATGAGTATGTAAACATGACCAACGAAAACATTGCCAAAGGAGACCCCTTCGGTGTTTACAAACAGCATGATTCTTTTCTTATGTTTTTTTTGATTGCCAAAAACAACATAAATGTAACCGCTACCACTTATTTATTGGGCTTATTTTTTTCAATAGGTACCCTTTTTATATTGTTTAAAAATGGCATCATGCTGGGTTGTTTTCAATACCTTTTTATAAGCAAGGGTTTAGGTTTGCAATCATTATTAGTAATATGGATACATGGTACACTCGAAATTTCCACAGTTATATTGGCCGGAGCTGCAGGCTTAATAATGGGAAACAGCTTTTTATTCCCAAAAACCTATTCTCGCTTTTTATCCTTAAAACAAGGTGCTAAAAATGGCTTAAAAATTATGCTTGGTATTGTACCAATTGTAGTAACGGCGGCAATATTTGAAAGCTTTGTAACCCGACATACCGAAATGCCTACTTGGTTAAGCAGTGCAATTTTAATATTATCACTTTTGTTCATTATTTGGTATGTATTAATTTATCCTATCGTTTTAACTCGTAAACTTAAACCACAGAACCTATTAAAATGAGTAAAAAAATTGAACTTGAAGCCAGTCGTGATTTTGGTGATATTTTGAACGATACATTTGTTTTGGTAAGGCAGAATTTTTCGCCACTATTAAAAGCATTTTTTGTTATCTGCGGGGTATTTTTATTAAGTAGTATATTTACTTCCGCACTCTATAATTTAAACAATCAGGAACCTTATTTTACTTTTATTTATGGCTTTATTAGCCTTGTGATAAGCCTTTTAAACGGATCAGCTATCCACTTAACCGTACTATCCTATTATGCGCTTTATAAGGAAAAAGGCAATAACCCTCCATCTGTAATTGAGGTTTGGAACTATTTTAAATATTACTATTTCAGGGTATTGATGACTCAATTTTTATTAACGATCGGTGTTGTAATAGGCTTCTTTCTTTGCTTTTTTCCCGGAATTTATTTAGCGATAGTATTTTCATTGGTTACCCCAATTATGGTAATGGAAAACGGCAATTTGGAGTACTCATTTAAAAAAGCGTTTAAAATAATAAAAGGCAACTGGTGGTTCACTTTCGGAACAATTTTATTAACCGGACTTTTGGTTATAGTATTTGTTTTAGCCTTAATGGCCCCAAGCATGGTAATTTATGGAGGCTCCCAATGGATTTCGGGAACAAACTTAACTACCTTTGGAAGTATATTACAAGCAGTGATCTTAAACTTATCGAATATTTTGTCTATCCTACCTTTATCTGCCCTCACCTTGGTTTATTTCTCTATAATTGAAGAAAAAGAAGGCAATAGCTTGATAAAAAGAATGCAATCTTTTGGAGTAAAAGAAACTGATTCAACAAATACTTTAACAGAAGAATACTAACCAAAAATGCTTTTAACAATTTTTTTATGGCTTTTTGTTACTCAACCTACTGGTAGCCCGCCAATTATTAATAAGGTTGTAAAAGTATTTAATAAAACCCAACCTCAAATTCAGGATGGTTCAAAAATAACGGTTCGCCATTTTAATGCTACAGCAATAAATAAATTAAAGCAAAGCCCTGAGTTTAATTATTTCCGGAAAATTGACCAATCTGCAAGCCTATGGGAGCGGTTTTGGGCTTGGGTATGGCAGCTTTACATTTACTTTGTGACCTGGCTGGGAGATATTATTAGAAAACTTTTTGGCAATACACGGGCGGCAAATAATGTTGTTCCTGTAATTAGGTTTATATTAATTGGCTCGGCTATTTTTGGAATTGCCTATATGGTACTAAAGTTATTTGGGATTGATTTGCTAAAAATATTTAACAAACAAACTAATACCACCGAGGTACCCTACACAGAAACACTAGAAAACATACACGAAATTAGTTTTGATGATGCCATTGAAAAAGCTATACAGGTAAAAGATTTTCGCTTAGCGGTAAGGTTGTTATATTTAAGAAGCTTAAAACAGCTAAGCGATGCCGGTTTAATAAATTGGCGGATCGAAAAATCAAATAATGATTATATCAATGAATTAAAAAATGAAAACCAACGCCAAAAATTTCAGGTAGTTACCCGCCACTTTGAATATGTATGGTATGGAAGTTTCCCGGTTGATGTGGAAACCTTTAGGAATATCAACAACTTTTTTCTGGAATTTAAAGAAACACTGGCATGAAAAGTTTGAGAATTTACCTGATTGTTTTTACAACCTTGTTGGTAGTTTACTTAATTGCACAATACAATAGACCCAAAGAGGTAAATTGGAATGATAGTTTTGATTTTAATGAAAAAATACCTTATGGTACCTATATTTTAAACAACCGTATTAATGATATATTTAAAGGTAGCAAAATATTAACCTTTAGAGAACCACCTTATAACGTTATAAATGATAATAAAATTAAAAATGCTAACTACCTTATAATAAATAGTGAGGTAAATATTAATGATGCAGATTATGGCAAGTTGGTAACTTTTATAAAAAATGGTAACAATGTATTTATTAGCGCAGCTACTTTTGGCGACGAATTATTTAAAAAATTAAACATTAGCACAATTGCTAATCTTACTATTGGAAAGAATGACCGTTACTTTCATTTTACAAACAAATCTCTGGATACTACCCATACCTATCATCTAGGTAACAATATACGTGATTATTTTTTCCTGAATTTTGATACCTCAAAAGCCTTTGTATTAGGCTTAACACAAGATAAAAAAGTAAACTTTTTAAAATACCAGATGGGCAAGGGTAATCTGTACCTTAGCTCAAATCCTTATATATATACCAATGTTGCTTTAATGGATAGTGCTGAAAGAGCTTATGCGGAAACTTCATTATCATTTATCAAGAATAAACCTAATTTAGTCCTGGACCAATATTATGCGCTTGGTCGTGAAGCAGATAGTTCGTCGATGCGGGTATTTTTGCTAAATAGCACTTTAAGGTGGGCTTTTTACATTTCCCTATTCAGCCTTTTGTTTTTTGTTATATACGAGATAAAACGAAGGCAACGTATCATCCCAGTTATTGAACCTTTAGAAAATGCCACGCTTAGCTTTATCAATGTAGTAGGGCAGGTTTATTTTGAGCAGCATGATAACCTTAACATTTGCCAAAAAAAAATTTCTTATTTATTAGAGCATATCCGAACGCTTTACAATATAAAAACCAATGTTTTGGACGAAGAATTTATTAAAAGCCTTGCCCATAAAACAGGAATTAATGATGAATTTGTTAATGCACTAATAAAATATATTATTGGTTTGGAAACCAACAAACAGGTTACCAATGCCGAGCTAATTAAACTAAATAAATTAATTGAAGAATTTTATTTAAAAGCCAGTAAATAACATGGACGAAGAAATATTTGAAAAAAGAACCGATTTAAGCAAATTGAGTGCCACTGTGGAGCAGGTTAAAAATACCCTGGCCCAGATAATTGTAGGTCAGCATGATAGTATTGACTTGCTTTTGGCAGGTATATTAGCCGATGGCCATATCCTGATTGAAGGAGTTCCGGGAGTTGCGAAAACATTGACTGCCAAATTAATGGCTAAGTGTATCAATGCCAATTATTCGCGCATACAGTTTACCCCCGATTTAATGCCGAGTGATATTTTAGGTACTTCGGTATTTAACCCCAAAAATGCTGAGTTTGAATTTAAGCAAGGCCCTATTTTTGGCAATATTATTTTGATTGATGAAATAAACCGTGCGCCAGCCAAAACACAATCGGCTTTGTTTGAGGTGATGGAAGAAAGACAAGTAACCATTGATGGGCGTAGCTTTAAAATGGAAGAGCCCTTTACTGTTTTGGCCACCCAAAACCCGGTTGAACATGAAGGCACCTACAGGCTGCCAGAAGCTCAGCTCGATAGGTTTTTGTTTAAGATAGAGGTAAAATATCCTACCCTTGAGGAAGAAATTACCATACTAACCCAACAACATCAGCACAAAACACCCGAGCAACTGAATAGTATTGTACCTGTTATATCGGGCAATGAAATTGTTTCCTTGCGTAAATTGGTTCTTGGCCTGCATGTTGAAGAAAAATTATTGGTTTACATTGCCAAAATAATCAATGAAACACGTAATAATAAATCATTATATCTTGGTGGATCACCTCGTGCATCCTTAGCAATTGTAAACGCTGCTAAAGCGGTTGCTGCGCTAAGGGGTAGAGATTTTATAACACCCGATGATATTATTTATGTAGCCGCACCTGTATTAAGACACCGTATTATGCTTACTCCTGATAAGGAAATGGAAGGTCTTAGTCCGGATGAGGTGATAGCACAAATAGTACAAAAAATTGAAATACCCAGGTAATAAAATAAAAATAATACCGCTAAAAATTTTGAACCCAGTTAAGTGAGAAAATTTTTTAACCTGTTTTATACCAACCTATTTTTTACAAGCAGATTATTTACATTGCTTGGTATTTGTGTGGTTTTATTTTTATTCGCTTTCTTTTTTCCATGGCTTGGAATAATACCCGAACTGGTGTTTTATACCCTATGCCTACTTATTTTTATCGATTTACTTTTACTTTACAGATTGCCACAGGGGGTTTTTGCCAAACGCCATGCACCAGAAAGGCTTAGCAATAGCGACAATAACGAATTGGGTATTTACATTGAAAACCGATATACTGTAAAAGTTTCGGTTGGTATTATTGATGAGATACCCTTCCAGTTTCAAAAACGTGATCTTTGGTTTGAAACCGAACTTAAACCCAAACAAAATAAACTCATCAGTTACTTATTACGACCCACCAAACGAGGTGAATATGAATTTGGGGCTATCCGTGTATTTGTTCAAACGCAATTAGGTTTAATAAGGCGTAGGTATAATTTTGATCAGGCCGAAGTTTTGCCTGTTTACCCATCATTTTTACAGATGCGTAAATATGAATTAATGGCCATATCAAATCAGTTGAGTGAGATAGGTATTAAAAAAATACGACGTTTGGGTCATAGCCTTGAATTTGAGCAGGTAAAAAACTATGTACCCGGCGATGATTACCGCACCATTAACTGGAAAGCTACCGCCAGACAAGGGAATTTAATGGTGAACAATTATACCGACGAAAAATCTCAACATGTTTATTGCATCATTGAGAAATCGCGGGTAATGAAGATGCCTTTTGATGGGCTTAGCTTGCTTGATTATGCCATCAATGCTAGTTTGGTACTATCCAGTGTAGCACTCATTAAGGAAGACAAAGCCGGTCTTATTACCGTTGCTGAAAAAATCGGGGCTGTTTTACCTGCCGACCGCCGCCCTACTCAATTAAATAAAATTCTCGAAGTACTTTATAAAGAGAAAACCCGCTACCTGGAAACCAATATGGAGCTGTTGTATACTACGATCAGGTCTGTAATAAAACAACGGAGTCTGGTGGTTTTTTTTACAAATTTCGAGAGCATGTCGGCCTTGCACAGACAATTACCCATATTAAAACGAATCGCCAAGTTTCACTTGTTATTGGTTGTATTTTTTGAAAACACAGAGTTAAAGGTATTGAGCGAAAAACCGGCAAAGGACGTTGAAGACATTTACATAAAAACCATAGCCGAGAAATTTGCCTATGATAAAAAGCTAATTGTAAAAGAACTCAGCAAAAACAACATTCAATCTATCCTGAGCACCCCACAAAACCTTACAGTAAACACCATAAACAAATACTTGGAGTTAAAGGCCAGGCAGAAAATTTAAAATATTAAATCTAATTGCAGAGTCTTATTATATTTAATAATTAGGCTCTTTATTAGTTATTTAGCTCGCGAAAGGCCCAATGCAGTAGGCAAGCCATCTAAACTAACCAGGTTTTTTTCGTCTATATAATTAGCTAATTCCTCTTCGCCCTTTTGTTCGGCCCATTTAAAGTGGATGTCTCTGTCGCCTAAAAAGTCAAACATTGGTACTCCATAACCACAAGAGGTTTGTACCAGGTTAATATCGGCCACAATAATTTGCCGCACACTCGGAAAGAGCTTAAAATATGCTGCATACTTATCCCAATTTTCACTATCAGGAACTATGGTAGTGGCTTGGCCATATAATCGCAATATATTTGGCACCTTATCAAACGAGCAAAACATGAAGGTAATGCGGCCGTTTTCCAAAGCATGTGCTGAGGTTTCGTTTCCCGAACCTATGGTATCAAAGTAGGCCACCTGCGTATCGTTGATTACATAAAAAGCATGCAATCCTTTAGGCGATACGTTTACCCGCCCCTCTTTTGCCAGGGGCGCAGAGGCTACAAAGAAGAGGTGTTGTTTTTCAATAAAGCTTTTATGTGCTTCAGAAATACTGTTTGAAAACTTGCCCATATCAATTTAAATATTAATCTAATTTACACTGTATTTAGGTATTATTTTCAATTTTATTGATTTTTTTATTTTAGAAATTCTGATTGCCTACTTCGGTCATTTAAAATCATCCCTACAATAAAACTATTATAAACACTTCATTTTCTTATCTTTTGTTATCGTTTTGTTTGTTTAGGTACCTGCAATTTTGTTAAAAATTAAAAAACAATGATTCACAAAATAAAATTAACCTGCCTTTTGTTAATAGGAACCATTTTTATAACAAAAGCACAAAACCAAAACAATATGAACATACAATCAAATCCAAATGCCCCTGTAAAATTCAGCAAAAGCATCCAGATTAATTCATCGGCAAAAAAAGTTTGGGCTGTACTAACTGATATTAACAATTGGGACAAATGGCAACCCGAAATAAGTAAACCAAAACTAAATGACGAATTAAAAGAACAATCAAAATTTGTTTGGAAAACCGGAGGTATAAAAATTCATTCAACGCTCCATACCGTTAAACCCTATGAAGCATTGGGTTGGACTGGCCATACTTTTGGTCTTTTTGCCATCCATAATTGGCAAATAATGGAGAAAGACGGTATTACAATGGTAATAGTTAATGAAAGTATGGAAGGTTTATTGGCTGGCTTGTTCAAAAAATCATTCAATAAAAACTTGGATACAGGGATGCAACAATGGCTAGAAGCCTTGAAAAAAGAATGTGAAAAGTAGCGATACCGATAAAAGAAGTTAGGACAAACCACCAGATTTAACCCATTGGCTAGGTTTGGTGGAAATAAAGCGATTTCAATTTTTAGTTTTTAATATTATTTTTTTATTCCCCTGTACATCAAATAGCCAATTTTCGAATGATTTTGGTCCAAAAAGGCCGTAAGCATTGTTTGATATACCATAACCCTCTTTTGGGATGCCCATAAAATTCAGGTCGAGTTTTTTATTGGCATTTTCATCATGAAAAAAACGAGCCGCGTATTTACCAGCTTTTAAATTATCAATAACAAATAAGCTCTTGTTGTTATGGATGCTTCCCATTTTACCAAAAATTACCTTTTGAGAATTATCAAATAGCTGTAATGCAACAAACCCTTCATTACTTTTTAAATTAGTAATTTCAATCTCTAATTTATATTGTGCTTCAACTCGCGAAATAGAAAATAATAAAATGAAAAAGAGAAAAAGTTTAGTCATTTATACCAAAATTTAGGTTAAAAAATATCTATACCTGTTAAAATATAAAAATCCATTTACAAGGTGTTAACTAACAAAGCTTTAATTATGCAAAGCCGGATTTCTAAAGGTATAGTTTATCAAAGCCCTCATCGTTTGCTTATTTTATTTAAACTAATGGTTTTTTGTAAGCTACACCTAAACCTGTCGATATCAGCGTTACGTTTGTGAAGATGTTTTTGACTTACGCCACTATTTACCCTTTTGCGCCATAAATTAAAACTGGTACGTTTAAGTTCCTTGCGCATTAAGGCAATTACACTAGCCTCGGCCAAGCCAAATTGAGCTTTTATGGCTTCAAAGGGTGTTCTGTCTTCCCAAGCCATTTCTATTACCCTATCAATATCTTTTTCGTCCATATAAATTTTATTAGTTCCCTCCTCTCACAAATCTAGTACCAATGTACCTACTGTTCCTTCCACAAAAATAATCTATAACATTTAACTCACAACTTGCATCCAACCGTCAGCACGCCTTAAAGTGTTTCCCGGTATTTTCTTCCAATAAGGCCTCTATTTTTTTTGCCGCCTTGGTGATGGATAGCCCCCCTAAGTTGGTGCAACGCAGTGTATGATGTATTTGGTCGCCTACAGCTTTCATGGTATCAATCACCTCATCCAACGGAATCAATTGCTCATAATTTGATAATGCCATATTTGCGCAGGAAATTGCATTGGTAGCTGCCATTACGTTTCTACCTAAACAAGGCGCTTCTACACGGTTACCAATAGGGTCGCAAATAATGCCCAGCGAATTTTGCAAAGCCAATGAAGCTGCTGCAATTTCTTGTTTCAAGGTGCCGCCTTTCATGCCGGCTATGCCTGCCGCAGCCATTCCGCCGCCTGCACCTGTTTCGGCCATGCAACCTCCCACCTCGGCCGAGAAAGTGGCATGCGCGGCTACAAATACCCCTATCAAACCTGCTGCCAGCATGGCTTTTACAATTTCATCTTCTTGTAATTGTAGGGCATGAGCCACTCCAAACAGTGCCCCGGGTAGTGCCCCGCAAGAACCTGCTGTGGGTGCCGCCACAATAACTCCCATAGAACTTTTCACTTCCATCATAGCCGATACATACAATATTACCCGATTATTTACATCGCCATCCACCAGTTTTTTAGCGGCCAATTTTTCCTGAAATTGCAATGATTGGCTGCCTAAAATCCTATCTTCATAATGTGTACCTTTTAAACCTAATTCAATAGCATTGCCCATAATTTGTACAATGGCCCGCATTTTTTCAAAAACTTCTACAGCCGAAATGTTTCCTCTTTCGCTTTCATAATCAACTGCCAACTCCCAAAGCTGTTTATTTTTACCTTGATTGTAAGCCAGCATTTCGTTGCAAGTAATAAAAGGCACAGTCAAATTTTTGCGGGCCATTACCGGCAGTACCGGATTTAATAATTTAATGGCTGATACCCCATCAATTGATAAAAGCTCATCGTAAAAAACTTTATTTGGAAATTTTTGAGATTTAATTTCTATAAATGTATCGTTCCCTTTATGTACAATCAATTCATCAAATTCAATATTTGCTTTGATGTACTTTAATAAACTTTCCGGTTCATGGCAATAAATTAAGGTTTGGAAATAATCGCCCCAAATGGATACCTCGGCACCATCAATGCTAATTACTTCTATCATCCCTCCTCCGGTTGAAATGGCTGTTAAGTGCCGGGTTTCGAACTCATTACTTAAGGTAATTTTATAGGTATTTGGATGATTGGCCTTGATTTCGCATATCCTGATCTCAACATTTATTCCTGCATTTGCCAAATACATTTCAGATTGTGGTAAGCGTTCATCTGAGGCATCCCACCCCAGAAAACCACCAAACAAACCCATGTCTGATCCTTGACTTTTATGTGTGGTGGCCAATGATCCATGAGGGTCAAATTCAATCAAAATGCTTTTAATTTTTTCATCCATTAAATCGCGGCACAACCTAGCAATACGCAAAGAGGCTGCACAATGCGAGCTTGATGGCCCGCGCATAACCGGACCAATTACATCATTAAAAATACTTGGATAATTGCTCATAACCTTTGATTTTTATAAAATGATTTACCTAAACTATAGCAACAATTATTGAATGTTATAAGTTGCACCTTTTACCGTCGCAAATTCTACAATACCTCCTGGTAAATTTTTATACTCAACAGGCTTTCCATTCACAGTAATGTTAACATCCGGCTTGTATGCTAATTTACATATTTTACCCGCTTTTGAAAGTATTTGTATACTAGTTACCCTTTTATCGTGCCAGGTAAAATTAAATTCAAATGCTCCTCGGGTACAAACACCTTTAAAGGTACCATCATTCCAGGCATCAGGCAATGCCGGTATTAGTTTAATATAGTTATCTTGCGATTGTATCAACATTTCGGTAATGGCAGCACTTACTCCTAAGGCCCCATCTACTTGTAATGATTTTCCACAAAGTGCAAACATGGAGGCTGTACATTGCTCTTTTAGGTAACCTTTATAAATTTTATATGATCGGTTTCCATCATTTAAGCGGGCCCATAAAGCCATTTTCCAAGCTCTTGAAAAGCCCATTGCCCCATCGCCGCGTTCGTTCAATACTTTTTTATAGGCTTCTATTAATTCGGGGGTTCTTTTTTCATACAATACCTTTCCCGGATATAGACCGTACATGTGCGAAAAATGCCTGTGGTTTTTTTCTAATGATTTCCAATCATCCGCCCACTCTTGCAAAGAACCATCGCTACCTATTTGGGGAGGAACGAGTTTTGCCCTTGCTGCCATTACTTTGGCAATAAACGGATCCTGAATACCTAAAACTTTACTTGCCTCTGTAAAATAACCAAACAAATCGTATAATATCTCCATGTCAATGGCCGAACCGGCACAAATGGTTGTGCCTTCTCGGTAACCTCCTGTTACTTCGTCAAAATATGGCTTGTTTCCACCACCATCCGGAAAGTTTTCGGGCGAGGTAGATGGATTGGTCACCAACCATTTGCCATTAGGGTGCTTTACCAAAAAATCCATAAAAAACAGAACCGAACCTTTTATTGTAGGATAGATCTCCTTCAAATAAGCTTTATCCATGGTATATTGGTAATGCTCCCACAGATGGGTACAAAGCCAGGCACCGCCAACGGTAAAGGTGCCCCATGTTGGCCCGTCCATAGGTGCTGCTACCCGCCATATATCGGTATTTTGATGAAAAACCCAACCGCGAGCCCCATAGTGCTCCTTGGCTACCTGACTGCCCTGATCCTGCAATTCATTTACCATTTTAATTAAAGGCAAGGCGCATTCTGATAAATTGCCCGATTCTACCGGCCAATAATTCATTTGCGTATTGATGTTTGTGGTGTATTTAGCATCCCAAGCCGGGTTCATGTCTTCATTCCATATACCTTGCAAATTTGCTGGCTGCGTACCGGGTCTTGAGGATCCTATCATCAAATACCTGCCAAAATTATAACTCAAGGCAACCAATGCGGCATCTTCGCTATCTTGAATTTTTTGTTTGCGCACATCAGTAGGTTCAAATGAATTGGGGTTAGTTGTGAGGTTAAGCGCAACACGGTCGAAATATTTTTTATAATCTGCTACGGCATTATTTCGGATGGTAGCATAATTTTTGTTTTTTATTTTATGTAGATAGGCTTCAACACGATTGTGTTCATTGGCAGATACATCCTTATAATTTACAAAATTGGTAGCAGCCGCTAGGTATAGGGTTAATGAATTAGCATGGTCAACTATAAGGTTCATATCATCTGTTTTTACCGAACCTACATCAACAATTGCCTTTAGTCGGGCGTCATACCTTATTTGGCCTTTAACACCCATATAATCTGCCGATTTACCGGTTAACTTTAAACCATCCTTACCATCAGGATCCATCCTGAAATAATCAGTAGCATAGTTTGAAAAAGTTTGGTTGCGTTCGCCTCGAAGGTTAGCAGTTAAACTAATGCTTCCAGGTTTGTTGGCGGTAATTCTAATTGCAATTACACCATCGGGCGCAGAAGCAAACACCTCTCTGGTGTAGGTAATGCCATTAGCCTGATAGCTTACCGCGGTAATACCGGTTTCTAAATCGAGCCAACGTTTATAGTTGGTAACAGAATCCTGATTTTGAAAGAACAATACCAAATTGCCCAAACTCTGGTATTTTTGCTGCTCTACCGGATACCCCATCAAGTTACGCCCGAATAAATTATGTGCCTGCAAATATTTACCTTGAAAAACCAATTTTTGCACTTTTGGCAATACCTTATATCCCCCCTTTACTACGGTAGAATATGGTCCGCCGGTCCAGTAGGTATCTTCATTTAATTGTATGCGCTCCTCTTTGCTATTACCAAAAACCATGGCGCCAAGCCTGCCATTTCCAACAGGTAGGGCCTCTTCCCATTTTTTTGCTGGCTGCTTATACCATAGCAAAGTAGCCGGATTAAATGATTTTGAATCAATAACATCAGCAATATTATTTTCTTGTGCATTGATATTGGAACAAATAAAAAGTAAGCAAACAAAAATTAGCACATATACTTTTTTAGGCATTTGATTTTGGAATATTTTTTACTAAAATTAAGTAAAAAAGAATGGATTGCAAAAAGGCAGATAATTGAAATACTAAACCTTGGTAAACGTATATCAAAATAGCAAGGAGCAAAACCCTTAAATTTATAGTTAAAAACCCCTTTTAATGTCATAATTAAGTCATGGAAAAAAATAATACAAAATATTTTTTTGAATTAAAATACTTAATTTAAGTATTTTAACTATATTTAGATGATTTTATGCTACCAATCAACCCTATATAAACATTATGGCAAATTTTCCATATCTTGATATCACCTCTCCGGATAGGGTTAATATTCTGCCTAAATATTGGGAAAGCCTCAAGCCCAAAAACAATATCAGCTCATCAATTGAAGACAGTTGGAAAAAAAAGATGGAGCTTATGGATGAAATATCCATACAAAACAATGTGGCCGTTTTTTTATGGAATGCATATACCAATTGTTTTTTGTTTGTTAGCGAGCGAATAAGGGATTTATCCTACTATGAACCATCACTATTTACGTCCGAAAACGGGGTAGAACGATTGCTATCAAATATACACCCTACTCATTTACAAGCTACCTTAGAGTTAATTGAGGAATTGATTATAAATTATTGTATTGATAATAAAAAGCCTGATTTTAAAAACGTAAATATTTCATTGAACTACCTTTTTAAAAATGGGATTGGAGAGTATTTACAAATATTACATCGTCCAATTATTTTAGAAATGGACGAATACCTTAAGCCTACGCTTGTTTTAAATATTACACATCACGTTGATCATATAAAAAGAGAAGACTCCATAGGTGGAGTTATAATCACCAATGATGATAATTTTATATTCGATTATAATCTTGATGAAAAGTGTATAGAACCTGCAAAAAAAATATCTGAACAAGAAATGAAGATTTTGCAATTACTAGGTAAAGGTTTGGATACAAAAGATATTGCCGATAAGTTATTCATTAGCCCCCATACAGTTGATACCCACAGAAGGAATCTGATAAAAAAAACCAGTTGTATGGATACTACCGGTGTAGTTGCCTATGCAAAATTGGTTGGCCTTATTTAAAGAAATTCCAACACTAATTCCCTCCAAATAAATTCCTGTTCTATACCTTTATTATTCCATTTTATTGCATAATTATTTTCGTAATTATGCATAACCCAGCTATTCCTTTTATTATCCGTTTAAACGCCTTTCAAGTTTTTATTGCCCGATTTTTTCACCAATTCTAAGCCTACTCAAATTGAGTATTTGTTCCAAATACTTAATTTAAGTATTGATACCCCTGATTTTCAGTCTGATATTTACAATGTAAAACAAAATTTTACAATAATAATATTGGTTATTCTGCAAAAGGAAATATCCTTAAAATACCTAAAACTAAGGATTGTAGCTAATAAAATTATTATTGAAAATTACAAAAAGAGTATAATTAAGGTTAGGGTATGACATTTAAAAATTTAAATAATATGAAAAGTAAAAAAACAGCATTGCGCTTATTTATCGTCTTTTTAATATTATACATTTTTTCGCGAGGTAAACTATTTGCCCAAACAATTAATCGCGATTCGTTAAGAAGAGTAGCCTTCAGCCTTGACTCCATCAGGGAAGATTCAATAGCAAATGCCCTTAAAATTCGTGATATAGGGAAGTTGGATGGTAGAAAGCGGCGACTTAACCCAGCTGAGAACATAAGGTTTAAAGCTGATGAGAAAAATAAAAATTCTGATTTATTCAGGCCGCAAAAGAGTTTTGTTTCTGATACCACGCTCCTTTTGGATTCGGTTTATGTTAAAGCATTTAGGCAGGCAGCCTATGAGAGAGCATTAGACGATAACGATAAAATTGAGAAATGCAGCTGGTTCGCCTTTGGGTTTGGGCCTAGCACCGGACCTAGTAATGATAGTAGCGACGTTTTCCTAAACGGGAATCTGGAGTTATATGGCAAATCCTTGGTAACCGCCGACATTCGAATAAATCCGGCAATATTTGGTACAGACGTTGAAAACTATTCTATTCTTTTGGGAAAAATTACCAAGCAAAAATTTTCATTTTTTACAGCATCAGCAGGGATCTCGTTCGTAAGTTCCCATACTACCTATTTATTTTCATCAAGAAATAACTCAAATGAAGCTGGCATTGGTATTCCAATTTTATTACAAGGATATGTTGTTGCTGCTCAAGCTGTTGGTTTAGGTATTAATGTTTATGCAAATATAAATACAATAGGTTCATCAGCTGGTATTTCATTTTGCTTAGCCTTTGGCAGATTGAGTACGCACGAAAGGAATTAAGCAATAAATAGGTCGATGAAGTATTTCGAAATCAAAACAGAGATCAATGAAAATTACCATTAAAAATATAAAAAAAACTTGTTCATCTTGGTTAATTGGGCTGTCCGCCTGTAAAAAGATCAGTTTCGGCGGCAGCCCTTTTTTAAATAAACAACAATTAATGAAGCAAATGATACTTGTCCTTTTCATTATCACAATTAGTCTGTCCTCAAAGGCCCAAAACTCAGTTTTGGACCTTGGGGTACGATAAAAACGGCGTGTTTTATAATTTACAAAATATTTGGTATGCGCATTTTGTGCGGAAGGTTATTTCTGTGTTGCTGCGCACGCCATTTAAATTAAGCGCCATAAACCTTGTTTGCTCCAATATCCAATTACCTACCAATGTTGGTTGTGTGATTGCTATTTGCCATACCCCTTGGAAAAGACTTTTGGTTGAGTGGAGCCTCCATCATGATTTTGGTTTAATTATAGCGGGTGAGAAATGGAATGCCAAAAGTAGGCAAATTCAAAGGCAAGGGAAAACCTATCATGATTTAAAAAGCATTTTAACCCATTTAAAACAAAAAGGCAGGGTAATTATAGCGTTCGATAGATATAGCAATTATAACGATTGCAAGGTTGATTTTTTAGGCGAATGCTTAAATTTACCCGTGCTTCCTATCCGTTTGGCAAAAATGGCACAGGTACCCATCATTACGGTAATACCGGTTTTATCAAACGGACTTATAAAGATAATACCTGGCCCTCGGTTTGAACCTGATAATCTGGATGCTGATCCTAGAATAATTATGCAAAAACTTTCAACGTTTTTAGAAAATGAAATAAAAAACAATCCGGAGATATGGACAACAAGCTTTTGCGAATCAATTTTAAAACCTGTACCCTGTGCTCATCACACTAGCACTGAAAACACCCTTCAACCAGCCTAAAATGTTTCATCAATAATAAATAAGTTATTTTATTTTTTATTTATGAAACAATAAAAGCCCTTTAATGTTTATAATTAAAAAAAGATGTTTTAGGTTGTAAAATAATATGATCTATCACTAATTCCCTTTCAATAAACCATACTAGCATTTTATAAAGATTTTATAGCGATTGGTTGAATTTGAATGTAAAACATCCAGGTAAGGCAATTTTTTTCTAACTTTTCTATACCAATTTATGCGTAAATTTTAATTACTAAAATAATATGTCAACTAGCCTTTTTTGTTATTTAAGCATGACGGTTAATTTTTGGTATAAATAGAAATTGTGATAATTGAATTGAATAAATTTTACAACAGGTTACGGTGCTAACCGGATAAATTATTATGATAAAATGATGGACAAGATTGAAACCCCTGCAGAGGGCGAACTGGCAAAAGTTTTAAAAGAACTTGCTATCCAAATAAAAGAGAAAGAAAAACTATCGGCCAGGCTGCTGATTGCCGGCAATGAACTTGCCTTTGAGATACAAGAAAAGGGGAAACGCGCAGCCGAATTGATTATTGCCAACAAAAAACTTATTTACCAAAATGACGAAAAAGAAAAAAGGGCGGCCGAATTGAGTATAAATAACAAAGAACTGATTTTTCAAAACGAAGAAAAAGAAAAACGAGCGGCTGAATTGATTATTGCTAATAAAGAACTTGCCTTCCAGAATGACGAAAAGGAAAAACGCGCCGATGAATTAATTATTGCTAACCATGAACTTGCCTTCCAGAATGATGAAAAAGAAAAGCGAGCAGCTGAATTGATTGTCGCAAACAAAGAACTTGCCTACCAATATGACGAAAAGGAAAAGCGTGCCGAAGAATTAAGTATTGCCAACCATGAACTTGCCTTTCAGAATGATGAGAAGGAAAAAAGGGCCAACGAATTGATTATTGCCAATAAAGAACTTGCATTCCAGAATGATGAGAAAGAAAAACGTGCTAATGAATTAAGTATCGCGATCCATGAACTTGCTTTTCAAAACGATGAAAAAGAAAAGCGCGCAAACGAACAAATTATTGCCACTAAAGAATTGGTATATCAAAATATAGAAAAGGTAAAAAGAGCAGCCGAATTAGTAGCTGCCAACAAAGAGCTTCTATTTGAAACAGAAGAAAAAGAAAAAAGAGCGGCCGAATTAGTGATTGCCAATATTGAACTCGATTTTCAAAACCAGGAAAAAGAAAAGAGGGAAATTACAAATAAAGAACTTATTGAAGCAAAAATAAAAGCGGAGAAAGCTACCCTAATTGCCGAGGTGGCCGTGAAAGCCAAGCAGCAATTTCTGGCTACCATGAGTCATGAAATACGTACACCAATGAATGCTATTATTGGCTTTACAAAGGTGATGCTTAAAACCAATTTAACGGTAAAGCAGGAAGAATACTTAAATGCCATAAAAATAAGCGGAGATGCATTGATCGTACTTATAAACGATATCCTCAACCTGGCCAAACTGGAGGCCGGAAAAATGTCGTTCGAGAAAACACCTTTCAAATTAGCGGCTTCCATATCATCTATGCTGCATTTATTTGAGACAAAAATTGAGGAGAAAAATTTAAAACTGATAAAAGATTATGATAGTAACATCCCCGAGGTGTTAATAGGCGACCCTATCAGGTTGCACCAAATTATTTTAAACCTGATTAGCAATGCCGTAAAGTTTACTAAAAGTGGTATAATTACGGTAAAGGTTTGCCAAATTGGAAATATTGACCCCGATAATATAAGCATTCAATTTTCGGTAACTGATACCGGCATCGGGATTGAAGAAAATAAACAAAGCTTTATTTTTGAGAGCTTTCAGCAGGCTTCAAGCAGTACTGCCCGACTGTTTGGCGGAACAGGGTTAGGACTTGCAATTGTAAAACAATTGGTTGAACAACAAGGCGGAACGATAAATTTAAAAAGCAGGATTAACGAAGGGTCGACCTTTAGCTTTGTATTAAATTTTGAAAAGGCAAGTGCTATCCCGGCATTAGTATCAGACTTAGTTGAATTGGATACTAAAATTAAAAATCTGAAAGTTTTGGTGGTGGAAGACATCCCACTAAATCAATTGTTAATGAAAACATTTTTGGATGATTTTGGCTTTGAATGTCATATTGCAATGAATGGTATTGAAGCCATTGAAAAATTAAATGAACAGGCTACCGATTTAACCAAGCCCTATGATATAATTTTAATGGATTTGCAAATGCCCGAAATGAACGGCTTTGAAGCAACAGCCTATATCAGGAATAAAATGAATTCCAAGATCCCTATTTTAGCGTTAACAGCAGATGTTACCACGGTTGATTTAGAAAAATGCGTGGCCGTTGGCATGAATGATTACATCCCAAAGCCGGTTGATGAAAGATTATTATATAGCAAAATGGTTGAATATGTAAAGAAAACCGAAAGCCAAACTACCAAGGATGATGAACAGGGCATATTTATAAATAAGGGCGAGATTTATTCAATACCAGAAAAAAAGAAGAAAGTTTTAAAATACATTAACCTTGATTATTTAAAACAAAGAACAAAATCAAATCAAAAGTTAATGACCGAAATGATTTCGCTTTATTTGGATCAAACACCTCCCCTACTGGTTTCAATAAGGCAAAGCTTAAAACACAAAGACTGGACTTTATTGGGTTCTGCCATACATAAATTAATACCATCTTTTGCCATAATGGGCATTAGCAACGAATTTGAATTAATGGCAAAAAAAATTCAGGAACTTACCCTTTTATGTTCAAACGCCGAAATAGCAATAAATGATCGAGTTAAATTATCGGCCATACAAACAAATACCAATTTTTTGGGTAATATTGAAATACATGAACTGGCATTACAACTTGAAAAAGTATGCTGGCAAGCTTGTAAGGAATTAATAAGAGAGCTAAAAGTTATAAAAAACTGTAAATGATGAACACCAACGAGCAGATAAAGATTTTTTTAGTTGATGATGATGTATTATTTTTAAAATCGTTGGAGATTGAATTTCTTCAACATGCTGATTTTCAAATTGAAACATTTACCACCGGCGAATTATGTATAGATAACCTGGATCATATCCCGGCGGTAATTATATTAGATTACCACTTGGATGGCATTGATAAAAATGCAATGAATGGCCTTGATACTTTAGATAAGATCCAAGCATATAACCCTGCAATAGCTGTAATAATGCTTTCGGCTCAGGATAAAATTGATGTAGCCATTAACTGCATGCACCACATGGCCTTTGATTATGTTATAAAAAGTGAAACAGCCTTTGTAAGGTTACAAAAAATTATCAATACCATTTTTAAACATAAAAAAATGGAAAATATAATTAATTGGTATATGGAGGCGATCTGATTGGGGGTGAATTGATTGTTTTATTGCTACATTAAGGTGTTGGTTTGTGGGTTTATGCGAAATAGACAATATTAATTAAACTGTTTGTAAACCACCAGAAGGACTTTTGCAGGAGCAGAATTAGGTGTTCAAAAACTCCATTTCCTACAAGCACAAATACTTTATTGGCTTTGTAAAGTCAGCCAAAAGCGTAGTTAGCTGTCCTTCTTTACTAGCAAAACCAATAACAATTTGATCCGCTACATCCAGCATCATTTTATTTCTTATTAAAGCAGTTTGTTCTGTTACCCGGGTCACATTTTTTTCATATGGTGTAATAATTAATATCCTGCCTTGTTCAAATGGTTTTATTAATTCGGGTTCTAAATTTCGTTTTAAACCTCTGGCTAAAGCAATTATAATTGGTTGCGTACCTTTTAGCAAATAATGCAATACATCTTTTTCCAATTGACTATGAAAACCGCTAATTACGCAATTGTCATTTTCGCGTTGGTTAATTGCCCAATCATAACACTTAAGCACCGCGCCAGCCGATACTTTTCGACTGCACAAAAAAGCTATTTTGTTTAGCTTTAATAGTTCCGTATTGCCAAAAGTTTCCGTAATCATTTTGGTTTACACACTATCCTGTTTTTCTTGCAATAACTTTTTTAATTCCTCTTTGCTTGGTAACAATGTTTGATAACGACTGGCAAATATTTGTTCGTTATCTTCGGGTAGGGTTATTTCAACCAGCGTTTCGCTTTTGTCTTGACAAAGAATGATGCCGATTGTTTTATTCTCGTCGGTTACTTTTACATACCGGTCGTAATAATTTACATACATCTGCATTTGGCCAATATCCTGATGTTTTAGTTCACCAATTTTTAAATCAATTATTACAAAACACCGTAGCAAACGGTTGTAAAAAACCAAATCTATATAAAAATGCCTTTCATCAAATGTTATCCGTTTTTGCCTTGCCACAAATGTAAAACCTTTACCAAGTTCCAATAAAAAGTGTTCTATCTTATCTATCAGTTCATTTTCCAAATCATTTTCAGTATATCGGTAATGTTCCTTTAAATCTAAAAACTCCAAAATATAAGGGTCTTTAATGGCATCTTTTGGTGTTTCAATAAGCTGGCCTTTGGTTGCCAGGGTTTTTAATCCTTCCTTATCTGTGCTTAAAGCAAGCCTTAAATACAACGCGCTGTCGTATTGCCTTTTAAGCTCGCGCAAACTCCAATTATTTATAATTGATTCTATTTCGTAAAATTTGCGCTCTTCCTAATTAGTTATCCTGATGAGGGTTTGGTAATGCGACCAGCTTAGCCGAAAATCAGGAAAGGTTAGTTGATTAAGCGACTTGCCTGAACTGGCTTCCATATCCAATTGCGCAGACACTGTCTGCGCAATTGGATATTCGAGATAAAATAACCTCATTTGTTCAATATTCCTGACCGAATAACCCTTCCCAAACTCACGTTGTAATTGTTCTGATAATGTTTTAATAATGGCCGCCCCATAAGCCGCCCGTACTTCTCCCTGTTGTTCTTCCTGTATAATACGTTTACCTACCAACCAATAGGCCTGCAACATAGCCTTATTGACGATGCGGTACGCATTTTGATGCGCATCCCGTATAATCTGTTGTATGTCTGTAAAAAGCTGCATCATCAAATTCCTTATTCTTCTTCAATTTCAAGTTCTTGGTCCATGCGATATTTTATATCGTAATTGATAATAAAATCAAGTTCTTCGTTTTAATGCCGTAATATTCAGAAAGGCTTTTTTCTATTTCATCAATTATCCCACATGCTACCTCAAGGCTTTGCTTTTGGGTTTATGGGAAATAGACAATATTAATTAAACTGTTTGTAAACCACAAGAGGGACTTTTGTAGGAGTGGTTATAAAAAGTGAAACAGCCTTTGTAAGATTACCCGATGCTACCGCAAGGCTCTGCCTTGTGGGTTTGTGATAAATAGACAAAAACCATAAGAGTGACTCTTGCTGGAGCGGGAGAAAACCACAAGAGGGACTCTTGCGGTAGCGGAGGCGATGTGATTGGGGGGATTGATTGTTTTATTGCTACACTAAGGTGTTGGTTTGTGGGTTTATTTTAGGTATGCAATATAAATTAAACTGATTAAAACCTTAAGAGGGTCTTTGGGTGAATTTAGATGCGGTTGAAAGAAAATCAAACAATATCAATCATATCTCCTTCAGGCCCAACTCCCTCAAAAATTCGTTATGTGTATCGGTATGGGTTTTGATGGCTTGGTTAATGTCTTCCAGTTTTTTATTCACCACGGCCAAATCAATTTTTGTCTCGTCTTTGGCTGTGCTTACATACCTTGATATGTTTAGGTTATAGCCGTTTAGCTCAATTTCGGTCATTGGCACATTGCGCGAATAGCGTTTATTCTCCTCCCGACGGAACTTGTAGGTGTCAACAATACTATCTATGTGTTTTTCGTCGAGAGTGTTTTGGCGTTTGCCTTTGTCAAAATGCTCGCTCGCGTTTATAAACAAAACATCTTCGCGGTTTCTGCATTTTTTAAGCACCAAAATACAAACCGGAATGCCTGTTGAGTAAAATAAATTGG
>CAIYNX010000046.1 GCA_903927645.1 uncultured Mucilaginibacter sp.
ATTATTGATGAGTTTGAAAATGATGAAATAGCTCATAATTTGGAAGATAAGAACAATGATTCAGAAGAAATTGTAGAAGAAAACGATCAAGATAAAATACCAGAGTTAAGTATAGAAGAGTTAGCCAAAGAGGAGTATGTTACTCAAAATCCTAAAATTGAAAATATTTCAGAAACACATTCAATCATTAATTCAGAAAATATTGAACCAACTGAAAGCGAGCAAGAAAAAGGCTTTTTAGATGATTATTTGTACAATGGTAATTTTTCAAATGCAACAAGTAATAAAGAACACGAACCATTAACTGTAAATCAAAAAATTTCAAACCAATTACCTGAAATAAGTACCGATCAAACCTTAGGTTCCCCCTTAAAAGAACTAAAGCATGGCATAACCTTAAACGATAAGTTATTGTATGTGAAAGACCTATTTAATGGTTATAATTTGGCTTATAGCGAAGCCATTGAAATATTAAATAGGTTTTCAAATTTTGAAGAAGCAACCAGGTTTTTGAACACAAATTATGTAGCTAAAAATAACTGGATGAGTAAACCAGATACCGTTGAAAAATTTTATGCGGTTTTAAAAAGGCGATACTTATAAATTCGGGCTTTTTAAACTATTCCTAACCTATTGGAATCGAATTTTAAAAGCACAAATAGCAATAAGGTAAAATTTATAAGCGATGAGCCCCCGTAGCTTATAAATGGCAATGGAATACCAATAACCGGAGCCAAACCAATGGTGGTAGCAATGTTTATGGCAACGTGAAAAAACAAAACAGATGCCACACCGTATCCATAAATTCGTGATAAGGATGATCTTTGCCTTTCGGCTATCAGGATAATTCGTAACACCAAAAATAGATATAAGCCTAAAACAAAAACTGTTCCGGCAAAACCCCACTCTTCGCCAATTGTACAAAAAATAAAATCAGTACTTTGAGCTGGTACAAATGAATATTTTGTTTGTGTTCCATGCAAATACCCTTTTCCCCAAAGTTTACCCGAACCTATTGCAATTTTTGATTGGTTAACGTTATAACCTTTACCCCTTAAATCAGACTTAATACCTAAAACTATGTCTATTCGCACTTTTTGATGCGGTTGCAAAACCTTGTTATAAATAAACTTAACACTAAAAATGAAGGCTATACAAATTACCAAGCCGGTTAAAAGCGTAGTTATTAATCTTTTATTTTTTCTCATAATTAAAATGAGAATAAATGTTATTCCAGAAATAACAGCAATTACATATAATGGCGGATATAAAATAGAAGTGAGAAATAAAACAATAAATAATATGCTGATAATTAAATAATTTGCTGATAATCCTTCGCGATACAATACAAAAATTAATGAGTAAAATACCAAGGTGGAACCCATATCCGGCTGTCTTAATATTAAAAACATGGGTAAACCAATAATAGCTAAGGCTGTTAAAAATGATTTGCTATCAGCAATTTTAATATTACTTTGGCTCAAATACCTGGCAAGTAATAAACAGGTAGCAAACTTTGCAAATTCAGATGGTTGTAACCTAAACCCTCCGCCTAGTGATAACCAAGCTTGATTACCCCCAACATTTTTACCTATTACTAAAACAAGCACCAATAAAAATATCGTAATTGCGTAAAATGCAGGTGCCAGTGTGGTAATCATCCTGCTTTCTAATAATAATACAATAATTGCAAGCGTAAAAGCCAGTATCATAAATAAAAATTGCTTCCCGTAATTGGTAGCTAAATCAAATATGAAGGGATGTCTTTCATCATATACTGCAGCATGGATATTGAACCAACCAATTATGCACAAGGCCAGGTAAATAAACACCGTTATCCAATCAACATTAAAAAAGAAATTGCGCTGGTTATTCATTTTTTTTATTTCCCGAATCAGGTTTTAAATTTACTGGTTGGTCATCCCTTGTATATGGCAAAGGCTTTTTTCGCTTTTGTTTAAAAACAGAATCTGGTTTGGATTTCCTTAAACTATCGGCCAAAAATGCTGCTCTTTTTTTTCCTTTAGAGGTATAATTATCAATATTAGGAAGCTTGTTTGCATTCATAAAATATGCAGGTGTTATGCCCGATTCGCGTTTTGAAATACTTCCTTTTAGGTATTTTTCTACAATAAAACTTGCGATAGGTGCTGCCCAACGTGCACCCTCACCCGAGTTTTCAACTACCACTGCGATGGCAATTTTTGGATTTTCGCGAGGAGCATAGGCTACAAAAACTGAATGGTTTTCGCCATGAGGGTTTTGAGCTGTGCCTGTTTTTCCGCACATTATTATTCCGGGTATTTTTGATTGAATGGCTGTGCCGTGGTCAACTACTGCCTGCATACCGTTAATTACCGGCTCAAAATACTGGGAATCAATGCCTACAAAATTTCTTTCGGTATATTCTTTTTTAATAATTTCCTCAGCCCCTATTGATTTAATTAGGTGTGGTTTATAATAAAAACCATGGTTGGCTATGGTACATTCAATATTTGCCAATTGTAATGGCGTGGCCTCCAACTCGCCCTGACCAATGGCTAAAGAGACAACAGTGCTTGATCGCCAACCGCCTGGCCTGTATACTTTGTTGTAATAGGCAGATGTAGGCAGATTTCCCTTTCCTTCATTAGGCATGTCAAGACCTAAACGGTTTCCTAAACCAAACTTATTCACATTTTGTCTCCATTGGGAAAAAGTTTGTTCAGTTTTTTTCGCACCATACAAATCAATAATTTTTTGAAAAACCATCGAAAAATAACCATTACATGAACCTGATACTGCACTACTCAAATTTACAACACCATGCACATGCGTGCACCTAATTTTAGTATTTCCTGCCCAATAATATCCGGGGCAATTATAGGTGGTTTCCGGAGTAATAATCCCGTTCTGCAAAGCAATGAGGGCACTCAATGGTTTAAATGACGAGCCGGGCGGGTAGTAAGCTTGTATTGGCCGAATAAAAAATGGCTTATATGGGTTTTTATATAAACTAGCCGCATTATTCCCGCGTTGCCTTCCAACCATTAGGTTTGGGTCGTAGGTTGGGCTGCTTACATAACATAGTATTTCGCCGGTAGAAGGTTCAATGGCGACAATACTTCCCAGTTTATTTTTCATCAACTGTTCGCCTAATTGTTGGATATTTATGTCTAATGATGATTTTAATCGTTGACCAGCAATGGCAGCAGTATCAAACAATCCGTTGGCAAAACGGCCTTTGCGCTTATTCTTGGAATCGATTAACCAATTTTGTACCCCTCTTTGTCCTCTTAAAACAGACTCGTATGATTTTTCTACCCCTGTTTCGCCAATATAATCACCCAGGTGATAGTATCCACCCGAACGTTCAATATCTTTATCTGATACCTCACCTATAAAGCCTAGAAATTGAGCCGCGATTGAATCGGGATAATTACGAAGATACCTTGGAGAATAATCAAAACCTGGGAATTCCGATAACCGTTCTTGCAGAGAAGCGAAAGACTCACCAGATAACTGTTTTTCAAAGGCTGAAGGCAAGTTTGGCGAATATTTCATGGCTTTAACCCATCGTTTATCAAAGCCAGCCTTATCAATACCTAATAATTTACAAAACTCAAGAGTATCAAATGGTTTAACTTGTTTTGGTGTAACCATTATATCATAAAAAGTTTGGTTTTGCACCAAAATTTTTTCATTTCGGTCAAGTATTGGTCCCCTGGCCGGGAAAATTATTGTTTGTCTTCGAACATTATTGCTGGCGTAGATCGCATACCTATTGTCAATTATTTGTATATAAAACAGCCTTGCAACTAGGATTATTATTATTACAATAAAAATACCTGCAATGGTGTACCGCCGTTCAAAATAACTGTTCATTTTCGATCTTTACTTCTAAAAAACAAAAATCCTGATAACAAAATTAAAAATACGGTAAAAATCCAGCTAAAAAATAATCGGCTAAGGGTATATGGCAATTTCGAAAAACTGAAGCTTTCTAAGGTAAATAGAATAAAATGATGTGCAAACGTGAGCACCAAAACATAGGTAAAAAACCACCTTATTCCCATTAAACTCAAAGATGGTTCTGGTTCATTGTCAAATCCTTCTTTATGAACTGTTAAATTGATAAAGATAATTCGTACAAAGGCAAGTAATACGCAAGAGGACGCGTGTAGTCCGGGACTATCATAAAAGGCATCAATGGTTATCCCTATTAAAAATGAAAGTAAAAACAATACAAAATTATTGGTTTCGAATGGCAATAATAAAATGAAAAGTATATAAAAGTAAGGTACAGATAGGTTATAAACAGTGATATTTTTTAACAAGAATACTTGTAAAAAAATTAAAAGAAAAAACCTTAATACATTAATAATTAAAGCTCTATTCATTCTTTTTTTGTTGAGCCTCCAAACCCATTTGTTTATCTGCGAGCTTATTTACTACAACATTTACATATTGTAATTTACTAAATTCAACTGATAAGGCCACCTCCATATTTAGTGCATATCCACCAGTTTTGGTATGCAAATTAATAATCTTACCAATTGGGATACCAGCCGGAAAAAGCGAATATCCCGATGTTACCACACTTTCGCCCAGTTTGGGAAGCGCATTGTTTGATACTTCCTTCAAAACTGCCTTTTTAGGATCAAGATCATCACCCCATTCAATATACCCAATTTCCTTGTTATCAGCTAACATGGCACTAAATTGAGAATCTTTGTGGAGCAATGATTGTACTATAGAAAAATCTTCAGAAACATTAACAACCTTACCTACAATGCCCGAACTGCAAATAACCCCCAATCCTTTCTTAATACCATATTTTGATCCCTTGTTTATGGTAATATAATTATTTACTTTATTAATTGAATTATTTACAACCCTAGCAACAATATATTCGTATTGTTGTTTAAATACGGTATCATTTACCTTATGCTTGGCAATGGTATCAACATAAAAAGACGATTTTAATTTATTTCGAAGTCTGGCGTTCTCGGTTGCCAGGCTATCATTCACTTCTTTTAATGATAGATAACTATAAAATTCATTTATTCGAGTATAAATGTTTCCGGTTATTTCATTTGAAGAATTTATAAAAGAAGCTTTTTGAAATGAATTATAGTTGATGTATATAACTAATGATAAAATTTCGAATAATAGAAATAAAAAGAATGCGTTATATTTTGAAAAAAATACCAGAAGGTTACGCATAATAATTATTCTGAAGCTGGCTATTATTTATTATTTCACAGCTAAACCATGAAATAGTAATTAACCTTATTGCATTAAAAATTTAAAATTACCAATATTTTTCAAGGCTGTACCTGTACCACGAACAACTGCACGCAACGGATCTTCGGCTATATGTACAGGAAGTTTGGTTTTGGCTGCAATTCGTTTGTCCAACCCTCTTAGCAATGCACCACCTCCCGTTAAATAAATACCGGTTTGGTAAATATCAGCTGATAGTTCAGGTGGAGTAATTTCCAATGCTTTCAAAATTGCCTCTTCAATTTTAGATATTGATTTATCAAGGCAATGGGCAATTTCCGAGTACGACACCATAATTTGTTTAGGTACACCGGTCATTAAATCACGACCTTGAACAGCAAAATCAGCTGGAGGGTCGGCAAGCTCCGGTAAAGCAGAACCTACTTCAAGTTTTATTTTTTCGGCAGTTCGATCACCGATCATTATATTATGATGACGGCGGATATATTGAACGATATCTGAATCGAAGTTATCGCCGGCTACCCTGATTGATTGATCACAAACTATACCCGATAAGGCAATTACAGCAATCTCGGTGGTTCCACCACCAATATCAATAATCATATTACCCATAGGTTCTTCTACATCAATACCAATACCTACCGCAGCAGCCATAGGTTCATGTATTAAGTAAACCTCCTTGGCTCCGGCAATTTCGGCCGAGTCGCGCACGGCACGTTTCTCAACCTCCGTAATACCCGATGGAATACATATCACCATCCTTAACGATGGGAAAAACCAACCTTTGCCATGGTTAATCATTTTTATCATTCCGCGTATCATATGTTCGGCAGCGTTAAAATCGGCAATTACACCATCTTTTAAAGGTCGCACAGTACGTATATTGTCGTGGGTCTTTCCTTCCATTTGCATGGCTTGCCTACCTATGGCAATTACCTTGTTTGTTTGCCTGTCGAAAGCAACAATAGAAGGTTCATCAACCACCACTTTATCATTATGTATAATTAAGGTATTGGCGGTACCTAAATCAATCGCTATTTCTTGTGTGAAAAAATTAAAAAGACCCATTTGGAATTAATTCAGAATATAAATTGTAAAGTTAACTATAACAGCACAAGTTTTATCAATATGTGTTAATTAAATAAACAAGCTATTTATTAAAAAATTGTTTGTTAGTGTTTAAAATGCCTTATCCCGGTTACCACCATCGAAATATGTTTTTGGTTACACATATCGATTGATTCCTGATCTTTAATAGAACCGCCCGGTTGCAAAACTGCCACAATACCTGCTTCGGCAGCTAATTCAACACAATCAGGAAAAGGGAAAAAAGCATCAGAAGCCATAACGGCTCCTTTTAAGTCGAATCCAAAGCTTTCTGCCTTTATTACTGCTTGTTTTAGCGAATCAACTCTGGAAGTTTGACCTACCCCACTCGCCATTAACTGGTTATTTTTTGCAAATACGATGGTATTTGATTTTGTATGTTTTACTATTTTATTGGCAAAGTACAAATCATGCAACTCATGCTCGGTAGGTTGCCTGTTGGTTACCACCTTCATTTCGTCCGGACCTTCAACAACCAAATCCTTATCTTGCTCAATAACGCCGTTTAAAAGTGTTTTAAATTGTTTAACAGGCAGTTCTACATGTTGGCGCAATAATATAATACGGTTTTTCTTTGATAAAAGTATTTCAATTGCTTCGTTTGTATAGGCCGGAGCAATTAGCACCTCGTAAAATATTTTACTTATCTCAGTAGCAGTTTCTGCGTTTATTTCATCGTTAGCAATAATAACACCACCAAAAGCAGAAACAGGATCGCAAGCCAAGGCATCTATCCACGCATCTTTAATAAATGAGCGTGAGGCAATACCACAAGCATTGGTATGTTTTAAAATAGCAATGGTTGGCTCTGTAAACTCGTCAATCAAAGCTACGGCAGCGTCAACGTCGACCAAATTATTGTATGATAATTCTTTACCATGCAATTTGGTAAACATGGCTTCCATATCACCATAAAAAACTCCTTTTTGGTGCGGGTTTTCGCCATATCGTAAAACCTGACTTGTTTGTATACTTTCTTTAAAAACCGGTAATGGGCTTTCGGTATTAAAATACTGAAATATACCAGAATCATAATGAGAAGATATGTTGAAAGCCCTGTGTGCGAAAGAACGGCGTTGCTCGATGGTAGTTTTGCCCTGCTGGGTTTTTAATATATTTTCAAGCTCCTGATAATCATTTTTTGAAGCGATTATAACAACATCCTTGAAGTTTTTTGCAGCAGCTCGAATTAATGAAATACCACCAATATCAATTTTTTCAATTATTTCTTCTTCGGATGCGTTTGATTTTACAGTTTCTTGAAACGGGTATAAATCAACAATTACCAAATCAATTTCCGGAATTTGGTATTCCAGTAATTGTTCTTGGTCGCCTTCAAAATCCCTACGGGCTAATATGCCGCCAAATACCTTGGGATGCAAAGTTTTAACACGGCCTCCCAAAATAGAAGGGTATGAAGTAAGGTCTTCAACCGGAATAACATCCACACCTAAATTGCGGATGAAGGTCTCAGTTCCGCCGGTAGAAAATATATTTATTCCAAGCTTATTTAGCTCCTTTATTATTGGTTCCAGGTTATCTTTATAATAAACAGAAATTAACGCGTTTTTTATTTGAACAGGTTGGTTCATTAACATTAAAAATTTAAGCCGCAAAGGTAATAAATGTATATGGCTGATTAGTTATATTCTAAGTAGTTTTTTGATACAAAAAACACATTAAATAGGAGGGTTAATTTATTACTAAAAATACGCTTATTTTGAGCCGTTTACCTATGTAATAATTAGTATACAGGCTACATTGTTGAGCAATCAACTTTTCATTTTTTTTAATAATCCTTCAATTACTTTTGGGAAATGCTGATGTTCCAATTGTTGCCCTTTAAACTTTATAACCTCAAGGTTATCTCCGGGTTCAATTTTAAATCTTGACTGATGAATAATTTCACCTTCATCAAATTGTTCGCTTGCAAAATGGATAGTAATGCCCGATTCTTCCTCGTTAGCAGCCAAAACAGCCAGATGAACATGATCACCATACATACCTTTTCCGCCAAATTTTGGAAGCAGGGCAGGATGGAGATTAATGATTTTATTGGGGAATGCAGAAAGTAATGAAGCTGGAACTAACCATAAAAAACCTGCCAAAACAATCAAATCAACTTGCAGATTCTTTAATAACCTAATTACATCATCTGTTTGGTAAAATTCATGGCGGGTAAAAATATGGGTAGGAATTTCAAAATTATCAGCTCTTTGCAAAACATAAGCTTGCGGATTATTGGTGAGTACTAATACTACTTCTGCTTCTTGATTTCGCTTAAAATGCTCCATTATTTTTTGGGCATTTGATCCTGATCCTGATGCAAAAATTGCAATCCTTTTTTTCATTGAAAATTATTCATATTTTTTTTTAAACCATACTATCAAAACTTCTCAAATATAAAACATTCCGAATAACAAATGGTAAACGGCAGAAAATGTAATAAACAATTTAAGTTGTGTTAGCACTTTATAATTAAATTTAATTACCTGTACGGCGGATAAACCCATAGGTGTATTGAACGCGTGGTTGGGTTAATGAATAGTTGGGGGCAACATCACCTGTTATCAATACCATTGAAAACTGACCTAAAGTATAAATTTGCGCGTAAGAAAAAGGAAGAGAGTTGTCCTTTTTTACAGTATCGGTACAAGTAACATTGGTTTGTAAATATAACTGATTTGCTGTTAATGCCCAGGAAGCAGGCGCGCTGGTTTGTGAGATACAATCAAAATTAGTGTAGGTACAGGTGCCATTACTGTTAAAGGTAAATGTTTGGGTTAAATTACAATTGGTATTTAATTGGTAGGTAGTATCGATGGTATTTCCTGTATATTTTGTAACCATTACTGAAGCCAATTCCCACCTGCCATAACTAAACAATGACTTGATAGAAGTTTGGTTTTCTTTTTTGCATGAATTGATTATAAATGCGGTTATTAGTAATAAAATAACTAGAAGTGCTTTAATATTTTTCATTAGCTTGTTAAGGTTCAAAATTAAATATTTCTATCCATTTTTGTCCCTCTAGTTTGGTCTTTATTATAACTCCAAGAATTGTTGATTATTTTATCAAATACAAAACAATATGTTAACTTCAATTGTCTTTAAATCATCATTTCAATTTCAAAATTACCTGTAAATTTGACCAATGCCTAAAAATACAAGTTGCATATTTATATTTGAAAATAATTTAAAATCAAGAAAAACCATATGATATCAGTAAAAGGCTATGCCGCTCCAGACGTAAAAATCCCCTTAGCTCCATTTAATTTTGAACGCCGGGACGTTGGTCCGCACGATGTACAAATAGAAATATTGTATTGTGGCGTTTGCCATTCAGACATCCATCAAGTGCGTGATGAGTGGGGAGGGTCGATATTCCCAATGGTACCGGGACATGAAATTGTTGGTAAAGTAACAAAAGTGGGCTCGCATGTAACCAAATTTAAAGTTGGAGAAACTGCCGGTGTTGGTTGCTTTGTCGATTCTTGCCGTGTTTGCCCTAGTTGCCAAGCAGGATTAGAACAATATTGCGAAGTAGGTATGGTTGGTACCTACAACGGACGCGACAAGGAAGGTGCACCTACTTATGGCGGTTATTCGAACCAGATAGTAGTTGATGAAAATTACACCTTGCATGTATCAGATAAATTGCCATTGGCAGGTGTGGCTCCGCTTTTATGCGCTGGTATTACCACCTACTCTCCGTTAAAACAATGGAAAGTTGGTAAAGGCCATAAAGTAGGAATAGTGGGCTTAGGAGGTTTAGGACACATGGCTGTTAAACTAGCAGCATCTTTAGGTGCCGAAGTGACTGTATTAAGTACTTCAGCCTCCAAAAAAGTGGACTCAGAAAAACTGGGCGCACATCATTTTGTAGTAACATCCGACCCGGAAGATGTAAAAAAAGCCTTTAACAGTTTTGATTTTATCATCAACACCATATCAGCACAACACGAGTATAATTTTTATTTGCAAATGCTGAAATTGGATGGTACTATGATATTATTGGGGGTTCCGCCGGAAGCACCAACCGTTGCTGCCTTTAACTTGATATTTAAACGTCGTCGCCTTGCAGGCTCCCTAATTGGTGGCATTCAGGAAACACAAGAAATGTTGGATTACTGTGCTGAGCATAACATCGTATCAGACGTTGAGGTAATTAACATCAACTACATTAATGAAGCCTATGAGCGCATGATAAAGGGTGATGTACGGTACCGCTTTGTAATTGATATGGCAACTTTGTAGGTTGAAGAAATAATTTTTACAACAAAAAGGTCGAAATTGCTTAAGCGATTTCGACCTTTTTGTTCCTTGACTTTGGAATTATTCGTTAATTAGAAGCTATTACTGAACAATTACTGTTTCATTTTTAGGATATTTAACCAAATATTTTAATTCGAGTTTTTTATCATCTTCAGGTTTTAATTGCAGGTTCCAAGTTAGTTTCCCAGTTAATGGGTCGGGTTTTACTCCCGAAGTTTCCTGTATCTCCACCTCTATTGCTGAATTTTGGGATACGGGAACTTGGTCTTCAACAATCAAATTTATGGCTTGATTTTTCCTGTTTTTAATTTCAATTTGCCAATCCTTTGTTTCTTTTTTGTTGGAACCTAAATACTGTCGTGTTGAAACTTCTTTCTGTAAAGTTCTGGTAACCACAATATTTTTATCCGTTCCTAATGAAAGATTCAAGGTATCGTTAGTTGCATGGCTATCTAACAACGATTTACCTATATAGGTATCCTCAAAAAACAAACTAGCCTCTCCCGATAAAAAGTTGTATTTGTTCCAATCTGTTAATTGAGCGGTTAAAAACACATCGGTACTAATTTTGGGAGTAACAGCATATTGGTAAGTGGCATTTAAATCAATTTCATTAATCTCCACCGTATATTGCTTGCCATCACTTGGTACGGTATATGGGTTTTCAATATTAAATTCAATATTGGTTTGGTTTTCAATTTGATTAACTGCAATCGGGATAGTTTGTTTTCTGTCTAACGTGGATAAACCCCTTATCATTACTCCCGATTCCTGTCCACTTAATAACCTTTCAGCTTTATCATCATCAATTTGTGAACCATAACCTACTACCACCACTTCATTTAAAGAAGTAGAAGATGGTTTCAGCCCGATATTTGAAAATACCGATGAAATTGCTTGTTCAGTGGTTTCATACCCAATATATGAAACAATAATAGTTTGTGCCCCATTGGGGGTTTGTAATGAAAAATTTCCACTCGCATCAGTAACCGTGCCTATTGAAGTACCTTTTATTCTTATGGATGCTCCAGATAATGGTTGATAATCCTTAGCATCAAAAACTTTACCTGATACTTGATTTAATGAATTTATAAAATTGTTATAATACATGCCATAATTTAAAAAATAAGGCATTAATAATGGCTTGTTGCCGCTTA
>CAIYNX010000047.1 GCA_903927645.1 uncultured Mucilaginibacter sp.
AAACATATATGTTAAAAAATTATTTCAAAATAGGTTGGCGCAACCTGAGGCGTAACAAGGCCTATGCCAGTATTAGCATTGTTGGCTTGGCATTGGGCATAGCTTGTGGAATACTTATTTTCACCTTAATAAGTTATCACCTAAGTTTTGATAATTTCCATAAAAACCCGGACAGAATTTTCCGTTTTTATACTGAATGGGATGATGAAGGGGTAAGTAAATCGGTTGGTTTACCACAACCTTTTGGGAAAGCCTTTAGGAATGATTACTCCCTTGGAGAGAAAACTGCGAGGATTATTGATTTTCATCAGTCGTTGGTAACCATTCAGGAAGGTAATCAGGTAAAAAAATTCAGAGAAGATAATGGTGTCGCCTTTACCGAGCCTGAGTTTTTTGATATCATGAATTATCCACTTCTAAAAGGGAATAAGCAATCCGTTTTAAAACAACCTAATGAAGCTTTAATTACCGAGAAAACAGCCATCAAGTTTTTTGGTAATACCAATGTAATTGGCAAAGTTTTCAGGCTCGATAATAAACTAAATTTTACCATAACCGGCTTATTGAAGGATTTGCCCGAAAATACAGACCGAAACCAAAATATATATGTATCCTACAGTAGTTTAGATGATTATACAAATAAAAGGCGTGAATCAAATTGGCAAGGTGTTTATAGTGGTAGTCAGGCTTATACTTTATTAAAACCCAACGTAAGCGTAAATCAGGCAGAGGCAGCATTGGCTTCTATTGTAAAGAAAGTTTTTAAAGGCAGAGATTTAAAAGTATGGCATTTTCACCTGCAGCCTTTAAATGATATACACTTTAATCCCGAATTAAACGGCTTTGCCGATAAAAAATACCTGTGGGCATTATTTTTTATAGGCTTGTTTTTAATCCTTACCGCCTGTGTAAATTTTGTGAATTTGGCAACGGCTCAGGCATTAAACCGAGCAAAAGAGGTGGGCATACGCAAAGTTTTGGGCAGTTTACCATTTCAACTATTTTGGCAGTTTATTGCCGAAACCGCTATCATCACCTTATTTGCGGTTATTATTTCAATTATTTTGGCTGCGCTCACCTTGCCATTATTGAATGATCTATTTGAATCACATATGACCTTCCAATGGGTACCTTTGAGCATTTTTATTGTAGGAATTTCCATATTGGTAGTTTTTTTATCAGGTTCATATCCTGGCTTGGTTTTGGCGCGTTTTCAACCAATTTTGGCATTAAAAAGTAAGCTATCGCAAAAGCATATTGGTGGTTTTTCATTGCGTAGGATTCTGATAGTTACCCAATTTAGCATCGCCCAATTATTAATTATCGGTGCCATTATTGTAGTTTCTCAATTGCATTATTCGCAAAACTCCGATTTAGGTTTTAATAAGCAAGCTGTTGTATTGTTACCCGTGCCCGATAATAATAAAGCCAAATTACAAACCATGCTCAATCAGCTAAACCAAGTACCGGGGGTAACAAGTACTTCTTTATGCTTTCAGGCACCTGCATCACAATCAAATAATTCAACCGGATTAGTATATGATAATAGAGCCGAGGAAGAGCATTGGGGAATAAATACCAAAAATGGTGATCAAAATTACCTTAAAACATTTGGAATAAAATTAGTTGCAGGGCGTAATTTAAACCCCTCGGATACCGCTACCGAATTTTTAGTGAATGAGACCTTCGCGAAAAAGCTAAATTTAAAATCGGCTGATGTAATTGGTAAAATGTTAGCTATTAATGGTAAAACAACCAAAGCTCCAATAGTTGGGGTTGTAAAGGACTTTTATACCTATTCCTTCCATGAAGAAATAGATGCAATTTGTATTATGTCCGACTATAGAGGATTTTCGACCTGTGCCATCAAAATGGATATGAAGAATGCCAATTCGGAACTTGCCTCCTTCGAAAAAATATGGAACAATACCTTCCCGCAAGAGCTTTATTCCTACGCTTTTTTTGATGATAACATTAAAAAGTTTTACGAGTTGGATAACATCTTGCTAAAACTGGTAGAAGGCTTTGCCCTAATAGCCATTTTTATAAGCTGTTTGGGTTTATATGGCATGGTATCGTTCATGGCGGTACGCAAAACTAAGGAGATTGGTGTGCGCAAAGTTTTAGGTGCCGGAATTCAAAGTATATTATGGCTGTTTGGTAAAGAATTTTGCCGTTTGCTGCTCATCGCCTTTGGCATAGCTGCCCCTTTGGCCTGGCTCACCATGAACAATTACCTGCAAGGCTTTAAATACCGAATTACCATTGGTCCCGAAATATTTTTAATGGCCATAGCCGTCACCTTTATTATCGCTACCATAACAGTGGGCTATAGGGCAATAAGGGCAGCATTGGATAACCCGGTGAGGAGTTTAAGGAGTGAGTAAATCGTCTGAGCCGATAGTTATCGGCTCAGGATTTACAGGATTTTAGAATTACCAGAATTTTGAATTAATCTAATCCTGAAAATTGTGGAATCCTGAAAATTCTGATTCAGACAAAATTAAAGGGTTCAGGATCGAATTATTGATGAATTATAAAGGATACTCAAAAAATTGACATATAAAAGCAAGCAATAACATGTTTAAAATTAATATAAAATTAGCCATCAGGAACTTGTTTAAGAACAAACTATATTCCATCATTAACATTATTGGTCTTAGTACGGCAAGCGCTTTTTGCATACTTGTTTATTTATATATTGTTAATGAGCAATCATTTGATTCGTTTCATAAGGATGGCAGTCAGCTTTTTAGGGTTGAGCAAACCGATATTTTTGGTTCAGCTTCAAGGTTAAATAAACCTAATAAAAGCTTTTTTTCATTTTTAGATAAAGATGCCGGGCAGCTAAACATGATACAAACCCCAACAGTTTTGGCATTGGATTTAAAATCAAATTTCCCGGAAATAGAAAATGCTGTTAGAATAACAGGTTTAGGAGCCGAAATAATTAGGGCCGAAAACAGAAGTTTTAAAGAAAAGGAAAATAATTTAGTTTATGCTGATGGCGATTTTTTTAAGGTTTTTAATTATCCCTTGATCGCCGGAAATCCGAATTCGGTACTTTCCGGAAGAAATCAAGCTGCAATAAGTGAACGATTGGCACTAAAGTATTTTGGTACAGTTAATGCCATAGGTAAAACTTTTACCATGCCCAATCAGACTAACCTGCCTCCAATAACAGTTAGTGGGGTTTTTAAGAATTTTCCGCTCAATTCCAGCTTTCAATATGATATGATTGTGCCGTTTGAATCAAATCCAGATTATAAAGATAATTTAGCTAGAGGCACCGATAGTTTTAGCGATTTGCTGATTGTAAAATTAAAAAAAGGAACTGATTACTTTAAATTTAGCCAAAAGCTAAAGGTGTTTTCGTGGAGATATTTTAGCAGTTTGGTAAAGTCGATGAATAAAAATCAGCCGGATAAAAAACATGCCAAAATGGATATGTACCTCCGGCCTTTTGCAGAAGCCCATTATAACCAATCGGCCGGATGGGATCATTTTACCGATTTAAGTAGTATTTACCAGTTAGCAGGCATTTCAGCAATCATTTTATTTATTGCCTGTCTCAATTATATTTTACTTTCATTAACTAATACCGTTGCCCGATCGCAGGATGTAGGTATCCGTAAAACAATAGGCTCGGGCAAGTTTAACATTATTTTTCAATATTATACCGAAACACAATTATTAGCCTGCGCCTCCGTGTTACTTGGCTTATTAATGGCAATTATTTGCTTACCTGTTTTCAACTCCATCTCCAATACAAATATTCAAATAACCACATTTTCATTAGGTTCAATATTAATTGGACTTATAATTTTATCACTCGTTTTAGGCTTATTGGCAGGTATTTATCCTGCTTTGGCTATGGCAGGTTTAAAGCCACTTAGTAGCATGCGTAGTTTTTCCACCTACCGGGTTAGTCCTCTATTATCCAAATTTTTGGTGGTGTTGCAATTTTCCATTTGTACTATTTTGATTATTTCGACACTAACAATCAACAAGCAATTATTATTCATGGATAGCGCCGACCTAGGGTTTAACAAAGACCAAGTATTAATACTTCAATCGCCTTATGGGTGGCAAGACAAGAAGGCTCCTAAAATTTTAAAGGAGCGACTATACAACTATTCGCTTACTGATCCGGGTATTGAAGATTTCACAAGTGTAAGTATTTATTATGGAGGATATAATAATAACTCTTTCTTGATTAATGGTATTAAGGTAGATTTAGAAGAACTTGATGTTGATTATAATTATTTTTCATTCTTGAAAATCCCCATCATCAAAGGGCGTAACTTTTCAAAAGAATTAGGTACAGATACTATTAAGATAAATACGGAGTCAATTCGTACTGCCAAAACTTTCTCATTGGCATCAAGAGCGGTTAT
>CAIYNX010000048.1 GCA_903927645.1 uncultured Mucilaginibacter sp.
CAGATAAAAGTTAATACCCCTGTTATATTTACCACCGCTTTCGATCAATATACCCTAAAAGCTTTTAAGGTGAATAGTATTGATTACCTATTAAAACCTATTGAGGAAGAAGAATTAAAACAGGCCATACAAAAATTTCAGTCGCTACGGTTGCCCAAGGAGGAGGACTATTCGGGCAAGATTTTGAAACTGATAAAAGATATTAACCCTGTAAAATACAAAGAGCGGCTATTGATTAAAAGCACCCAGGAATTAAGTTACCTAAAAACCCTGAACATAGCCTACTGCTTTGCCACCGGGAAGTTCAGTTTCGCGGTTGATTTTAAGGGGAACCAGTTTTTATTGGATCAAAACCTATCCGAATTGGAAGCCGATTTAAACCCCGCCGTATTTTACCGCATCAACCGCAACCTGATTGTCAATATTGAGGCTTTGCAAAAGGTACATTTATGGTTTGGCGGTCGACTTAAAATTGATTTAACAATAGCCACCACTGCAGATACTGTAGTGAGCCGCGATCGGGTAGCGGGTTTTAAAGAATGGCTAGGTGGAAAGTAATAAACAATAAAATTTAAGAACATGGAAAAAACCATCCCAACAATCCAATTTAATAAAACAGGCATGGTACTTATTGTATTTTTCGCCATAGCTGTTGGCTTGTATCCCATTATATACTATTTGGTTGATATGCACGATAAGGGCTTGCTACAATCAAAACCCGATAGCTTATTAAAAGACAACTTATGGCATACCTGCTTCTATATGCACATCACCTTTGGCGGTATTGCCTTGTTAACCGGCTGGGAGCAGTTTAGTACCAAATTAAGAATTAAATACCTCAAAGCCCATAAGCTGATAGGCAAGGTTTACTTAATATCAGTATTGCTAAGCGGACTGGCAGGTTTGTACATTGCCATTTATGCTACCGGGGGTATCATATCCAAACTTGGTTTTGGTACGCTGGCCGTATTATGGCTTTTTAGCGCGATAATGGCCTATGTGCGCATCCTGCAAAAAAATATTACCGCCCACCAAAACTGGATGCTCCGCAACTATGCCCTTACCTTTGCCGCGGTAACTTTACGCCTTTGGCTACCCTTCTCGCAAATTGCCCTGCACCTTAATTTTATGCAAGCCTACCATATAGCCGCCTGGTTATGCTGGTTGCCCAATTTGCTTTTTGCGGAGGTTATTATTTATATATTTATGGGGAGAAAACAGTTTGGGGGGAATTGAGGGGGGAGCATTATTATTATCCATTTCTTACAAGATATCTAATTTTGATTTTTTTGAATGCTTTAAATTCTTTCAATTTAACAAAGTTCTATTTTTGACGACTTTTAGCAATAATCTTAATATAAATGAAAAAAAAAGTTTTATTCATCTTTGTTAGTTTACTCATTTGTTTTAAAATTTCATTTGGACAAACTAAGAAGCATTCTCTTAGAAAGAAAAGTAATCCTTTCGAAATGGTTCATGTTGATGATAGTATAAGAAAAAAACTAGTTGATTTTATTTGGAAAAGAGAAAAAGATAGCACTGAAATAGGTTCAGGAGTATTAATACATCATATTTTGATGAAAGATAAATCGACTTATAACCAATTCGTTGAGGGGATTTACTGGTTTAAGTTAATTGGTACTCATAGCAATCTTTATTATTTTATATATACACCTGAAAACGGAGTACAAATAATAAACGATTATTCTATTGATAATATCCTTTTGGAGGTACTCGAATACTTTAAAAAGAGCAGGGCTAAATTAAATGAGATGGATAAGCTTAAATATATTCAATCAATTATAATTGACCTTAAATATAAAAATGATGCCTCAAAGACTGGATTTTATGGCGATTATGAAATTAAATAAAAAGGAATTCATTCCCTATCCTGCAACAGACCCTGCACCTCAAAAGGCTGCCTTATAGTAAATTTGCAGATTTGACAATTATTAAAACAATTCAATGGACGCATTTGAAATAGAAATAAAACAGCTTATAAAACCGCTATCCTTTCAGGCGAAGGCTTTGTTTGCCGCAATAACTAGTGAACGGTTATACCCAAACTATGTTTTATTTCAAGAAAGGACAGCATGGGGTAATAGTTTATTACTTAAAGATGCAATTGCTCTTATTTATCAATATACCATCAACAACAGTTTAATTTCAGTTGAGGAAGTTGAATATTTTAAAACAAGGATAGACCTTATTACGCCAGATTGTGATGACTTTGAAGACATAACTACTTCATTTGCCCTAGATGCTTGTACATCGTTATATTGTACTTTGAACTTTTTTATAAGTAAAGATGACAATGATATTGCTGCAGTTGCAACTTTTGCGAGAGATACAGTTTATGGATTTATAAAAGGTAAAGAACAATTTGATGCTTTAGACCCGAGTAGTGAGATACAAACAGAACATGATGAATTTATGGTTTGCGAAAAACAAAGACAAAGGGATTTAATTGCCAAACTTTCTAAAATTGATTTAAGTATAGTTACCGACGCGTTGATTGATAGCTTAAGAGTAGCGTATCCAATAATAGATTTATCGCTTTTTTAACAGTGATTTTAATTTTAGGCTTGCCCCGCTCCCGCAAGAGTCCCTCTTATGGTTTTGAAAATAAATTTATTTTAAAAAAATCATCCTTAAATAAAATATTACTTCCACCTAAAATTTACTATCATTGAAAAATATTATAAACCAACAGCCTCTGGGCTTACATTTTTAAAATAATAGCATTAAATATATGAATCATCCACAGGTAATCAAAATGCAGCTAACTCTTGGGAAGAGTTTGTAAATACTGCAAAGCAAGTAGCCGCCAAAAATGACTTTCCAATAAATGTACTCCTCGGACA
>CAIYNX010000049.1 GCA_903927645.1 uncultured Mucilaginibacter sp.
AATAAAGGCGGTTTTGCATGGTCGGATGGGTACTTCGCTAAGGTACAAAATGAGTGCCGATGATCAAACATCATCGGCACAAGCCAAGCAAAACCTTTACTCATTAGCCTATAAACCATGACTGGCATTATTATTTTAGCGGCAGGTTCGTCGAGCAGGTTGGGCAGACCTAAGCAAAATGTGGTTTATAATGGTAATACCCTGTTGCAAAATACTATCAATGCCGCTTTAGCTACCGATTGCGAAAAAATAATGGTGGTTTTAGGAGCCAACTATGAGTTGATTTTACCGACTTTTGAGCATTTCAACATCAACATCCTTCCTAATAAAAATTGGCAAGAGGGAATGGCTTCAAGTATCAGGCTGGGGTTAGCAAGTTTATTAGAATTACAACCAGAAAGCAAACAAGTAATTTTTACAGTATGCGACCAACCCTATTTAAGCCCCGAAATTTTAAACGGACTAATTGTCACCCAAAACCAAACCAAAGCCAATATTGTAGCCAGTAATTATGGCGAGCATTTGGGTGTTCCTGTTTTGTTTGGGCAATGTTATTTTGCAGAGTTAATGCAATTAATCGGCGATGAAGGTGCTAAAAAACTGGTTAAAAAATACATTGAACAGGTGGAGAATTACCCGTTTTTACTTGGGGAGGTGGATATTGATACTTTGGATGATTTGGAGAAGTTGGGGTAAGGAATAATATTTAATTTCCCATTTAAATTCTTTCTGCATAAAAAAACCTCTTCCGCAAGGCAAAAGGCTTTTTTATTGGGTTAAATTAATCCTTAAATATATTTCGTCCCGAATTGTTGTTTTACATCGGCCACTACTTTTTTTACATTTTGTTCTTGGTCGCGTGGGCAAATAAGCAGGGTATTGTTTGCTTCAACAACAATATAGTCGTGCAAATCTTGCAAAATAACCAGTTTATCGCTCGGTACGTTCACCATACAATTGGATGAATTGTACATGATCACTTTTTCGGAAGGGATCACCGCGTTGCCTACATAATCTTTCTCAGCAAGATCGTATATGGATGCCCAGGTACCCAAATCAGACCAGCCAAACTCCGAAGGAAGCACATACACATTGTTGGCTTTCTCCATAATACCATAATCGATTGAGATATTGGTGCATTGCAAGTAGGAAGTATGAATATTGCTTTTTTCTTCCGGGGTGTTATAATATTGCCTCGCATCCCAAAAAAGTTCAAACATATCGGGTAAATGTGTTTTGAAAGCCTCCACAATGGCCTTAGCCGACCAAACGAAAATACCCGCGTTCCATAAAAAGTCGCCACTTTGAATAAAGGTTTTGGCAATCTCGAGGCTAGGTTTTTCGGTAAAAGTTTTAACCTTAAAAAAGTCGTTATCCAGGTTTTGATCCGTATACTGAATATAGCCATAACCGGTATCGGGTCTTGAAGGCTTAATACCCAATGTTACCAAACAATCATTTTTAGCCGCCGTGGCCAATGATTTTTCGATGGTTTTTATAAATCCCGTTTCATCCAAAATCAAATGATCAGACGGTGCAACAACTATTACCGCATCAGGGTTACCGGTATCAATTTTGAATGAACCATAAGCAATACAAGGCGCGGTGTTGCGCATTACAGGTTCTGTAAGTATTTGGTTATCGGTAATATCTGTTAATTGTTTCTTCACCAAATCGCGGTAAGCCTCATTGGTTACTATATATATATTTTCTTTCGGACAAATCTTCAAAAAACGCTCGTAGGTGTTTTGAATTAATGTTTTTCCTGTACCCAGAATATCAATAAATTGTTTAGGATGTGAAGTACGGCTGATAGGCCAAAAACGGCTTCCAATTCCTCCGGCCATAATAATGGCGTAATGATTTTTATTCATTTAAGGTAAACGTATTTTTTTAATAAAGGTGCTGCAAAATTGGGTATATTTTTAATAAAAAAAACACTAATTAAAATTAAAAAATAAAGAGCTCATTTTAAGCCATCAATAGCCCTCAAAAAACGTTTTTTAAGCCCTATAAACCTATTTTGAAAATTTTTATAGAAAACTATCGTTTATTCAAAAATAATTGTTAATTTAAACGTTTAAATAAAATATTACAAAGGATTAGAGAATAATGATAGAAACTAAGAAATCACTTTTTGAAAACCTCCAGAATTTTTTTGGGTTCGACAATTTTAAGGGGGAACAAGAAGCGATCATAACAAACATACTTGCCGGCAATGATACATTTGTTATTATGCCTACAGGTGGTGGCAAATCAATGTGCTACCAGTTACCGGCATTGATGAGCGAAGGAACAGCAATTGTGATTTCGCCTTTAATTGCTTTGATGAAGAACCAGGTTGATCAATTACGTGCCTTTGGAGGCACAGACAGCATAGCCCATTTTTTAAATTCGTCGTTAACTAAATCGGAAATAGCCAAAGTAAAAGAGGATGTTTTAAAAGGACAAACAAAATTGCTTTATGTAGCACCGGAATCATTGACCAAACAGGACAATATTGACTTTCTCCGTTTAAACCAAGTATCATTTGTTGCAGTTGATGAGGCCCATTGTATTTCAGAATGGGGCCATGATTTTAGACCTGAATACCGTAAAATTCGTCAGGTAATCAGCAATATTGGCGATGGAATACCAATTATCGCTCTAACAGCAACAGCTACTCCAAAAGTTCAGCAGGATATTCAAAAAAACCTGCAAATGAACAATGCTACTATTTATAAATCATCCTTTAACCGCTCCAACCTATTTTATGAGGTAAGGGCTAAAAGAAATGTGATCAAAGAAATAGTCAAGTTTGTTAAGCAAAACCAAGGAAAATCGGGGATTATTTATTGCTTAAGTCGTAAAAAGGTGGAAGAGGTGGCAGAGGCCCTTAACCTGAACGGCGTAAAAGCCCTACCTTATCATGCAGGTCTGGACCCTAAAGTTAGGGCCGATACACAAGACAAATTCTTGATGGAAGATGTGGATGTGATAGTGGCTACGATTGCTTTTGGAATGGGTATTGATAAACCCGATGTTAGGTATGTAATACACCATGATATGCCAAAAAGCATGGAAGGTTATTACCAGGAAACCGGCAGATCGGGCAGAGATGGGGGAGAAGGTATTTGTGTAGCCTTTTATTCGGAAAAAGATATTGATAAGCTTCAAAAGTTTATGAAAGATAAGCCAGTTTCGGACCGCGAAATTGGTACCCAAATTTTAAAAGAGGTGATTGATTATGCCGAATCATCCGTGTGCAGGCGTAAGCAATTGTTACATTATTTTGGTGAGAATTTTAACGAAGTTGATTGTCATAATATGTGCGATAATTGCGCTGCACCAAAGGAGCAATTTGATGGCGAATTCCATTTGCACAAGGCACTTAGCTTGATAAAACTTATAGGCGAAAAGTTTGACGACCACCACATTATCAGTATTTTGATGGGTGAGGATAATGCGCAAATAAAAAACTATGAGCACGACCAATTAGAGTATTATGGCATTGGCAAAGAAGATGGCGAAAACCTATGGAACTCATTATTGAGGCAAGCCCTGCTCAATAATTTTTTGGCCAAGGATATTGACCAATATGGTTTATTGCATTTAACCGAAAAGGGAAATGCCTTTATTGAAAACCCATACAGCATCAGGTTTATTTTAAACAGAGCGATAGAGGCAACTGATGATGAGGAAGGCGAAGACGGCCCTAAAAACGGTGGCGGTGCCTTGGATACCGAGTTATTGCAAATGCTAAAAGATTTGCGTAAAAAAATTGCCAAGCAAAAATCGTTGCCTCCTTTTGTTATATTTCAGGATCCATCCTTAGAGGAGATGTGTACCCATTACCCTATTAATACCGAGGAGTTGAAACAAATTTCGGGTGTGGGGGCAGGTAAGGCCCTGAAATTTGGCAAGCCATTTACCGACCTGATTCAAAAATACGTGGAGGACAATGATATTGACCGCCCAATTGATATGGTAATCAAGAGCGCTGCCAATAAATCGGCTTTGAAAGTGTTTATCATACAAAATATCGACAGGCATTTGAATTTGGATGATATTGCAGCCTCCAAAGGTTTATCTTATGATGAGATTTTAAAAGAAGTTGAAACCATCGTAAACTCCGGCACCAAGCTAAACCTCAATTATTATATTGATGAGGTAATAGATACCGATAAACAAGAAGAGAT
>CAIYNX010000050.1 GCA_903927645.1 uncultured Mucilaginibacter sp.
CGATATAAGGAATTTTCTTACTGGTTTCTTAGCGGAAGATATAAAGGGGATTGAAGTAAATTTTTCACCTAAATATACTTCAACTTATGAATTGAGTTTTAAGTTAAGTTCTGATTATGTATTTATAGAAATAACTACCCGCTCAGGTAATGGACCATATTTAAATAATACTCCTGGCAGGTATTTATTTAAACCTTTGCCTATAAGTTCACCTGTAGCTTTTTATAAGCCAAGGTATACATTAAAAGACCAAACAAAGCATTCACCTGATTTACGTTCAACTATTAGTTGGGAGCCAAATATTATTACTGATAAAAATGGTGAGGCAAAAGTTTGGTTTTTTACAGCAGATAACCCAATAGCTTATACCTTAACCTTAGAAGGTTCGGACATGAATGGGAATGTTGGATTTAAAACCTCCGGATTATTTATAAATAAAAGCACTAATTAAATACAATAAAAATGGTTGTATCAAGGAATCCATTTCAATAATTAGTAAAATTTGAGGTTGTAACAACAGATCCGATTCTTGTATTTCAAGTCAAATCAAATAAACTTTCAACCCCTAAAATTTTCTTCGAGGTAAAGCCTTCAGCAAATTTTACATTAATGCTTTTGCCAAATTCTCTTGCCCTGGCTTCTACCACTTGTATAAACTCGGGCGAGGATATATAGGTTTGTGGTTCATCCTCCCAATCGGGGTTATGAAACTGTGATTTATAAGCCATTACACTTTCAATTTTTTTATCCCAATAGGGGGTAATATCAATCAAAATATCGGGTTTTATGTAACGGTCCTGAATAAAATGAAGCACTTGCTTAGGTCGCCATTCCTGTTGAGGTAGGTTATTTTCAAAAGTCTCAATCTTACGCAAACCTGATAAAAATGCGGCTGCCTCAACCAACTCATTTGCACGGCCATGATCGGGATGCCTGTCATGATAGGCATTGGCTATAATAATTTCCGGTTGGTATTTACGTATAGCGGCAATTACCTTTAGCTGGTAAGGACCCGTATTTTCAAAAAAACCATCAGGAATTTCCAAATTTTCTCTTACTGCAACACCTAATATACTTGCTGCCGCATTGGCTTCTTTTTCCCTAATTTCGGGTGTGCCGCGTGTTCCTAATTCGCCTTTGGTAAGGTCAACTATGCCAACCTTTTTGCCCAGTGCTATATGTTTTAAAATAGTACCCGCGCAACCTAACTCGGCATCATCCGGATGTACTGCCAGTACTAAAATATCTAGTTTGTTCATAAAATGGGTTTACTATTTAGCAGTACCCAATAAGCGGGTTATTTGCTTTTTAATTCTGGAGGTGGTTGGTTTTGTAAATGGGAAGAAAAAATCAGTTGCCACACCCGATTTATTGATCAAAAATTTGTGAAAATTCCACCTTGGGGTTGAGCTAAACTTGCCATTTTCCTTTTTATCGGCAAAATATTTATAAAGAGGATGTGCATACGGGCCGCGTACCCTTATCTTATCAAAAACAGGGAAATTAATATGCTGAACTTCGCAATAACCAAGCAATTCTTCCCCATTCAGAGGCTCCTGGCCACCAAAGTCATTTGATGGAAAACCAAGAATCTCAAAATCCTGACCTTGAAAATGTTTTTTTAATTCAACCAAATCGGCTATTTGCGGAGCGAACCCACATTGTGAGGCAGTATTTACAATTAAAAGTACTTTATCTTTATAATCAGATAAACTAACCTCTTCACCATTTATTTTCTGCACCTTAAATTGGTAGATGTTGTTACTTTCCATATTAGTTGGGCGCCGAGATATACCCAGCTTCTGATAAAATTGCTTCTATATCCTTTTGCTGGTCGGGGTCATAGGTCTCTTTTAAATCATGACCAAAAATCCGGGCGGCTGATTGTAAAATAAAAGCATTAAAACCACCTTTCAAATCTTTCACCATGGCGTAGCTTGTGTTACCGGTTTCGCGATCAATCAGCTTGATCAAAACCTCACCCTGACTTATTGTCATCTCTTTTATTTCCCGGTTAAATAAATCTTTGATTTGATTTTCGCAGGCTGTAACCAATTGTTTTTGTTTCTTTTTATCGGCAGTTAAGGCTAAATCGCGCTGCAGTTGCTTGTATCTTGCGCCTGCAAAGCGAGCATAGGGTAAAACCTTCAGTACGTTATACTTTAATCGGCGGTAATTGTCTCTGTCTGCTTGGGTTTTAAATATACGAGTATCCCAAATTTTCACTTCGGGCAGTACAAACCAAGGAGCCATATGACCACTATCCAAGGTTGCATAGGTCTTTATGGTATCATTTTTGCCTATTTTAGCAGGAATAGGCAATTTAGTTTGCGATAAAACAGTTAAATTGATACCGCAAAACAAAAGTAAAAACCCGATTAATTTCATAATTTTACTTAATACAAAAATAATGCATTTTTTGTGGTATTTAGATAAAACAAGCATTAATATATTTTTTTAGATGTTAATTGCGTTTATGGTAGTGTAGATATATGACAAAGGAAATTGTAATAGATCCGGAAGCTGAAAAATTAGAGATACTAAAGAGGTACCGTGCCTTGTTAAGTGCTAGCAAATCAACCCTGCAGAAGGGTGATAAGCGAATGATACGAAAGGCATTTGATATGGCTTTGGAGAGCCATAAAGATATGCGCCGCAAATCGGGCGAGCCTTATATTTACCACCCGATTGCTGTGGCACAAATAGCTGCCGAAGAAATTGGTTTGGGTACCACATCCATAGTTTGTGCATTGCTACACGATGTGGTTGAGGATACCAATATGACCCTTGAAGATATTGAAAGGGAATTTGGCAAAAAGGTTGCCATGATTATTGATGGGCTCACCAAAATTTCGGGTGTTTTTGATACCAATAGTTCTTTACAGGCCGAAAATTTCAGAAAAATGCTGCTTACCCTTGCTGATGATGTAAGGGTGATCTTAATAAAACTAGCCGACAGGCTCCATAATATGCGTACCATGGAGTTTATGCCGCGCGATAAGCAACTCAAACTCTCCTCAGAAACGATATACTTGTATGCTCCCTTGGCGCACCGATTGGGGCTATATTCTATAAAATCTGAAATGGAAGACCTTTCTATGAAATACATGGAAAGAGAAACCTACCAGTTTATCAAAAACAAACTCAACGAGAAAAAAGCCGAACGAGAAAAATTTATAAAAGATTTTATTGAACCGGTTAACAGGGTTGTACAAGAACAAGGACTATCAGCAGATATTTTTGGTCGTCCAAAGTCCATTCATTCCATCTGGAATAAAATGCGCAAAAAAGCCATCCCTTTTGAAGAAGTATATGACCTTTTTGCCATCAGGATAATTTTAGACAGCACCCTTGAAAATGAAAAAGCAGATTGCTGGAAGGCTTATTCCATCATAACAGATTTATATCGCCCAAACCCTGATAGGCTACGCGATTGGATATCATCGCCTAAAGCAAATGGTTACGAATCGTTGCATACCACTGTAATGGGGCCAAGAGGGCAATGGGTAGAGGTACAAATCCGTACCAAAAGAATGAATGAAATTGCCGAAAAGGGGTTTGCAGCACATTGGAAGTACAAAGAATCGTCGACTGATAGCGGGCTCGACCAATGGGTACAAAAAGTGAGAGAAATGCTCAAAAATCAAGACTCGAACGCGCTCGACTTTTTGGATGATTTTAAGATGAACCTCTTTAGTGATGAAATATTCATTTTTACACCAAAAGGCGCACTTATCCAACTTCCACTAAATGCCACCGCACTCGACTTCGCATTTGAAATACACTCAGATGTTGGGGCAAGTTGTATAGGAGCCAAGGTAAACCATAAATTGGTACCTTTAAGTCATAAACTGCAAAACGGCGATCAGGTTGAAATTATCACCTCCAGTAAGCAAACGCCAAAAGAAGATTGGCTCAATATTGTAGTAACCGCAAAAGCCAAAGCAAAAATAAAATCGGCCTTAAAAGAAGAAAAACGCAAGGTTGCTGATGATGGAAAGGAAATTTTAGAGCGTAAATTAAAATCGCTTAAAATAACTTATAACTCAGAAAACATACATAAGCTGAGCTACTACTTTAAACTTGCATCAACCCAGGATTTGTTTTTTAATGTAGCAAAGGGACTGATAGACATCAAGGATTTAAAAGAATACCTGGCTTCAGAAAAAGTGGTTGAAAATAAACCGCAGGATAAAATAGAGCAAGAACAGGTACAAAGCCTTATTCGGAGTATAAAGGCAAAAGATAGCGATATTTTGTTGATTGGTGAAGATATGCAAAAAATTGACTATAAACTAGCCAATTGTTGTAACCCAATTCCAGGCGATGATGTTTTTGGCTTTATTACCGTAGCCGATGGTATAAAAATCCACCGTACCAACTGCCCCAATGCTACCAAATTGATGAGTAATTATGGCTACCGTATTGTAAAAGCTAAATGGACCAACCAACACGAGTTGGCGTTTTTAACCGGCTTGCGTATTACAGGTATTGATGATGTTGGACTAATAAACCAACTTACTACTGTAATATCGCATGATTTTAAGGTAAATATGCGCTCCATAACAGTTGATAGCGATAACGGAATTTTTGAAGGCAGCATTATGGTATATGTAAATGATACCCACCACCTGGAAAACCTGATTAAAAAACTAAAAACAGTTAAAGGAGTAACCGGAGTTGAAAGGTTTGATTCGGCTATTGAAAAAGCATCGTAAGGAGATAATCAACTTTAAACTAATTTAATAACTTTGTTCCTTATTGAAGGATATGTCACAACAGGAAACAATTGATATGGTAAAAAAAATTTTCGAGGCCTATCTCGAAAATAAAAGCTTGCGAAAAACCCCCGAGCGTTTTGCTATATTGGAAGAAATTTATTCGCGTACCGACCATTTTGATGTGGAATTGTTATACATCCACATGAAAAATAAAAAATACAGGGTTAGCCGCGCCACCGTATACAATACTTTGGAGCTTTTGGTATCGTGCGATTTGGTTACCAAGCACCAGTTTGGAAAAAACATGGCACAGTTCGAAAAATCGTATGGATATAAGCAGCACGATCATATTATTTGTTTGGATTGCGGTAAGGTAGTTGAATTTTGCGACCCTCGAATTGAACAAATACAAAGTATGATGGGTAGTTTGTTAAAATTCGAAATAAAACACCACTCCTTAAACCTGTATGGTAATTGTGAGAAATTAAAAGCAGGTGCCTGCGATAGAAGGCTTTAATCAAATAAACCCTACATTGTAAAACAGGATAAGCCTGATACTTATCCACATTAAAACCAAAAATTGTTGGTCAATTTATTTTGAAAATAAATACCATAACAGATAATTTTCTGATATTTGACCCTTCATTTACAATTTTGTTTAAATAAAACATTTACTGAAATAACCTATATAAATAAATGGCTGTCGACGTGTTATTAGGGCTCCAATGGGGAGACGAAGGTAAGGGTAAAATTGTTGACGTATTAAGCGCCGGCTATGATTTAATTGCCCGTTTTCAAGGCGGACCAAATGCAGGGCATACCCTTGAGTTTGATGGAAAAAAATATGTGTTAAATACCATACCATCAGGTATATTTTTTGACAATACACTCAACTTAATAGGTAATGGTGTTATTATTGATCCAATTACCTTAAAAAGAGAAATTGATAAACTAAAAGCAGCCGGACACGACCTTTTGGCTAAAAAGAATCTGCTAATCTCTAAAAAAGCGCACCTTATTTTACCTACCCATCAGTTGCTTGATGCGGCATCAGAGAAAAAAATGGGTGAAGGAAAAATTGGCTCTACGCTAAAAGGAATTGGTCCAACCTATATGGATAAAACCGGCCGTAATGGTTTGCGTGTTGGTGATATTCTACAGCCCGATTTTAAAGAACGTTACCGCAAACTGGCCGATAAACATACCTTCATGCTTAAATCAATGTATGGTGAGATAGATAATTTTGCCGACCGTGAAGCGGCCTTTTTTGAAGCAGTAGAATTGATCAAACAATTCCCCTTGGTTGATTCTGAACATTTGGTAAACAATTATTTAAAAGAAGGTAAAAAGATTTTGGCCGAAGGCGCACAAGGTACCATGCTGGATATCGACTTTGGCTCTTACCCTTTTGTTACTTCATCGAATACTACAACAGCGGGTGCTTGTACCGGTTTAGGTGTTGCACCAAACAAAATAGGCGAGGTAATAGGGATATTCAAAGCTTATTGTACCCGTGTAGGCGGAGGCCCCTTCCCTACCGAGTTGGATAACGAGACCGGTGAAGAACTACGCAAAATTGGTCATGAATTTGGTGCAACAACAGGCAGACCACGCCGCACTGGCTGGATTGATTTACCGGCCCTTAAATACGCCATTATGCTAAATGGCGTTACCCAATTGGTTATGACCAAGGCTGATGTATTAAGCGGTTTTGATAAAATATATGCTTGTACCCATTACAATTATGAAGGCAAAGTAATAGATTATATGCCTTACGATATTTGCGGAACCGAGGCTACTCCTATATTTAAGGAAATAGATGGCTGGCATGAAGATATTACAGGTATTACAGAAATTGACCAAATACCGGCAAAGCTAAAAGCCTATATAGATTATTTGGAGGCCGAATTACAAGTGCCTGTAAAATATTTATCAGTTGGACCTGATAGGTTGCAAACCTTGGTACTTAGCTAAACATATAATTTTTTACTCATTACCATGAGTTCGATTTGATAATTTAAAGGCTCCAAATTTTGGGGCCTTTAAACATTGGGCGCATTTAATACCAAATGAAAATTAAGGTTGAAAACATAGCGGAATTCAAAATAAAGGCATTGAAATTTGCTCAAACTTTTGAGGTATTTTGTTACCTCGATTCCAATAATTTTAAGGACGGGCATACCAAATTTGATGCTTTATTTGCAATTGGCGTTCAAAATAAAGTTAAAGCAACTGTTGGGCATGCATTCAATCAGCTAGGTGATTTTAAAGATCATCATCCGGGTTGGCTTTTCGGATTTTTATCCTACGATTTAAAAAACGAAATTGAAGACCTCGTTTCAAATAATTCGGATGGTTTGGGTTTCCCTGATTTATATTTCTTCTCACCTCAAATTATCATCACCATTAACAGTAATATGGTTGAAATAAACGGGGTTAATGAGCAAAAAATATATAATATTATACTAAGCCAAAATTCCCAAATAGCTGATTTTAAACCCAATGTAACGCTCAAAGCAAAATTTAGTAAGGAGGAGTATTTAGCCAACTTCGAAAAAATAAAAAACCATATTAATCAAGGCGATATTTATGTAAGTAATTTTTGTCAGGAGTTTTTTGCAGAGGATGCTATTATTAACCCACTAGCGATTTTTAATCATTTGATGCAAATTTCGCCAACTCCATTTTCGAGTCTATTTAAGCATCATTCACATTATACCATTTGCGCCTCACCCGAACGCTTTTTGGGTAAACGAGGCAATAAGCTGGTATCGCAACCTATAAAAGGGACCGCCAAGCGGGGTAAAGATATTGAGGAAGATGAAGCCATTAAATCGGCACTAAAAAACAATACCAAGGAGTTGCAAGAAAATGTAATGATTGTGGATTTGGTACGTAATGACCTTACCCGCTCGGCCAAGCAAGGAACAGTACAAACAGAGGAGCTTTTTGGCATCTATTCCTTTAATCAGGTACATCAAATGATATCCACCATTAGCTGTGAGTTGGCTAATGATATTTCGGAAATTCAAGCCATAAAAAACACCTTCCCAATGGGAAGCATGACGGGTGCGCCCAAAATAAAGGCCATGCAATTGATGGAACAATATGAACGCAGCAAACGTGGCCCATACTCGGGTGCGATCGGTTATTTTAGTCCGGATGGTGATTTTGATTTTAACGTTACTATCCGTTCCCTGTTTTACAACCAACAAAACAAATACCTATCCTTTCAGGTAGGTAGCGCCATTACCTACCATGCGGATGGCAAACAAGAATATGAAGAATGCTTATTAAAGGCTAAAGCTATTTTGGAGGTATTGGGTGTAGATTGATTAAAAATAATTTTCAATTCAAGTTCCTATATTCTATTGGCGATTGCCCTACCTGCTGCCTAAACAATCTGGCAAAGTGTTGTGGATATTTAAAGCCCAACTCGTAAGCAATTTGACTCATGGTTTTATTGGTATCAAATATCACCTCTTTAGCCAGGTCCGTCAGTTCAAGCGTCATACTGTGTAAAAATGCAAAACTTTAAAGCGTACGCGCTTTAAAGGGCGTATCCTACACCCCACTTACCCTTATTTTCTCCCCTATCCTCACCCCAATTCTGGAGCCTTTAGCAAAAAATACCGAATGCGGTTTGGCAGATAAAAAAGGTTCAAACGCTTTGCCATAAAGGGCGGCTATTTCGGCTTCAAAAATATAGTTGGAGCAAGTAGCGGTTTGCCAGGAGATATGTTCCACCTGGTATTGCATGGTGGTATTGGGGTTGAGGGTATTATATCCCCAGTAATGTTCAAAAATAAACTCCTCTTCGGTTCCGGGTTTTATATCGGCAAAATCATTGGCTACGGTGGCTCCTAGTTTATTCCAGTAACCTCGTTTTTTCCATTCATATAAATATCGGGTAAAACCTTCATCCTCCTGCACCACCGAGTGTCGCATAGGCATGGCCGAATAATGCTCTTTATACAAAGTATTGGCAAAAAATGCGATAATAGGTTTAGGTACTATCTCACTCACAAACACGGCCCCACGCTTCCAAACTGAACCATCAAAATGCCTTACATAAAACCGAAGGTTTACTTCCTCAAAATTGATATGGAAAGGCCATCGAACGCCCAAAACGCTGGTATTTAAAAACATAAAGCCTACCATGCTTACCAAGGCTTTACCTTGCCATAAATCAAGTTCGGTACCTGGTGGTAAAAAAGGTTTTAATATTAGGGGATCAACCTGATAATTAACCATTAAAAGGTTTTTCCATTCGGCTTTTAAAAATAAAGGCTTTGCCATAAAATTTTATTTGGGCAAAATTAGGAAAACAGCAATGAACAAGGAGGGTATTTAGGTAGTAGGTCCGTCATCTTTAAAGGCAATGGGTACCTTTTTTTTAAAGAGGTTGATTCTTGACTCCTTTCCCTTCATTAAACGTTCAATATTTTTTTGGTGCGTAACCAAAATCAACACGCAAATGCACATGCCATAAATAATTACTGATTTAATGTAAACCGGAAAAATAAAGGTTACCCCTATTAAATAGGTAAACCCGGCAGTTATGGAGCTTAATGATACATATTTGGTAAGGAGCAATATCACTATAAATACCGTAATACTTAATAGGGCGGCATGTAAATTAACTGCCAGTACCATGCCAAAAAGTGTAGCAATTCCCTTACCTCCCCTAAAACCTGCAAATATGGGGAATAAATGACCCATAACAGCAGCTATACCCAATGCCAACTCATAATTTGTATAGGCAATTGAATGGGTTGGCCCTGTGGTTGTTACACCTATAAAATAAGCCATATTGGTGGCTGCCCATCCTTTGAAAATATCCAATAACATGACCGGAATACCTGCTTTTTTACCTAAAACCCTGAAGGTATTTGTTGCACCGGCATTACCACTTCCATACTCTCGCACGTCAACACCATAAAAAGCAAGACCTATCCAAACAGCCGTTGGAATTGACCCACATAAATATGCAGCTATTAGTACAGTTAGCGATGTTATAGTTATCATCTTACCGCAATAATATTAATTTAAAACCATATTTATATCCACAATTTTCAAATAAGATTAATTTAAGTGAACTTTATTTATTGCTTCTTTAACCTTAAAAATCAAAATTTATTAAAATACATTTTGTTTTGTTAACCTATTACCGCTTTGAGACTCAGATCGAGACTTTTAACACTGTGCGTTAACGCACCCACCGAAACATAATCAACCCCACAGGCTGCATATGCTTGTATGTTATCCTCCGTTATACCGCCCGAAGCCTCCGAAACAAAACGACCGTTTATCAAGGCTACCGCTTCCCGTAAATCATCATAACTAAAATTATCCAGCATAATACGATCCACTTTTCCAACTTTTAAAACCTCATCCAGTTCGATCAAATTACGCACCTCTATCTCTATCGGTAACTTTATACGGTGGGCATCCAAATAATTATTTGCCTTTTCAATGGCATTAGCAATACCTCCGCTAAAATCAACATGGTTGTCTTTTATCAAAATCATATCGTACAAACCAATGCGGTGGTTTACCCCTCCACCAATTCTAACAGCCCATTTTTCAAGATACCTCATGCCGGGAGTTGTTTTACGCGTATCGAGTATTTTGGTTTTGGTATCTTTTAATAGTTCAACCATTTGGTTGGTTTTGGTGGCTATACCACTCATGCGCTGCATGCAGTTTAAAACCAAACGCTCAGCTTTTAAAATGCTATGCGCCGAGCCATTCACCTCCAATACAATATCGCCGGGTTTAATTTTTGCTGCATCCGTTAAAAAAACTGTAACTTCTAAATATGGATCAACTACTTTAAAAATTTCAAGCGCCAACGCTACGCCGGCTAAAATACCTGCTTCCTTTACTAAAAGTTTCGCTTTACCCAAAGTACCGGGTGGGATTGTGGAGAGCGAGGTATGGTCGCCATCGCCTACATCTTCGCTCAAGGCATTTTTTATAAATTTATCTATCAGGGATATATCCATTTAGGACTATTTTTTAACAAAAGTAATTCAAATAGTCCATTTTTGAAGAGGCTAAGAATTATAAATCTTTAAAGTATTTATTCGCATAATTGGGGAAATCTAAATTGCTCATCGAATCAAAAAAAAGTTGATAAAACCAGTCTAAAAGCAAAAGTCTCCCCTACCGGGGGAGATTTAGAGGGGGCTAAAATCAATTCGAACCTAATTCAAACAGCTATCATCTCAATACTCAAATCTAATAGGATCGCTTCTGCGTTTTTTTAAATTAAATACTCCTAATAAATTCTGCATTTTTTTAAAGGTAAAGTTATATTTGCAAAGTGGAAAAACAGAAAAAAGTAGCCCTTATTATCCTCGATGGCTGGGGATATGGCAAAAGCGATGCCTCTAATGCAATATTGGCGGCAAATACCCCCTTTTTTGATTCATTGATTGAAAAATACCCTAATTCAAAACTGGAAGCCTCTGGTACTGCTGTTGGCTTGCCAGCCGGACAAATGGGAAATTCGGAGGTTGGGCACATGAATATTGGGGCTGGTCGCATTGTTTATCAGGAATTAGGGCGCATTCATAAAGCCGTAGAAGACAATGAATTTCCTCATAATGAAGTACTAAAAGAAGCCTTTTTATACGCCAAACAAAATAATAAGAGCGTTCACCTGATAGGCTTATTGTCTGATGGTGGAGTGCATTCGCATATAAAACACGTGGAGGGCTTATGCGATGCCGCAGCTGCTTATCAACTTGATAAAGTTTTTGTGCACGCGTTTTTAGATGGAAGAGATACCGACCCAAAATCGGGCGTTAATTTTGTACAGGAGCTTGAAAATCATATTGCCAATACACCTGCAAAAATAGCCTCATTAATTGGTCGCTATTACGCAATGGACCGTGATAACCGTTGGGAACGAGTAAAATTGGCTTACGATTTATTGGTAAACGGAAAAGGTGCACCTAGCCATGATCTGGTTCAATCCGTTAAAGAATCGTATTTGAAGGATGTAACCGACGAATTTATTCAACCTATTATAGCTGTAAACAATTCCGGTAATCCAATTGCCACTATCAAAGAAGGTGATGTGGTAATTTGTTTTAACTTCCGTACAGATCGTGGCAGAGAAATCACCATAGCTTTAACCCAAAAGGCATTCCCTGAATATGATATGCATCCGCTTGATTTACATTATATTACAATGACACCCTATGATGAATCATTTAAAGGTGTTAAAGTAATTTTTAGTAAAGATGACCTAATACAAACCTTGGGTGAAGTTTTGGAAAGTGCCGGCAAAAACCAGATCAGAATAGCTGAAACAGAAAAATATCCCCATGTTACATTCTTCTTTTCGGGTGGACGAGAAAAAGAATTTATAAATGAAAAAAGATTATTGGTACCCTCGCCAAAAGTTGCAACCTATGATTTGCAACCCGAAATGAGTGCCGAAGGTATTAAAAATGCCATTCTTCCTGAGTTGCAAAGCCGTTGGGCCGATTTTATAGTGTTAAATTTTGCCAATACCGATATGGTTGGTCATACGGGTGTATTTAGTGCAGTAGTAAAAGCAGCAGAAACGGTGGATGCTTGTACCAAGGAAGTTGTTGAAACCGGATTGGCCAATGGCTACTCATTTATTATTATTGCCGACCATGGCAATGCCGACTACATGATAAATGACGATGGCACACCCAATACTGCACATACCACCAATTTGGTTCCTTGCATTATTATTGATGAAGATGTAAAAGTTGTGAAGGATGGTAAATTAGGAGATATTGCACCAACTGTATTAAACCTTTTAGGTATTATTTTACCTGAAAAAATGAGCGGTAATGTACTTATATAAAGTAAAAATGAAAAATAGCTTGATACAAATTTGTATCCTATGCTTGATTTTAATTTTTTGTAGTTGTAGTAGCCCCGAAACCAATACCAACACTAAACAACTAAAGTATTTTGATGTGAAGGGTTATTTTAGTGGAGAAGTTGCCCGCCTTAATAAACTGAACAAACCTATTTTAAAAACAATAAAATTTAATGGGAAAAGCGAAGTAAAACGCTTAATAATAAACAATTGGGAAAGTGAACTTGATTTTTTTAAATCATCTGATATTAACAAACCATCATGGAAAGATAGCTATAATGTTGAAGCTGCCGACGACTTGTTGGTGTACAAAACAAAAGACCCTAACCTAAAACTTCAGGAGATGATTGTTAAAAAGGTAAATAACAAAATAAAATGGATTGTTATTTACAATAGCACAAAAAACCTGCTGTACCAAACATCCGAAAAATTAAGTTACTTTCCCGACTCCCTTTATACCATTGATAAGGCACAAAAAGTTAAATTATTTAAGAAAGATATTTATAGTATAAGGGGTGTTTTTAATTGATAAAAAATCAATATTTGAGCAAATGGAGAAGGATTATTTTTTTGCTGATACTTCTTCTAACTTCTGCTTTGAAACATCCAATAGTGTGGCGATATCTGTTCGGCCCGGGTTATCTGCCAAAATCTTTTCAAAGTCCTTTATCGAAGCTTTTAATGAGCTAATTGCAATAGCTTTATCATAATAATGCCCTGTAGCTTGTATTTTAAACATACCAAATTCTCGGTAGGCAATACCTCTTGTTTGGTAATACTTGTTTTCATTTCCATTAGGATCAAAGCCTATGGCTTTAGTTAAATCAAAAATGGCACCAACCATAAATTTTTCTTTTTCTGATTGACTTATTTGATTATCTCTGCCTAGATAGCTTTTAGCCCTTGCCCTGTAATAATAAGCCATTGCATCTGTTGGTGAAATTAAAATCTCTTTATTAAAAATTACGATGGATTTTTTATAGTTCTCACTATGGTAATAGGAATACCCTAACATCCATAATGCGCTTGAATTTGTTGAATCAATTAAACAAGCCTTTTCAAGTTGAGCTACTGCAGCTTTAAAATTTCCATCCATGATGGCCTGTTGTCCTAATTTATAATAAGCATTTTGTGAAGATGCGCTTTCAAAAGAAAAAACAGAAACTAAAAACGCAATAAATGATAACCTCATTTTCCAGTTTATAAATAACAATTGTATAACTTAAAAATTTATTGAATAGTATAAATTGAAAAACATTTTATATAAGACCCGCAAAATAATAAAAAATAATTGATTGTCTTTTTATCATTTATATGAGGGAATTAAAAAATCAGGTTTAATAATTAAGATTCAATAAATCAACAAATTATAAAACATATAAATTTGTTACCCTATTTTAACCTATTTTGGCACATATGTTGAATTATATATTATGTTAGCGGTAAATACCATTAAACCTGCTACAATTACCAACCTCTTAGTAAGAGGCTGACAATATGACATTTTTTATATTACAATAAAAAGTTTTCAATGAGTTTTGATCCATTTGATTTTAAAAATACCCTACCTGTAATAAATGAGGATTCTGAATTTTTTCCGCTTATGTCATCTGAAGACGAAGAGGAAATGAATAATGAACAATTACCCGATGTGCTACCTATATTGCCATTGCGTAATACTGTTTTATTTCCAGGTACTGTAATACCCATTACAGTTGGAAGAGATAAATCAATAAAACTAATTAGAGATGCCAATAAGGGCAACCGGATGATTGGGGTAGTTTCTCAAAAAGATGTTTCTATTGAAGATCCAAGTTTTAGTCAGCTTAACAAAGTAGGCACCATAGCGGTAATTATTAAAATGTTGCAAATGCCCGATGGCAATACAACG
>CAIYNX010000051.1 GCA_903927645.1 uncultured Mucilaginibacter sp.
AAATAATATATAATTATCAAAGCTTAATAGTATTAGCATATTAGTAATTTGGATCTTGAATATTTATATCTCTTAATGATTAAAAATGTTCTAAACCCTTCCTATTCATTAATTCAAAAAAACCAATAATAAAACTCTAATTTTTTTTATATTTTTGTGCATTAGCTAATTTTGGTTTAAAAATAAACCAAGTTCCTTTTCTATCTTAAATGGACATATCAGTAGTAATACCTCTATATAACGAAGTAGAATCATTACCCGAATTAACAAATTGGATTAATACGGTATTAACGGGCAAAAAGTTTACCTATGAGATAATAATGGTTGATGATGGTAGCAATGATGGTTCATGGGAATTAATAAAAACACTCCATGAAAACAACCCTGTTATAAAAGGAATAAAATTTAGAAGGAATTACGGAAAATCAGCGGCTTTAAACACTGGCTTTGAGGCTGCCCAAGGTAATGTGGTAATTACAATGGATGCTGATTTGCAGGATAGCCCAGACGAAATACCTGAACTATACAGAAAAATTACCGAAGAAAAGTATGATTTGGTATCGGGATGGAAAGCCAAGCGTTACGATCCATTAAGTAAAACAATTCCTACCAAATTATACAATGCCGCCACTCGTAGAATGTCGGGTATAAATAATCTACATGATTTTAATTGTGGTTTAAAGGCCTATCGTAAAGAAGTTGTAAAAAACATTGAGGTGTACGGCGAGATGCATCGTTATATCCCGGTAATTGCAAAGTGGGCCGGCTTTGTTAAAATTGGAGAACAAATTGTTGAACATCGCCCTCGTAAATATGGTAAAACAAAATTCGGAATGAGTAGATTTATTACCGGCTTACTTGACCTTATATCGATATTTTTTGTCGGTAAATTTGGTAAACGACCAATGCATTTTTTTGGAACATTGGGTGTTTTGAGCTTTTTTGCCGGTACCGTAATTACTATATGGATGATAGTTGATAAGTTAATGGCTATTTCAAAAGGTTTACATTATAGAGACGTAACTACCCAACCTTTATTTTATATAGCGCTTGTAGCGGTTATTCTAGGTTCTCAATTATTTTTAACAGGTTTTGTTGCCGAACTAGTATCGCGGAGTGCTAGCGAAAGGAATAAATACCTAATAGAAGAAACAATTAAATAGTTAATTGCTTTTTGTAAATACCTACTAATTTATCTGATTGAAAACCTTTAGTATTGCTTAATTTTCATATAAACTGATAATACCTGCTTTATAAAATGTTTTTTTCGATCATCGTTCCTCTTTTTAACCGCCCTCAAGAAATTAAAGAACTGCTTGAATCATTATGCCAACAAACCTATAAAAATTTTGAGGTCTTGGTTATTGAAGATGGCTCAACAAATAATGCAGCCGAAATAATAAATATTTATAAAGGTAAATTAGACCTGAAATATTTTGTAAAAGAAAATGAAGGTCAAGGTTTTACTAGAAATTTTGGATTTGAACGGGCATCTGGAGATTACTTCATTATTTTTGATTCTGATTGCTTAATTCCATTTAACTATCTGGAGATTGTAAATAGAGAATTGACTGAAAAATATTTAGATGCCTTTGGTGGGCCTGATGATGCACACCCTTCGTTTACTCCCACTCAAAAAGCCATTAGCTATGCAATGACATCACTTTTTACTACTGGCGGAACAAGAGGAAATAAAAAAGGTATTGGTCAATTTCACCCAAGAAGTTTCAATATGGGAATTTCTCGGAACGTATGGGAAACCGCTGGTGGCTTTAAAATAACACGTTTAGGAGAAGATATTGAGTACAGCATACGCATCCATTCCCTTGGTTTTAAAATTGGTTTGATACAACCGGCAAAGGTATTTCATAAACGAAGAACAAACTTTTATAAATTTTATAAACAACTCCACTTTTTTGGTAGAGCACGAATTAATGTTTATATGTTTTTTCCGAAGGGGCTAAAACTGGTTCATTTCTTTCCAGCCTTTTTCACTTTAGGGTTGGTGTTTACTCTTTTGGCAAACATTTTTAATTGGTACATTTCAGAATTATGCAATTTCATTTTGGCAGTTTTTATATTGTTAATATTTTTCGACTCACTTGTTAAAAACAAATCATTAAAAATTGCATTTTTGAGCATTATTGCTTCTTTTACAATGCTAATAGCCTATGGTTTTGGTTTTATACAAGATTTTTGTAAAAGAGTAATATTAAAACTATCTTAATTAAATACATGTACCATCCTTTTTCAATAACCCAAACGCTAAATATAGCCTGGCATATTTTTAAAAAAAATGTTGCAATTATTTCTGTATATTTTATAATTGGCTTAATTATAATTGGCTTATCGGTTTTCTTAATTAACCTAGTTCCTTTCAATACTTTTTTTGATTTATTTGCGGTATTGGCAATTTTTATTATTGTAAGTTTTGTTTTTTTAGGTTTTATTAAACTTGTTTTCCAATTAATTGACAAGGAATATTATGATTTTGAAAT
>CAIYNX010000052.1 GCA_903927645.1 uncultured Mucilaginibacter sp.
TGTATATTTATGGACTATTTAGGTTCCTAGCTTTATTGCAACCAACTGATTCTTTTAAACGTAAAAAAGAAAAATAAACTTGTCAAGGTATCTAAAAGTAAATAACTTAGTTTAAAATTATTTTTTGAGAAAAATTACCATGAAATTAAAGCTCATAACAATAGCCGGATTATTTTGTTGCTTTTTTCTATGTATTGGAGCCACAACATGTATTATTGATGGAAAATGGAGTGGAGCATTTAAAACCTCTGATGGGTCCGAATTTCCTGTTACTTACACGCTAAAACAAATAGATGGTACAATTGTAGGTAATTCTTCTTTCCCTAAGGGTACGGTAGTTGATGGAAAAATAGAAGGTGATCAACTTTCATTTAAAGTTCCAATATATGGTAGCCCAATAGCTCATTTTGGTAAGTTTTATTGCCAAGCTGATACCATTGGAATTGACATTGAACTAAGTGGAAAGAAGCTTCACGCAACTTTAAAAAGAGATAACTAGTTATTATTTTATTTCCTGAACTTAATTTTCTGTGAATAATAAAATTAATTATTTTAGTTCAAATTATTAAATCGCCATGTAAAATAAGGGTTAACCCAATAAACTCTATAAATAATTTATTTTAACCTATAAAGCCTCAGAAACCACTTCAGTTACTTCAGGAACCATACGTTTTAATAAGTTTTCTATTCCCGACTTTAGGGTAACTACAGAAGAAGGGCATCCACTGCATGAACCTCTTAACTCAACAGTTACAATACCTTCATTGAATGATTTATAGGATATGGCACCGCCATCTTGTTCTACCGCAGGGCGTACATAATCATGCAAAATTTGCTGTATTTTCACCTCGGTATCTGTACCTTCAAAATTACCTGCTTCAGCTTGTTCCTCCTCTTGAACCTTTAATTCTGATTCAACAGCACCTTTTACAAATTCCTTTAAAATTGGTAATAAGTCATCCCAATTATCTTCTTCAAATTTGGTTATTGTTACAAAATTACTTGCAAAAAATACACCATTTACAAAGGAAAATTTAAATAATTCTTTTGCAAAAGGAGATTTTTCAGCACTCTCCTTTGTAGCAAAATCAACACTACCATTAATGAGTAACTTATTTACAATAAATTTCATTGTTGCCGGATTAGGCGTTGATTCGGTATAAACGGCTATGTTCATTTTTTCTATTGATTTTTTCAAAGCAAATCTACTGAGTTTTTTAGTTATTTAGAATTATTCTAATGTTTTGACCTCTCAATGACCCATATTTTTTGTTGCAAAATTGAATATGTTTTGTAAGGCCTTAAATACCAGTATAATTCATAGGGGTAATTTTTTTAATTTCCTCTTTAATATTTTCACTAATTTGTAGAGTTTCTACAAAATCTGATATGGTTTGTGCATTCACCTTATGGTTGGTTCTGGTTAAATCTTTTAAACTTTCGTAAGGATTTGGATAGTTTTCTCTCCTTAAAATTGTTTGAATAGCTTCGGCCACCACTGCCCAA
>CAIYNX010000053.1 GCA_903927645.1 uncultured Mucilaginibacter sp.
AGCTATAAAAATGGGGCGGCTTCGGCCTCCCCTATTTTTTTTCTCGGACAGTATAGATTGTTTTTTTGTAATTTTCCTTTAAATCTGTACTGCTTTTGCTTAAACCCGAAATAAGCCAGCCAGAGTTATATGTCATCCTGTTAAAATTTTCTACGGTAAAAACCCAGCCTGGCACGTTTAAAAAATGGTATACAATTTTATGAATGTGTAAAAAGGAGGGGTTGCCTGATTCAACCTGGTATAGAAACGCAGTTAAATAATCGGGTTTAAACGCTTCATCTGTGTATGAGGCTATTTCCTTTTTATTCTCCAGCGCTTTTGATAAATCCATAAAGTTTATTTCATTGTTCATAGGGGTAATGCTCTTGCTATCAGTCTTTTTTAACTCAATACCCAACGATGATATATCAACCCCAATAATTACCCAACTGTAACCCATGCCTTTGTTTTTAATATACTTAAGCGTTATGGGTACTTCTTTCTTAACGTTGTTTACGTTAAACACGGCGAAGGCCACTGCAAACCAATCAGAATCATGATAGCCTATTTTTCGGTTAAGGCTTTCCACCCGGGCAGCAAAAACAATGGCATTAGTATCAGATATTAGGCGTTTGTTTTCCATGTTAAACAGGCTAAGCACATTGCTGTATTTTGTAGGTTGCTTTCCGTTAATCAAAGCCACCGTATCGTCCATATTAAAACGGTCGAAAAACTGGCCTAGTTGTTTTACCTCAAATTTTATTTTCGATTTCAGAAATGAATCGAAAAAATCATCCTGCGCCCTACATGAAAAATTCAAGCCGCAAAAAAACAGTAAACAGGTTAAGTATTTCATTTAGTTATTGGTTTCCTGCACATTTATATCACCCAAAAACAAACGCCAGCTTGATTGAATTCCACCTGGCGCAGGGGGTATTTTTTCAACTACTATCTGTATGTTTTTTTTAGTAATATCAACGTATTTCCTGCCACCAAACTCTACAGATGACGTGCCAGTAAATTTTTGATAAACAGTTGCTGTCGCATAATATCGTCCGTCTTTGCCAAGTTCAAATTTTCCTAACAGCACATCATACCAAGTAATACTTACCTTTTCATAAGGCAACCAAAGTAACTTCATAAAATACGAGCGTACCGGTATTCGTTTAATAACAGAGCTGTTAACGCTGCTTACTTCAACCACATTGCTATCGGACATAAACAGCTTAACTGTTAAGTCAACCGCCTTTTTACGGTTATTTATATCTTTATCTTTATTACCGATTAACTCAACATAGTTGGCCAAGGCGCTGATAGTATTCTGCGCCTGGTCTTTAAAATCCTGTATTTCTGCCGCAGAAAGCGGGGCTTCCGGTTCACTTTGCGCGTTAGAAATAAAAGGTATTACGCTACCAACAGATATTAATACTGTCAACAAAATATTTTTAGTCATCTAATTACCTTTTTAGTTTGCCCTAACTCTTATTGAAGAATACTTTCCCCCATCTGAAACACCATCAATAAAAGCAAAACGTTTATTTAGCGTACGAACTGTTTCAAGAAAATCGCCAGCCGACATATCATTTACTACGGTACCGTTTTGCCCGAT
>CAIYNX010000054.1 GCA_903927645.1 uncultured Mucilaginibacter sp.
AACAAAAAGATTAAGATTGGCCGCAGCCTTATTAAAAAATCCTGTTGTATTATTGCTTGATAACCCCCTAAACGGATTGGATGTACAAAGAAGGATAGATTTTACCCTATTGCTTGATGAGATTATTGATTCTGGTACTACGATTATTTTAGCTACCACTCCTGATGAAATTCCTGATTGCATTACACATGTTGCGCATTTGGAACATAGAGAAATTATTAAGCAGATTAAAAAAGAGGATTTTTTAGCCATTACCCAATCCGCAAAAAAAGAAAAATTGAATACGGTTGATTTAGATGAACTAAAAAGTCTGCTAAATATCGAGGTCGAAAAAATCGCGTACAGGCATATCATCAAGATGAACCAAATACATATTCAATATGGCAATAAAACCATACTGAACAAAATCAATTTGGAGGTTAGGCAAGGTGAACGTTGGGCATTATTGGGGCCAAACGGAGCAGGCAAATCGACCTTGCTGAGTTTGGTAAATGGCGATAATCCGCAAGCTTATGCCAATGATATTGTTTTGTTTGATAAAAAACGCGGCAGCGGCGAAAGTATTTGGGATATAAAAAGCAAAATTGGCTTTGTATCGCCCGAATTGCACCAGTACTTCCCTACCGAAAACAATTGCCTGCAGGTAATTGAATCGGGATATTATGATACCTTGGGGCTATTTAGGGTATCCTCAAAAAAACAACGAGCAAATGCCCTGCAATGGATGAAAACCCTTGCAATCGAAAAATATGCTACTAACCTATTTAAAAATATACCCGCCAGTGCCCAACGTTTGTGTTTGCTAGCCAGAGCATTGGTTAAAAATCCTGATTTATTGATTTTTGACGAGCCTTGTCAGGGTTTGGATGTCCAGCAACAGGAGCATTTTAAAACTATAATCGATGCCATTTGCGCGCTCACTAAAGTAACCATGGTTTATGTAACCCATTACCAACATGAAATTCCTGATTGTGTTAGCAAGGTTATCAGGCTTCAAGATGGGCAATGTGTACATAATGGAGAGTTCATAAAAGGTTAAGTCATTTTAGCGTTAAGCCATTGTTAACCGTTTGTAAAAGATGGTATCTGCCCTTGGTTTTACCCCAATACTTTCTTCATTAGCTAGCTACTTTGTATCTTTGACCTTATGAACACAGCAAACTTATTGCAACACGCCTTACAATTTGATTTTTTAACCCAGGAAGAAGGTGTATATCTTTACCATAATGCTTCCACAGCCGACTTGATTTATGTAGCCAACGAGCTCCGTAAGATACAAGTACCACATGGTAAGGTAACCTGGCAAATTGATAGGAATGTGAACACCACCAATGTTTGCATCGCCAATTGCAAGTTCTGTAATTTCTTCCGTCGACCAGGGCATGAGGATAGCTATATTACTGATTTAGAGACCTATAAACAAAAAATAGAAGAAACTTTTAAATACGGTGGAGATCAGCTTTTATTACAAGGCGGACACCACCCTGAGTTGGGCTTGAAATTTTATGCCGATACCTTTAAGCAACTAAAGGAGTTATACCCAACGTTGAAATTACATGCTTTAGGTCCGCCCGAAATTGCCCACGTAGCCAAACTGGAGGG
>CAIYNX010000055.1 GCA_903927645.1 uncultured Mucilaginibacter sp.
ATTAAATGGGCTTATTTTATAAATTATCCTCTAAGAAGCTCTTAGAAATTCGGAATGAAATGTTTGTGAAATTTGGGATTCCAATACTTAAAAGAAGAGGTTTTGAGGAAATGCCTTTTCAGGCGCCTTGGTTTGGAAGAAATAATTTAGGGGATTACACCTATGAATTATGTAGGTTAAATGAAAGACAGCATTTAGAAATTATAACCACGGAAATTTCAAAAGGTGATTTATGGATTAAGATATTTTTAAATATTTTTGAGTTAAAACCAGAGTTGAACTCATTGGAGCAGTTGAAAGGTCTACCGATAATTCAATTTTACCTTCCACCTAATAGTTTAACAGAAATGCGGTTGCGCATCCATGGCATTAAGGTTATACCTCTTTTTAATACTGTAAAGCATAAAATTAAATCTTTTTATACTAAAAGAGGCTTAGAAAGAAGGGTTAAAAATTTACAAAGACTAATTGAGAGCGATTTAAATGATATTGATTCTTTTATAAAAAGATGGTATGAATTACATAAACCGATGGTAACAAACTGGGAAGGAAAAAAAATAGATGACAACTTAACTGGCAAATAGATTATGTTTAAGAATTTGCAACATATTTATTGAAAGTAAAGAAAAATAAATGGTAATTGTGTACTTGCTGTTTTAAACAATTTCTTAATTTATAGAATTGTTTATAATAATTTAATAACTGGCAATAGTTCTTTTGTATACAAGCAATACTGCGCGAATGCAAACCTGAGATTAGCATCAATTGATTTTTACACTAAAATGCTCATTTTCCATCTAAAAAATCGTTCCTTTGAAGTCTTCTTTACCTAAAAAATTAAGAACAACGACTTCGTAGCTCAGTTGGTAGAGCAACAGACTCTTAATCTGTGGGTCCTGAGTTCGAGCCTCAGCGGGGTCACTAAATAATATAAAAGCCACCTTTTGGGTGGCTTTTATATTATTGTATGAAATTGTTCTAATTATCTAACCTTAATCCGGCAAAATCAAAAGCGGTACCGGGTGGTTGTGTAGCATTTTTTGGCTATTACTGCCTGCAATATGTTCGCCGTATAGTTTATGGTCGTGGTGTATCATTACCAGCAAATCGGCCTTGATACGGGTGATGATTTCAATCAACCAATCCTGAACATTCTCAGCATCAATCTGGCGGATGGTTACCCTTTCGTAATTAAATTCGTTTTTATATAGGTCGAGGTATTTGTCTTGGTTATAAGTTAACTCCTCACCAAAGTGTGTAATGATAATTTCGGCATGTTCAATTTTGGCAATGTCAATCAAAAATTCAACCGCTTTAGGGTATTTGTTTTTTAAGTCATCGGCAAATACAATGGTTTTAATTGGCTGGTAAGCGCCACCATCCGGTATAAACAGGATAGGACAGCTAATGTGGTACAGCACGTTGTAAGTATCAGAACCAAATAAAAAGTCATCCACCGCATTATTACCTTTAGCACCCATTACAATCATATCAACATGATGTTCGCTTACTAATTGTTTAACACTATGGCCTAAATCCTCATTTTTGCTAACGGTTTCAATTTTTACGCCTTCTGCTGCATATTTTAGTAAATCAGCAAGTATGTGTAGCTTTTCATGATCGGTCTTTTCCAAACTTGCTGAGTCTGGTGCCTGTGCATCATCGCCTTCTAATTTATGGGCAATGGCATGGTACAATATTATTTTTGCATTCGTTTTTTCAGCAATTTTTAATGCATAAAAAGCGGCGTTTTCTGCCTTTGCCGATAAGTCTGTTAAAACAAGAATGGATTTCATATTATTTGGTTTATGTTATAAAAATACAATAAATCTTAAAATAGCCACAATATTTAATTTTTATTTTTAATGCATATAAATTTAAATAAAGTTAATTGTGGTTTTTAATTAGTAATCATATTATTACAATTTCCATCCAATATTAAATAAGCATTTTACTTAATTTGTTTTCGGATGCAATCAAATCATCTAAATAATCAATGATTACATTGGAAGCTTGGGCTGGTAAATCCTCCATTAATTGCTTGTAATAACTAATGCCCTCTTCCAATTGCGCTTTAAACTTTACAAGGTGTTTGCGTTTTTTATCGTTTAAATCTTTGATATGGGCTTGTATATCTGTATGCAGGTAATCAATGTATAAATTAAGTTCTTTGATAAACATATTGGGTCTTTTTATTTTATCGAGCAAATCCAATTTCCCGTATATATGCTTTACCATTTCATCTAAAGTGTAAATGCGCTTAAAATAAGCCAAATTTGGACCAGGGCAAATGGCTACCGCCTTATTCTCCTTGGGTTTTATAATTTCGTCCTTTATATAAGTGGAAGCGCAAAGTCCCTCACAAAGGCATATCTTTTCTGTTATGTTATTAAACTGTTCCTGATAGTCCTCTTCCGACAATTCAAGCGTGTTTAACTGATTTATTTTTAAATTTTGATACTCTCTGGATGCCAAACAAATAGGATGCTCTGTAAACTCGGTATTGGTAACTAAATATTTTTTTGTACAAGGGCTCCCCGGTCTTCCTTTTTGTAAGCGTTCTAATCTTTGTTTATCACTAGAGCTGCCTTTAAAATTATTAAACAATATTCCTAGCGGTGATGAATTACTTATAAAAAAGTCGTCCTCTTCTGCACCGGCCAATAATTTCAATGTTTGCTCATCAACATTTGTTACCTCCGGCACCAACAAGAATGGACTTCCCCAGCCGGTACCATCCAAATTATAATGTTCTATTAAAAAGGTATTTTCACTGGCAGTGCCTATACCTCCTTGAACGGTGAGCAATTGTTTTGGTGCAGATAGCAAATTAACACCTCTTTGAGCAACGGCCGGTTGATAAAGCTGGAAAAGCTCAGCCACCATTTCTTCCCTTTTTTGTTTAAATTCTTCCAAAATAGGGCCTAGCAAATACCCGTCGGTGGCAAAGGCGTGTCCGCCACAATTTAAGCCCGATTCTACCCTGAATTCATATACCCAAACACCCTTCTTAGCCAAAAATTTAGCCTGTATAAAAGCCGATCTGTAATCGCTCACTTTTAAAACAACCTTCTTTTTAAAGTTCCCTTGTTCATCGGGCAAAAACTGGTCAAGTGTTTCCAAATAGCTATAAAGTCTGGGGTTCATCCCTGCCGATAAAATAACAGACGATTCCAAATCGCTCAATGCGAAGCCACGTAAAGAGGCAATTGCATCTGTATTATCATCCCCGGTTGATTCGCCTTGTTCATTATAATTCATTTTATCCACCTTCGACATGATATTGGCATCAATGGCACCCAAGGTCATTTTTTCTCTTAATCCTAACTGTAAGGCTTGCTTTTCTGTTTCATTATTGCATGCCAACATCAAGTCGAATTCCTTTTTTAAAGGAGATTCATTTGGTAACATATCAAAATAGCGGTAAATATCTGAGTCTTCTTCAAACGGTTCGTTTTTCAACGTATTAAACTGTTTTTCAACCTTTGTTTTTACCAGGTTTAAATAGGCTTTGATACGCTTTGCGCGGTAATCAGTTTCCTTTTTTGAGATTGGTACATAATCAATTTTATTTTCAGTATGAAATTCGCGCATCCTTTCTACCAGCTCATCATCAACAATCGACATAACCGATGAAATACCGTAACGCGCAACTTTTAATGGGGTATCAACAGAGTAACCTAATCCTAAAACCGGAATATGAAATGTATGGCTCATTATAAAATAATTAAAACTAAATAAATAAATCCCTGTTTAGGGTTGCAAATAGATACAAAGCTAAGTATGCCATAATTTAAAAAACTGACCTGGGTCATATTTTAAGCCACTATATATCATTCTTTTTCTTCCCGATTAGGCGCAGTTTTGAATCAAAATATGTTTTAAAATATGACCGGGAGCACTGTTATTGAAAAGACCCATTGTTACCATTGTGGTGATGAATGCCTGACCATAGATTATAATTATGACGACAAACACTTTTGTTGTCATGGTTGCAAAAGTGTGTACCAAATATTATCAGCCAATAAATTATGCAGCTATTATAATTTTAACCAACATCCCGGCGCAACCCGCAAAACCGAAGAAAAAAGGTTTGATTATTTAAACGAACCCGCCATAATAAACGACCTGATTGATTATACCGACGATAAAATAACCATTGTTACCTTTTACATCCCCTATATACATTGCAGTAGCTGTTTATGGTTGTTGGAGCAACTAAACAAGATTAACCCGGCAATACATAATTGCAGGGTCGATTTTTTGAAGAAACAACTAAACGTTCGGTTCGACCATCATCAAATAAACCTACAGCAATTGGTCATGTTGCTTTATGATATTGGTTATGAACCGCTGATTAGTTTGCAGGATGTTATAAAAAAACAAAACAATACCGTAAAAGATAATTTAATACAAAAGTTAGCGGTTGCTGGTTTTTGTTTTGGCAATGTAATGCTACTTAGCTTTCCCGAGTATTTTGGTTTGAGTGCTTTTGAGCAAACATTCCGTAATTTTTTTGGATGGCTTAACATCCTATTTTCATTACCCGTAGTTTTTTATAGCGGAAGCGGGTATTTTATTTCGGCCTATCATAACCTCAGGAATAAGGTATTAAATATCGATTTCCCGCTTGCATTGGGTATCGCCGTTCTGTTTTTACGATCCGTTACCGAAATTTTAACCCATACCGGGGCTGGTTTTGCCGATACCTTATGTGGATTGGTTTTCTTTTTATTAGTTGGCAAGTTTGTTCAAAAAAAGACCTATCACCACATCTCGTTCGAACGCGATTATCGCTCCTTTTTCCCAGTAGCGGTACATGTTATGGAGAATGAGCAGGAAAAGCCTATCCCATTGTCCAATTTGCAGATCAATCACCGTATCATTATCCGTAACAATGAAATAATACCGGCCGATTCTATTTTATTAAAAGGGGAGGCCTTGATTGATTTTAGCTTTGTTACCGGCGAGGCCATGCCGGTAAACAAAACACTGGGGGAGATTATTTATGCGGGTGGACGCCAAACCGGGGGTGCCATTGAGATGGAGGTGATTAAACCAGTATCACAAAGCTACCTCACCCAACTCTGGAACAATGAGGCTTTCTCCAACAAAAGCACCCCTCGTACCCAAACATTTAACGAAAAAATAAGCAAATATTTTACTATTGTATTACTAGCCATAGCATTTACAGCGTTGGTATTTTGGTTACCTACGGATTTAAGGAGAGCTATAAATGCATTTACCGCAGTATTAATAATTGCTTGCCCTTGTGCACTTGCTTTGAGTACACCGTTTACCATGTCGGCCGCCTTGAGCATTTTTGATATGAACTTGTTTTATTTGAAAAATACCGCTGTGGTGGAGCAAATGGCAGGCATTGATACCATCATATTTGATAAAACCGGAACCATCACCAATGGCGACCATCACCATATAAAATTGGAAGCCGTTTTAACCGATTTGCAAAAGCAGTTAATTTATAGCGTTTGTGCAAATTCCATACACCCCTTGTCGAGGTTAATTTGCCAGTTTATTGGTAATACAGATAAGGTAGAAGTAAATGAATTTAAAGAAATAGCCGGAAAGGGAATCACAGCTACCATAGGTTCAAACAAAATATCAATAGGAAGCGCAAACTTCATATTTAATAGAAGTGAAGTAAATATCAATAAGAGTGCCGTGCATTTAATGATCAATGAGCAGTATATCGGATATTTTTCATTCGAGCACCAATACAGGAAAGGATTAAATAAAATTTCTGAATTAGACTCAAATTATGGTCTTTACCTGCTATCGGGCGATAATGAACATGAGCAATATGATTTACTACGCTTTTTTAAATCGTCCCAAAAAATGAGGTTTAACCAAACACCTCAGGATAAATTAAATTTTGTTGAAGAACTACAAATAAAAGGAGACAAGGTAATGATGATAGGGGATGGCTTGAATGATTCGGGAGCATTAAAACAAAGCGACTTAGGCATAGCAGTTACCGATAATGTAAACAATTTTTCGCCCGGTAGTGATGCCATATTGGATGGTAAATCATTCATGAAACTACCTGATTTTCTAAAATTTTCAAAAGACACTGTTAAGGTTATCCACCTTTCATTTTTAGTATCGCTTACTTATAATATTATCGGTTTAAGCTTTGCCGTTACAGGTAAATTATCACCCCTAACAGCAGCAATCCTGATGCCGTTGAGCACAGTAACCATTATTTCATTCACCACCATAGCGGTGCATTTAGCCGCCAAAAAACGAAAACTATTATGAGCATTATTTATTTTTTAATTGGCTGTAGCGTATTTATGGCGCTCATTTTTTTAGGTGCGTTTTTCTGGGCGCAAAGGAGTGGGCAAAATGATGATTTATATACCCCTTCTATCCGCATGTTGTTGGATGATGAAGATATTCATACACATAAAAAGTGACTTTTATCACTTTAAATCACCAATCATTATCATTCTATGACTAACAAACCAACTATATTTTTACACCAGTAAAACAATAAACAAATATGGAACAAGAAAATTTTTACTATGACAATAAGATCGTCCGAAAC
>CAIYNX010000056.1 GCA_903927645.1 uncultured Mucilaginibacter sp.
GGTGATAACTTATTAAGGTGAAAATAAGTATTCCACAAGCTATGCCCAATGCCAAGCCAACAATGCTAATACTGGCATAGGCCTTGTTACGCCTCAGGTTGCGCCAACCTATTTTGAAATAATTTTTTAACATATATGTTTGAATTATTGATTTATCGTCCCGATAGTAATCGGGATATTGATTTATTGAATTGGTCATTTGATTTGTGTCAGTTGTATAATAACATTCAAGTAAAGGTCAATGACTTAATGATAAATGACATTCATTATTCGCTTCTTAAACTTTTAACAGGGTTTGTAATAGCTGCTTTTATAGATTGAAAACTTACAGTTGAAAAGGCAATAATAATTGATGCTATACCGACAATTAAAAATATCCACCATTGCATATCTATGCGATAAGCATAGGTTTGCAGCCAAGTATGAACACCATACCATGCTATTGGCCAAGCTATTAAGTTGGCTAATAAAACCAGCCTTAAAAAGTTACCCGAAAGCATCAGTGTAATATTTTGTACCGAAGCACCTAATACTTTACGCACACCAATTTCTTTAATACGTCGTTCGGCAGCGTGCGAAGCAAGACCAAATAAGCCCAAACAGGATATAAAAATGGCCAATCCTGCCAGGATACCAACAATCTGGCTTACCTGATTATCGGCTTTATAAACTTCATTAAAATGATCGTCTAAAAATTGGTATTCAAAAGGATAGTCAGGGTAAATATTATCCCATTTCGATTTGATGAAAGCAATTGCAGCACTAGAATTGCCACCGTTTATTTTAACAGAAATATTGTGGAAACCCCAGTTTAAGGCACTCACCATAAACATGGGTTCTATTTTATATTGCAATGAATTAAAATTAAAGTTTTTAGCAACACCCACAATGGTACCTAAAGAATCAAATCCGAATTGTGCCCCTACAACCGAAGTTAAAGGGTATTTTGGGTGATTTTTTAATAGTTCTTTCGCAAGAGCTTCATTTACAATATATTGCCGAGCATCAGGTATTTTTTCGCTGGAAAAATTCTTGCCAGCTACCATTTTGATATTATATAATTTTAAATAATTTGTATCAACTACCAATAAAGTGGTACTTAATTGTTGTTGAGGTTCATTGGCATGTTTATAGGTAACTCCGGTTTGGTCTAGGTGACTTCCCAATATATCCTGAGAAGCGGTGACACCCTGAACAAGATTGCTATTGCTTATTGCGGCTTTAAACTGGTTATATTTTCTTGTAGTAACCCCATCCAATGGAATATTTACAATCTGATCTCGATTATAACCCGGATCCTGATTTTGTATAAAATTTAATTGTTTTAATACAAATACAGTGGCAATAATCAAGATAATGGCACTTGCAAATTGTGTAACAACTAAAATATTCCTTAATAGACCTTTATTTTTACCTAGCTGAACTGAGCCCTTCAAAACTCTTGCAGCTTGAAACGAGGAAAGATAAGTCGCAGGATATATTCCCGACAATACGCCAATAAATATACTTCCAAATAAAACATAAAGTATTAAATTAAAACTACCAAAAGTATTAAAGGATAAATCCCTGTCGCTTAAATGATTAATATACGGCAGTGCCAGTGCAACAAGTACAAGTGCAATCACCAAAGCCATCAAGGAAATGATTACTGTTTCGCCTAAAAACTGTAAAGCCAGTTGAAAACGATAGGCTCCGATAGATTTGCGGACACCTACCTCTTTAGCCCGCTCGGCAGATCGTGCTGTGGAAAGATTTATAAAGTTTACACAGGCAATCACCAATACTATGAGTGCTATTATTGCAAACAAATTGGTTGATTTTTTATCAAACTTTTGAAAGTTAATAAAATCAAGTCCGATATCAGCTGAGTTTGAATGAACATCTTTTAAAGGTAAAACAAATAACTTATAATATTTCCAATTGTCACCATGCAAATGCCTTTTTAAGTAAGCCGGGAATTTTTTATTTAAGGCCTCGGTACTAGTACCGGGTGCAAGTTCCATATAGGTATTTAACCAATTTCCCCCCCAGTTTGTAAACATCCATGGCTTATACATGGTATTAAGTGAAAATAGGGCATCAAATTGTAACTGAGAGTTTTTTGGCACAGTGGCAATTATCCCGGTAACTGCAAACGTTACTGTATCATCTCCGTAATGTGTTATAGGTTTGCCTATAGGATTAGCATCTCCAAATAATTTTTTTGCGGTTTCTTCTGTAATTATCGCTGAATGTGGTTTCAAAAGCGCAGTGTTACGATCTCCTCTAATCATTGCAAAATCAAACATTTTCAGGAATGTTGAATCCACAAAAAATACTTGAGGAACAAAGAGTTTTTTATTATCTTTTGTTAGTTGGTATTTTTGATTCCAGCGGATTCTGGTGAAGTTTTTGATCTCAGGGAATTCCTGTCGTAAGGTAGGCCCCATCGGGAACATAGATAAAGCAACTTTTTGGGTTTCTTCGGTGCCAATTGTCTGAACTTCATTCAATCGGTAAATGTTTTTTGTATGAAAATTATCGAAACTCTTTTCAAAAGCCACAAATAACAATATGATTATGCAAGATGCCATACCAACAGAAAGACCAATAATATTAATAGCCGAAAAAACTTTGTTCTTCCAGATATTTCGCCATGCAACTTTTAAATAGTTTTTTATCATA
>CAIYNX010000057.1 GCA_903927645.1 uncultured Mucilaginibacter sp.
CAATCGTTCAACATCGCAAGCAATACCAACCAAGCGGTCTCTTTCCGTTTAGCCGTACCTGCAGGTTTGGAGGCCTTAACTTACCGTCTTACGGCTGATGGTGGGCAATTTACCGATGGCGAGGAAAATACCCTCCCTGTACTACCAAATAGCACCTTGGTGACCGAATCAATGCCTATGCTGGTACGTGCCGGTCAAACCCGCAGCTTTACTTTCGATAGGCTAATTCACCAAAGCAGCAATACCCTAAAAAATAAAACCCTTACCTTGGAATATACCCAAAATCCGGCATGGTATGCGGTGCAGGCTTTACCATATATGATGGAGTTCCCGTACGAATGTTCGGAACAAGTATTTAGCAGGTATTTTGCCAATAGCTTGGCTAGCAATATTGTGAACAAAATGCCAGCCATAAAAAGGGTTTTTGATTTATGGAAAAATGCCAATAGTACCGAGCTGCTCTCCAACCTCGAAAAAAACGCGGAATTAAAATCAACCTTGATGGAAGAAACCCCTTGGCTCAATGATGCCATCGGCGAAAGCGAACAAAAAAAGCGAATCGCCCTATTGTTCGATTTGAATAAGATGGGTGATGAATTAAAACTAAACCTCGAAAAACTGCAAAAACGCCAATTGCCAAACGGTGGTTTCGCCTGGTTTGGCGGTGAGGATGCTGATAGGTTTATTACCCAGCATATTACCGAAGGCATAGGCGAACTTTACCATGTTGGTATTGCAAATAACGACAGTACGCTTAAAACAATGGCTACAAGTGCGATCAAGTATTTAGATAATCAATTACTGGCAGATGAAGCCCGGAGGGTTAAAAACAAACAAGCAAAGTATTTTGGCAATTTGGAAATACATGCCTGGTATACCCGTAGCTTTTTCATGAATAGGCCGCTTAATGCCAACTTACAAAAATTGAAAGCCGATTATTTAAAATGGGCAACCACAAATTGGACCGACCGTAATGTGTATGAGCAAGGCTTAATTGCCTTGACCATGCTGCGCTATAATAAACCAGTGGTAACTGCCCAAATTGAAAAATCATTATTAGAAACCGCCCAACATTCCGATGAGTTGGGCATGTATTGGGCCAAAAATTTGCAGGGTTATTCATGGTACCAGTCGCCTATTGAAACCCAAAGTTTGTTGATTACCCTATTTACCGAAACAGGTGGCAATGCGAAGGAAGTTGATGAAATGAAAATATGGTTGCTCCGCAACAAACAAACCAATAACTGGAAAACCACCAAAGCCACCGCCGAAGCCTGCTATGCCCTATTGCTAAAAGGAAGCGATTTGCTGGCAGATGCGGGAAAATCAACCATTAAGCTGGATGCCAAACCAATGGAACAATTAAAACCCGATGTTAAGGAAGATGCCGGAACAGGCTATTTCAAAACTACTTGGGTAGATGAACAAATAAAACCAAGTTATGGCAAAGTGGAAATTACCAATAAAGGCAAAACGCCAAGTTGGGGAGCCTTGCATTGGCAATATCTTGAAAAACTGGATAAAATAACATTGGCTCAAACCAATATCCGTTTGGAGCGAAAATATTACATCCAAAAACAAACAGAAAATGGCTTGGTATTAACCGCGGTTGACGCGCAACATCCCGCAAAAATAGGCGACCTGCTAAAAGTAGTCATCAACATAAAAGCTGACAGGGATTTTGAATATGTGCAACTGAAAGACATGCGCCCATCAGGCACCGAACCAGTAGAGGCTTTATCAAGCTATAAATATCAGGATGGTTTATATTACTATCAGGTAAGCAAGGATGTGGCGACCAACTTTTTCATCAGCAACCTCAACAAA
>CAIYNX010000058.1 GCA_903927645.1 uncultured Mucilaginibacter sp.
TTATTAACCCCCGATGTTTGATTTTCCTAACTTCAAACAACTATGATTGGAGAAGCGTCTCCACCAATTAAAATTGCCATTAAAATAGCAAGGGGTAACGCACATCATTATCCACCTAGCAAAAAAAAACAGTATTCACCTTTACCTTATTACCCAAATACACCCACACATTAATAGACATCTTCATTCACCAAAAAACGCCTTTAAAAATTGATTTTTTATAAGGACTATCTAAGTTGCACTATAATATTTTGCGAATTGCAGTTTATGAAGAAATGGCGACCTTCATTACAGTTTAATTTGGGAGGTACACAAAGAGTTTTCGGCAGGCGACGCGCTTGGTATTGACTTTGAAGAAAAGGCATTTTATGATATATTGAAAGAACTTTGTATAAAATACGACTTTAAATACCCCGACGATAAAATGATTGAACTGGCCAAGGCTGTTAAAAACCTAGTGGAAGGTCAGTCGAAATTCCCCGATTGGAACAAACGTGACGACATAAAATCTGCCCTAAAAGTGGGGCTCATCCTTTTATTAGACGAATACGGCTATCCCCCTGTTGAAAGAGATGAGGTATATGTAGAGATATTTGAACAAGCAGAAAATTTCAAAATGAACAATCATTGAATTGATTGTTAAAGATCGTTCTTATCTCACCTTATTTTCTAGTCTAATCCTCTCACATAATTCATTGATTATTTTAACCTCTTAACATTTGTTACAGTCTTTCGTCTATTAATAAAAGGGGCAAGTTGCGCGCCCCTTTATCCTTCATCCATCCGCCAAGAGGTACGATTGACGGCATGGTGGAAGGCAAGATGTTAATGTATGGCAAAAATGACAATTGGAATTTTTGTGGTACATTAACACATCTTGCATCCTAAAAAAGTAAAATGCCTCTATGCCTCTAAAGCCTCATTTTTTTGTTGTTTTGAAGAACTTTTTTCCATTTTATTTTAAAAAAGGTGTAAAATATTGATACTAATTTAAAAACAAGGGTTATTTTTAAGTTAGGTGGCCCCTATGGTCTTGAATACTTATGAGCTTAAGCCTTGGTACACCTGTATCTACATTATCAGACAGACAAAAAGCTTGTTTACTCAAAAACTAAAGGTTATTTTTTGCCTTAATCGTATCTGCATTCAGTACAATATATCCCAATCGGCATCAATTTACTTGCCACCAAGACATTGAGCTGCCATACACATTAGCCCTTAGGTTTACAAGGGCTTACGCCATAAAAGGAATAGACGCCTAAATACCTATGTGTATATGACAACAAGCCCTGAAATACACCAACCTATCCAGCCCTAATACAATGAGCCGACATGCACTTTAGCCCTTAGGTTTACAAGGGTAGACGCCAATAAATGCATAAGCACTTATGCACCTAAGGGCATATGACCTTAAGCAACCAAGCACTTGAAACATTAGGTTTATAAGGTCAAACGCCACAATAGACATAGATACCTATGCATCTAAATGAATAGGACCATAAGACCACCAATGCACCGACTTACCTACCACCAAGCCCTTTAGCCACCATGCGCTTTAGCCATTAGGTTGAAAAGATTATACGCCACAAAAGGCTCAGATACCTATGCATCTAAGTGAATAAGACTATAAGCCAACAAACGCACCGACCAACCTGCCACTAGAACAATAAGCCCCCATGCGCTTGAGACTCTAGGTTTACAAGGTTATGTACCACAAAAGGCATGGAAACAAATACACTTATTAGCATAGAGCTATGTAACCACAAATGCACTGACCAATATACCACCAGCGCATTGAGCCAACATGCCCTTAAAACTCTAGGTTTACAAGGTTTTATGCCTCAAAAAGTATAGGCATTTAGGTACCGGTATACTTCAAACCATCTGTCCATAGGGTTTTCTGCACCCAATCTTGATGTTGCAGGTCTCTAGTACCTCCAGCTACACAAAAATGGTTGTAAACGAAAGTGAACGTTTAATAAATCGTTCAATTCTGTTTTTTAGTAAGTTTTAATCAATTTTAATAGCCATTTATAGCAGTTAATAATCGAATTTTTGATTCAAAATTTAAAACAAGTCTACAGGAGATTTTACACCGAAAAGGCGGAGAATTTCGGAGTAAAGAACAGCTAATTACTAAGTGCTAAGTGGGAGCTTCCTTTAACCTCTTGGAACATCTATTTAATATTAGTCAACCTGATTTTTACTAAGAATCAACACAATTCAATCCATAATATGTCATGCAGTTAGCTTATAAGGGCCTCTTAAACTTATAGAATAAATAAAGATTTTCGGTGAATAATTACAATAAAGTCCGCAAAAATGCGGATATTATAAGACATAATCGGAAATTAATAATTATAGACTACATATTTAACAAATAGCCTAAAATATAAATAATAACGAACTGTAAAATAGGTGCACCTTGCAATGGTTGAGAATACGAAGGCCTAGATCAACAAATTTCGAAATATTAAGCAAGTGATTCTCCTATACTGTAACCATTTCACCTTATTTATGATTACCTTGATTTTTACTTAAAATTAAAACAACAATGTTCTCAAGGGCAAAAGGAATATGCTGGTCAAGGGTTTTGAAATCTTCAAATTACTTAGACAAATGCAAAATCAATATTTTGAAATAGTTGTCAATAATCAAAAGTAATAATGGATTCTTTTAAAATCATTTTATCAAAGAAATAGATAAAAACAAACCTTTTTATTTATTTCATGTTACATAAATAATTCGTCATAAAAGACTTGGATTTTGACTTTGGATGACAAACCATCGAACAATTCTAGAGCAATTTAAATTGACGGTATAATAGACCAGTTGCCCAGCAAGAAAAAAGAGAGGTTATACTGGAGGCGATTGGGATTTTGCTAGGTGTGCTTAGCAACGTAATTACAAATGATTAACGATTAAAACTCCAAAAAGGATGTAGTTTAGGAAAGAACCTGTTTAACTTTTAATGATAAAAAAATATATTGCTTTCATATCAGAATTTTCAATTCTATTAAATAAAAAAATTGTTATATAATAATTATAAGGAAAATAACACATTGCTCTTCATAAAAATAATTTTTAAAAAATGAGAAATCTATTCATAGCATTTGGAGTTGTAATTGTAATTCTGTTAATTGGTTCTTGCAACTATAATAGCTTAGTTTCAAGGGACGAAGCCATCAAGGCAAAATGGGGAGCAGTACAAACGCAATATCAACGTCGTTCCGACTTGATTCCTAACTTACTTGCAACAGTAAAAGGGGCAGCAAATTTTGAAAAAAGTACTTTAGTTGATGTTACAAATGCTCGAGCTAGCGCTACTTCAATACAGGTTGATCCTTCTAAGCTTACACCAACTATAATACAAAAATATCAGGCGGCGCAGGGTCAGTTAAGCACTGCACTTGGTCGCTTATTAGTTGCATCAGAAAAGTATCCAGACTTAAGAGCGAACGATAATTTTACTGCATTGCAGGCTCAGCTAGAGGGCACTGAGAATCGTATTAGTGTTGCACGTTTAGATTTTAATGAGTCTGTAAATCAATACAATATTGCTGTACGTTCATTTCCATCTAATATCACAGCCGCACTTTTGGGGTTTAATGAAAAAGGTAGCTTCGCTGCAGAAGCTGGGGCGGATAAAGCGCCAAAAGTATCTTTTTAAATTATTAACAGGGTCTTTCTTATTATTTTAAACTAATTAACATTAAAAAATAAAACTGTGGGAGTATTTAGCAAAGAAGATCAACAGCGAATACAGATAGCAATTGAGGATGCCGAAACACATACTTCTGGGCAGATACGGGTTTGTATTGAAAAAAGCTGTAAAGAAAATATAATTAAACGAGCTACCAAATACTTCCAAAAGTTAGGTATGCATAAAACCAAATTGCGAAACGGCGTACTTATTTATGTTGCTACAGTTGACCGCAAGTTTGCAATAATAGGAGACATCGACATAAATAATGCCGTTCAAGAAAATTTCTGGAACGATACCAAAGAGACCATGCTTAGGTACTTTGAAAAGGGTAACCTTATTGAAGGCATTGTTTCCGGCTTAAATATAGCCGGTGATCATATGAAAAAAAAATTTCCTCATCAGCCTAATGGAAAAAACGAATTAAGTGACAATATTGCCTTTTTAGACGGCGACTAAAATTAAAACTCATGTTTAAGAAACTTATATTACTAACTGTTTTGCTATTGAATTGTTTGATAACATTTTCCCAGCAATTGCCTCCCAAGTCGAATACGTTGGTTACTGATTATACGAATACGCTTTCAGCAGAAGACAAACAGAGGCTTGAACAAAAACTTGTTGCTTTTAATGACTCAACTACAACTCAAATTGCCATAGTAATCATTAAATCAGTTGGCCAATATGACATTAACCAATACGGCACTGCACTTGGCAGAAAATGGGGTATCGGGCAAAAAGGCAAAAATAATGGAATCCTTGTACTTGTCGCACTTGGTGACCGCAAAGTATCAATACAGACAGGTTATGGAGCTGAAGGGGCAATACCTGATGTAATAGCTAATGATATCATAAAAAAAGATATCACACCGAGGTTCAAACAAAATGACTATTATGGAGGATTAAATGCTGGTACTGACAATATTATTAAATACATAAAAGGCGAATACAAGTCAGAGAAACAACCTCAACAGGGTTCTAAAGCCGGAGGAACTGGTTTTATAATTTTACTTATTGCAATAATTATTTTTGTACTGCTGTTTATATTTGGAAGTCACCGGGGTGGACGAGTTATTGGTGGTCGTGGGGGCGTGAGTCCATTTTGGTGGTTTCTTGGTGGCACTATGCTAGGGAGCGGAAAAGGTGGTCTTGGCGGCGGAGATTCAGGCAGTAGTGGATTTGGAGGATTTGGTGGTGGTGGATTCGGTGGTGGCGGTTCAAGCGGTAGCTGGTGATTGAAAAATTAGGTTTCAAATAAATCAATAAAGTTCATAAATAAATTTTATTACCTTATAATCGGCGCCTTTTACTATCTGAATTTTAAAGATTGCCAAAGGAATTGCCATTGGTAAAAACCTGTATGAGCATGATTACTAAAACTTTTTTCAAATATTCAGACAAAATAAATACGAAGTAATTTTTTTTGTACTTTTTTTATATAAAAATATCACAAATAATTTATATCTGGCTTATTCTAAAGCGGGTAATAATACAATGAAGTATTGAAATTTATTACATTTTAAATTCAGAGCTATTCCCCTACAGTTTACCAAGCCTCTTAACGAAAGCTGAGCAGCTTTTTGGTTTGAATGGTGGTTGAAAACTATATGTTGCGACCTCTGAAATAACCAATTTCTTGCTATTTAAAGACTAAATTATTGCTAGGTTAACAATGTTTTCATTGCATCAAACAATACCTCAATATGGTGGTCGCCTTTGTACATTGGAATTGGTTTTTTTTCCAGTTTCAGTAATCCGTAAACAGCTATTTGAGCTGTTCTGACGGAATATTCTACAGTAAATACCACATCATCAGGTACTTCCACAAATTGCCCAATAAAAGCGAAGTTTTCGGATATTTTTGGAATCACTTGAGGTCTATCACCTTGCGATCTTGTCAAAAACTGACTTGTAATGAATGGCAACATACATGGAATACAATTTGAAGGTTCCAACAATTTATCCAAGGTAGCATAAAATTAAAGGTGTGAAAATAGCTCCGTGAGTATTTCGGTACCTGTGCAATCAGCCATTTTCTTTTTTACAAAATTTCCCTCCTTATGAGTAAACAAGCCATAACCCCAAAAAACATTTACATTTTCAGGTTGATTTATAAAGTGTGGTTGATAGGCTAAAACAATTGACAGGAGCCAATTAGAATTCTTAAAAGTTACCAAACCACCAGTACCAGCTTTATTGCCTGTAAATTTTTCCATCAATTCAAAAAACTTTGTACCTTGACAAGTTACCGTGAATGATTCCCAATTTGATTCTTTTACACGTGAATCAAAAACCTCTGGATGACCAAACTGATTGCTTTTTTTAGCTATTGCTTCCCATAAATTCCAACTCCTATCTTGTTTTTCAATGATTTTTTGTGGCGCGGAATGCATTGATCCTAAACTTGAATCTGCAGTCATAAAACCAAGTGTAATTAGCACTAAATCGTTCACCAGAATTTTTATAGATTCCTTCTTTCCATCCCGCATTAAATCAATCTGTTCAATTGCCTTCTTTTCTCCTATTAGGTGAAAATTGTACATCTATTACCTTAAACCCCAATTCAAATTTTACACCTTTTTGTTGTAACCATTCAATAATTGGCTTAGCTAATTAATCAAACTGATTATAGGGTGTACGGTCAACACCAGCGAGCGTATTAATCCTTTTAAATTCATGAATGAAACGGTGCAAATAACGTTTAAACTCTACCGCACTATGCCATTCCTGAAAAGCAAACATTGTGCTCCACATTAACCAAAAATTGGTTTTAAAAAAATCACTGCTAAACCAATCATTGATTTGCTTCGTACCAAGATAATTTTCGTTAATAGCCATGATTTCGATTAAATCAAGTCTGTCCTTATTGCTAAAACCCATTGAAGAGACAATTATTTTATGACCATCTTCTACAACACGAGCTAGGGAATGACTTTTAATCTTTTTATTAAAAGCATTAATTTCGTCAAGTACAGATATCGCCGGGTTTGTAAGAGAAGGAATAAATGAAAAAAGGTCATAGGTACACAAATAACTGAAATTTAACATTCGACCTCCACGCATAATATAACCATCTTTTGGTGACCCTGAACTATCAAGACTACCACCAGCAATATTAAGCTCTTCATATAAGGTAATATTTTCAGGGTTAATATGCCCATCTCTTATAAAATAGGCTGCACTTGCTAAAGAAGCAATTCCCCCTCCTACCAAATACACTTTTCTGTTTTGAATAGGGTTGATGGTGTTTTTATCGAAATTATGCAATTTTTAAGGAATTGAATTAAGTAAAACAGAAAA
>CAIYNX010000059.1 GCA_903927645.1 uncultured Mucilaginibacter sp.
CCAAAAAGGCCTATATTTAATTTTTTACTCATTTATGCTGATTGTTGTAAATCAATAATTTTTCCTTTTACGCCGGTTTTAAAAAAGGAGGTCACAATATTCGTTAAAATTTCTGTTTCAATCAAAAAACCATCGTGACCATAAAAGGAATCTATCTCAGCAAATGCCGATTTTGGAATATGTCTGAATAAATATTCTTGTTCTTCTATCGGAAATAGAAGATCCGACTTAATGCCAATCACCAATGTTCGAGCCTTTATTTGGCTCAGTGCTTTTTCAACGCCATTACGGCCTCTACCAACATTATGCGAATCCATGCTTTTTGACAAATACCAGTAGCTATAAGCATTGAAACGGTTTACCAATTTCTCTCCCTGGTAATTTTGGTAGGATATTGCTTTGTAATTATCAACCGTCTGATCATCTTCTTCTTGTTGGGTAATTCCGTAGGTTTTATAATTTCGATAGGATAGGAGTGCGATACTTCTTGCTGCCTTTAAGCCTTTGCTTCCCCCAAGTGGTGTATTTGAGTAAAAGGTACGGTCGGTACTTATTGCCAAACGTTGCGACTCGTTAAAGGCTATTCCCCATGGAGAATGGCGTGCATTGGTAGCAATTAAAATTAAATTTTTTATAAAAGATGGCGAAGAAATAGCCCATTCCATGGCTTGCTGCCCCCCCAATGAACCACCTATCAATATTTCAATATTTTGAATATGCAGATAATCAGCCAATAGCTGATGAGCCTTAACAATATCCCTTACAGTAAATTTCGGAAAATCTAAATAATAGCCGTTTCCGGTTAGTGGGTTAACACTTAATGGATTGGTAGTTCCATATGGAGAGCCCAATATATTGGCACAAACAATAAAATAATCGTTAGGATTAAAATAATCGTTTTCTCCAAAAAAACCCTTCCACCAATCAAATACATCCGAATTAGCTGTCAAGGCGTGGCATACCCATAACACGTTACTGCCATTATGGTTCAATTTGCCATAGGTATGGTAGCCAATTTCTAACTCGCTCAGTTCCCTGCCCGTTTCAAGCTTAAAAGTACTTGTATATTTAAATTTATTTGAATTCATTAATCAATTTATTCATCTATATTATTTAGTTACCTGAAATCAGCAATGATTTTACGAAGGCTGATTTCAGGCTTCCAAACCTTTAATTTTAGTGCTTTTGCCTAAAATTATGGTAATTTCTATCCTGTTTTTTATATTTTGGCAAATGCTTGTTCAAAATCGGCCTTTATATCATCAATATGTTCAAGGCCTACAGATACACGTAAGGAGTTTGGATAAACTCCTGCCGCAAGTTGCTCTTCATCTGATAGCTGCTGGTGCGTTGTTGCTGATGGTTGAATAATTAATGTTTTGGCATCCCCAACATTAGCCAAATGACTTACCAATTTAAGATTGTCGATAAAATGACTTGCATTTTGTTTGTCGCCTTTGATATCAAAGGTTAAAACACCGCCAAATCCGTTTTTCAAATATTTTTTAGCAAGTTCATGATGTGCTGAAGAAGGTAAACCCGGATAGTTTACTTTTTCAACTTTTGGATGGTTACTAAGCCATTTCGCTAATTCAAGTGCATTATCAACATGACGTTGCACCCTTAATGATAAAGTTTCAAGTCCTTGAATATTTAACCAAGAATTGAATGGAGATTGCGATGGACCAAAATCGCGCAAGCCTTCTACTCGAGCCCTAATAATAAATTGGATATTCCCGAATGGACCCCCTATGCCAAATACGTTGGCAAATACCAAACCATGATAACCTTCTGATGGTTCTGTAAATTGCGGATATTTACCATTTCCCCAGTTATAATTACCTCCATCAACAATTACACCACCAATGCTGGTACCATGCCCGCCAATCCATTTTGTGGTCGATTCAACTACTACATTGGCACCATGTTCTAGTGGGCGGAACAAATAACCACCCGCACCAAAGGTATTATCAACAATTAAAGGAAGATCGTGTTTTTTGGCTAATGCCGAAACTTTATCAAAGTCGGCTATGTTAAAGCCCGGGTTACCGATGGTTTCCAAATAAATAGCTTTTGTTTTACCGTCAATCAACAATTCTAGGCTTTCCGCAGAATCATCTTTTGCAAAGCGAACATCTATACCAAGGCGTTTAAACGCTACCTTAAATTGGTTATAAGTACCACCATACAAAAATGGAGAGGTAACAAAATTATCGCCAGCTTGTAGTATATTGTTTAACGCAATAAACTGAGCCGCTTGACCCGATGAAGTTGCAAGTGCGGCCACACCACCTTCTAAAGCGGCAATCCTTTTTTCAAATACATCCGTAGTAGGGTTCATTAAACGGGTGTAGATATTGCCAAACTCTTTAAGAGCAAACAAATTTGCGCCATGTTCGGCATTTTTAAACACGTACGAACTTGTTTGATAAAGTGGTACAGCTCTTGAACCGGTAGGATCTACTTCCTGACCAGCATGTAATTGAATGGTTTCAAATTTTAAAGCAGACATGTTTTTGAGGTTTAATTTTATAAATTTTGTTGATTTTAATTGTTAGATTTTTTTCAAAAGGAAATAATTTCCAATTGGAAACACGTAATTTTTCAAGAAAAAGAAAACGTGTTTGGTTTTAGCAACACATACAGCAACAGATGGTGCTAAAGGTTGAAATTTTGAAAATTGAAAAAGCGGGAATAATGTTTTTGTTAATCAGCATTTTTTTAAAATTAAATTTATATTCCCCGGTGTTATTTGCCGGGACAGGAATTGGCACC
>CAIYNX010000060.1 GCA_903927645.1 uncultured Mucilaginibacter sp.
GTTAGGGTCCCGTTTGTATAAACAAATGGTGCTGAAGTGGTGGGCACTATTTTCTTGGCTTCTTTTACCACACTTGTATAATCGCCCTCCACTAAATACACCCTGGTTTTTAAAGCAATGGCTGTAGCCTGATGCGCACGTGATGAATTTAAAGCTGCTGTAGTATAACTAATAGGTAGTGATGCTTCAGCATCATTCAAATCGCTGATAATTTGGGTATAAACATCTTTAACAGAGCTTCTTGCCAAGTTGTTATCTGCTGATGATGTTTCGGCGGTAAGCCTAAGCGGAACGCCTAAACTTGTTCCGTTATTTAGCGTATAAGGTTGTGAAAATGTTTGAATTAAGCTTAGATACGAAATTGCCCTTATAAATTTAGCCTCGCCTATATATTGCGCTTTTAATGTTGATGAAATGGCAGTTGAATTGCTTACTTGCGCGATAAAAATGTTGCTGGCATTTATGGCCAAGTAAGCCTGTGTCCAAAAACTGTTCACCAGGGCATCTGTTGATAATGGGTTTTGCTGCCAGATTAAGGAACCAACCGCTGCATTAGCATCATTCTGACCAAACTCTTCGCCCCTTTGCTCGTTGGTTATAATATACCTTCCCCCGTAAAAATTAGGACTTTGTATTTGAGAATATAGGTTATTTACCTCTGCTAAAATTTTAGCGGGTGTACTGTAAGCGTTTACTTGCGAAATACTGGTAGTTGGTACCGTATTCAAAATATCTTTTTGGCAAGAGGTAATTGCAAATGCGGATATAACCAACACCGATTTAACAATACCTGATTTTGTATATTTATAGAAATTCATCTCTTTGTTTTTTATTTATTTTTTAAAATTCAACATTGGCGCCTATTGATATGGTTCGAGCACTTACCACATTGTTCTGATCTTTTCCCGATGCGATGGAGTTGCCATTTATAGATACTTCCGGATCAGCACCCCTGTAATTTGTAATTGTTAACAAATTGGTTGCCTGCGCAAACACATGTATTTGGTTCACCTTATTATTGAAAAACTTTACAGGAATCCTGTAGCCGAAGGAGAGTGTTTTTAGTTTGGCATAATCGCCTTTTTCAACCATTGCCGAGTTAGTGATGGAGAAGCCGGTTGAAACGTTATCACCATAAATTAATTTGGGGATATCTGTTACTTGCCCGGGAGTTGTCCACCTGTTCAATACAAATGTTCCGTTATTAAAATAGCGTTGGTCGAGCTCGTTTGCCCTTGCACCATCGTATATATAGTTACCACCTGAGAAGGTAATACCTACCGATAAATCAAAGTTGGCATAGGTAAAAGTATTATTTAAACCACCGTACCAAGTAGGTAATGATGGTCCTTGAATTTTACCATCTAGGTAATTATCAATAGCTGGCGCGGCATTGCCATCCAGATAGGTCCATTTAGGCGTACCCACATGGTTATATTGAACTTTTTGGCCATTCCTGTTAATAAAAATTCGGTAACCATTATCTGGATTAACACCTTCTGTTGGTACCGCCCAAATAGAGCCCACCGAATAGCCAACACGCGTTAGATTTTGTATACCGAAGCTACTAGGTGTATAAATATCCGATCCGTTTGATAAGGCTGTTACCTTATTTTGCAGGGTAGAGAAATTAAAATTGGCGTTCCACCTGAATTTGCTTTCGCTGATAATATTGGCGTTTATATTCAACTCAAAGCCTCTGTTATACATGGAGCCTACGTTTGCGCTGATAGTTCCGTTAGGTATACCTTTTGAAGGGGCTTGTTGCGCGTTCAGTACTAATCCGTCAATTTGGTTATTATAATAATCGGCTTCTATGGTTATTTTATCTTGTAGAATACCAAAGTTTATACCAATATCGGTCTTTTTGCTTGTTTCCCATTTTAAGTTGTTGTTGCCTGCTTGGGTATAGCCTAAGGTTGGTATCCCCGCATAAGTACCCGCGCTGTATAAGCCCAGCGCCGGGAAATCGCCAATGTTTATATTGCCAACTGTACCATAGCTTCCTCTTATTTTCAGACTGCTAATGGTGGATGAGATACTTGAATTTTTAAAGAATTTCTCTTCCGAAATATTCCATCCGGCCGAGCCTCCCAAAAAGTTACCAAATTGGTTGCTGGTTGGTAGGCCGGAGTAGCCATCCCTTCTATAGCTAAAACTTAACAGGTACTTTCTATCATAGTTATAATTGAAGTTGCTGAAGTATGATTTAAAACCATTAACCCCCTGCGCGTTATTTGATGGGGTAATGGTGGTAAACCCGCCTTGATAGGAGGTAAAGAACGGATCGGTCAGGTTGCTTCTGGTAGCACCCCATGAGTTTGTGGTGGTATAAATTTCTTCATAACCTGCCAAAGCGTTAAAATTATGTTTGCCTAATGAAGCTGCATAGCTTAAGGTATTGATCCAATCGGTACGGTAATAGTTGTTGTTGCTATTGGTGGCTATCCCATTAAATGGAGCCGCATCGCCATTTACAGGGTTTTGGAAGCTTAGGTTTTCCACCACTAATTTGTTGATACCATAACTGGTTTTTGCTTTTAAACCTTTTACCAAAGTCCACTCGGCATAAACATCGCCAATGGCCGAATTGGTTTCGGATGTATATTTGTCTAAATCGAGTAGCACTTTCAGGTTATAGGCATTAATGGTGCCCACATAACCCGGACTAGCAGGGTTGCTATTGTTGGCACCATAACCTACCCTCACCAAATCCTGAATATTGTAACTACCATCCGGGTTATAAACCGCTACGTTTGGAGGTAAAATATAGGTGAGCCTGCCTAAAGCGTTGGTACCAATGTACTGCCCGGGCAATGCACCGGAGTTTGGTCCTGAATTGAGTGAATTGTTGAAAGTAAAATGCGTGCCTATGCTAAAATTATCATACAATTTATGGTCAAGATTGATTCTGATATCCTTATTATTGTAGCTATTGGTACGGATAATGGCATTTTGATTGGTATACCCTATGGCTATGAAATAATTGGTAGCATCGGTAGCTCCCGAAAAGCTTACGTTATGATTGTTTGAATAGCCGGTATGGTAAGCTACATCATACCAATGGGTATTTACCGTGCTGCCATCGGCAAGGGTTTGTAGGGCAAAACCGGGTGTTTTTCCGGCATTGGTCATGGCCTCGTTTTTTATGGTAACATACTGTTGCGCGTTTAACAGTTTAGGCAGATTTACCGGTTTGCTAAAGCTAAAAGTACCATCGTAATTTACTTTTGTACCACCTTTTTTGCCTTTTTTGGTGGTGATTACCACTACACCGTTGGCAGCCCTTGAACCATAAATGGCGGTCGCGGACGCATCCTTTAAAATATCAATTGATTCAATATCACCGGGGTTGATGTTTGATAACGGATTGTTACCTACCGTACCACCAACTAAGCCTGTAAATGCCGGAACGCCATCAACAATGATAAGCGGATAAATACCCGAAGTAATGGAGTTGATACCACGTATCCTGAATACAGGTGTGTTGTTCAATATGCCGCTTGGCTGTATAATGGTTACACCTGCGGCCTGACCGCCCAATGCCTGGTCAAAACTTTGCAAGGGCCTGTTTTCTAATTGGGTAGCACCCACTTTTGACGCCGAACCAGTATAGTCCTGCTTGCGTTGGGTGTTATAGCTTGATACCACTACCTCTTGCAGTTGCTTAAAATCGGAGGAGAGCGCGACATCCACAACCTCCTCATTGCCTACCTTTACTTCCTGCGTGGTAAACCCTATTGAGGTAAATACCAAGGTGTTTTTTCCTGTAGGAAGCTGTATACTGTACGCGCCTTTCGCATCTGTTAAAGTGCCAGTTTTTGTTCCTTTTACTGATATGGTTACACCCGGCAAAGCTGTTCCATCTTCCTTAATGGTTACCTTACCTTTAATGGTTTTGTTTTGCGCGTGGGCCTGATTGGTGATGAGCACTACCAATAGCAGTAATGCCGTTTTTATATAAATAGATATACTATTTCGTACTGTTGAATTCATTTATTTAATTATGCTGGTAAAAAAAATGGTCAATAAAGTTCCATTACCGGTTTTTGACCGATACTATTATGTTTATCAATAAGTTATTTTAAATTTTTTATCTGTTTAACTATAGCACTAGCAACAGCAACAACAGCAGGTAGTATGAAGATTGGGGAATAATGCCTTTAGGGTAAAATCAGTTTTCATAATCTTTTAATCATTTAATTTTTTGCAATGATATGTATTATTTTAATTACTACCAAATCTATAGATTAAATAGTTATAAAATGATTTATAATTGATTTTAGAGAATTTATATTAAATAAGCTATTGTATTTCAGCGTATAAAATTATCATAACCCTATAACTCATTACTTTTAGTATGTGAAAATTTATTAAAATAAATTATTAATCTATTTGTTCTATAGAATTTATATATTATAATTGTAGCAAATCAATTTATAAATTAAATAACACCGCTAATACTTTTAAAATGGCAGAACAAAAAACAACCCAAACAGCCCTTGGCGATGTAGCAGCCCGCCAGTTGGCCATCGCTACCCGTACAGTTCCTCAATTATCCAGAATTACCCCACGCTGGTTACCTCAACTTTTAAATTGGGTTCCGGTTGAATCGGGCGTGTACCGCCTGAATAAGGTAAAGGATGCCGAAAACGTGGAGGTGGATTGCTCCTCGCGCGATGAACGCGAACTCCCTTCAACCTTTGTTGATTATGTTGAAAACCCGCGCGAGTACAACCTGAGTGCTGTTAATACGGTATTGGATGTGCATACCCGCGTTTCTGATTTATACAGCAAACCTTACAATCAAATAAGTGAGCAGTTACGCCTAACGATTGAGATTATTAAGGAACGTCAAGAAAGCGAGCTGATTAATAATGAAGAGTACGGCTTACTAAACAGTGTTATTGCCAGTCAGAAAATAAAAACCCGATTAGGGCCGCCAACGCCCGATGATTTGGACGAGCTTATTACCAAGGTTTGGAAAGAGCCAGGCTTCTTCCTATTGCACCCATTGGCTATAGCCGCTTTCGGGCGCGAATGTACCCGCCGTGGTGTGCCTCCTCCAACGGTTTCCTTATTTGGTTCGCAGTTTATTACCTGGAGAGGCATCCCACTAATTCCTTCCGATAAATTACCTATTCAGAATAATAAATCAAAAATCATATTGCTACGCACGGGCGAGAGCCGACAAGGTGTGGTTGGCTTGTTTCAGCCGGGCTTACCGGGCGAGCAGTCTCCGGGCCTTTCTGTACGGTTTATGGGTATCAATAACAAGGCCATCGCCTCTTATTTAGTTTCGCTTTACTGCTCATTAGCGGTTTTGGTGGATGATGCCATCGCGGTTTTAGAAGATGTTGAATTAGGTAATTACCATGAGTACAAATATTAATCCCGACGGTCTCCCTAACTTGCAGGAGTTGGAAAAAATGGCCAACCAGTTTTTCAAATCTGTAAATGGGAGTAGTATAAATGAGCCTGTACCGCCTTTTCCTGTAAACGGATTTAGCCCGGTAGCTTCTCAAATAAATGATCTCCCTACAGGCAATGGCTTTGCTGATGGTTTGTTTAACCATCATCCGCAATCGGTTCCGGTATCGGGTGTAGGTGCTTCGCCATCGGCTATGCATCAAGGCGACGTTATCAACCTAAACAATCCGCAAACTAGTTTTGAAGATCCTGGTTTAACGGCTACCCATTCGCCTACTAATCAACCTGCGGCTAATCCGTTTACGTTTACCGATTTATCGGCACCTAGCTTTAACGCTTTGCCCTATCAACAGGAGCAATCCTTCGAGCATGAATTGCAACAGGTTTTAAGTCAGCTTATTCAGACTCCAGCTGTTCCGCAAATTCCTATCAAGCCCGAGGTTGTGGCTACGCCGCCATCGTTTTACTTTTTAAGAAGTTTCCCGGCGCAGCTTACCGTTCCCGGTAATACGGGTGCCACTGGATTAGTGAAGCCTCCATTTGATGTAAATATCGTCCGTCAGGATTTTCCCTTCCTGAAAGAAATGGTAAATGGCAAACAGTTGGTTTGGTTGGATAACGCGGCTACCACGCAAAAGCCTAAACAGGTGATCGACCGCATCAGCTATTTTTATGAGCACGAAAATTCAAACATACACCGTGCCGCGCACGAGCTTGCCGCCCGTGCTACCGATGCCTATGAAGGCGCACGCAAAAAGGTGCAACAATTTCTGAACGCGGGTTCTGTAAACGAAATTATTTTTGTTCGCGGTGCCACCGAGGCCATTAACCTGGTTGCCAAAAGCTGGGGCGAACAAAACCTGCATCCCGGCGACGAAATTATTGTAAGTCACCTGGAGCACCATGCCAATATAGTACCCTGGCAACAGCTGGCCGCTAAAAAGGATCTTAAAATAAGGGTGATTCCGGTAGATGATGACGGACAAATCATCATCGAGGAATATGTAAAACTACTTAACCCTAAAACCAAACTGGTTTCCTTCACCCAAGTTTCAAACGCTTTGGGTACGGTTACCCCTGCCCAGCAAATTGTTAGTTTGGCGCATTTGGCCGGGGCAAGGGTATTGGTAGATGGCGCTCAGTCGGTATCGCACATGCCGGTTGATGTGCAGGCTTTGGATGCCGATTGGTTTGTTTTTTCGGGTCATAAGGTATTTGGACCAACCGGAATTGGCGTTTTATATGGCAAGGAAGATTTGCTGAATCAAACTCAACCTTGGCAAGGCGGTGGCAACATGATTGTGGATGTTACCTTTGAGCATACACGCTACCACAACGCCCCCGGCAGGTTTGAGGCCGGCACTGGCAATATAGCCGACGCGGTGGGTTTAGGTGCAGCTATTGATTATGTAACACGCTTGGGCATGCATAACATAGCCCAGTACGAACATTATTTGCTGGTTTACGCCACCCAATTATTAAAAGATGTGCCCGGCCTGCGCCTAATTGGTACCGCTGCCGACAA
>CAIYNX010000061.1 GCA_903927645.1 uncultured Mucilaginibacter sp.
AAACCAAGTGTATAGGTTGATCCGTACAAATCATTATCTATTGTACCCGGAACGCCGATTACCGAAATGTCAGGATATTTTTTTGAAAATCTGAGTGCCCCTGTAAAGGTACCATCGCCACCAATTACCACCAAACCATCAATATTATGTTTTTTTAGGTTTTGATAAGCCAACTCCATCCCCTCGTCGGTTCGGAAGGGTAAACATCTGGCTGTTTTAAGTATGGTACCCCCCAAATTTAATATATTGCTAACTGAACGAGGTTCCATATCGTACATATCATTGTCGATAAGTCCTTGATAGCCACGTTTTATACCAACCACACTTAAGCCATTATATATTGCTGTTCGAACAACAGAACGGATGCATGGGTTCATGCCTGGGGCATCGCCACCAGAAGTAAGAACTGCAATTTTAGAAATTTTACGCATTATTAATCGCTAATTTTGAGCTACGAATATAGTGTGTGAAAATTACACTACTAAATTTAATTTTTTTTTTTAATTTCGCTGTAACCAATTATCAATTTTTAACCTATATTTTTCGATTTGGAATCAAAATTACCTTCGATAGACTCCGTATTTTCGGTTGATTGCGTGATTTTTGGATTTGATGCGGGCGAACTCAAAATATTACTAATAGAGCGTAACGAAGAACCATTTAAAGATTGGTTGGCGCTACCCGGCTATTTTGTTGAGCAAAATGAAAGTATTGACAATGCAGCTGCCCGTATTTTGTATGAACTTACTGGTTTGAACGATTTGCACATGGAGCAGTTCCATACCTTTGGCGAGCTAAACCGGCATCCGCAAGGCAGGGTTATTACCGTTGCCTATTACGCGCTTATACGTACCAGCAGCAAAAAAGAGCTAAGACCCATATCTCAATATGCCAAAAAGGCTTTTTGGCATCCTGTAAATGATTTACCTAAATTAGCGTTTGACCATACTAAGATTTTTGAAACAGGTTTTAGTAAGATTAGACGCAGATTAAATACGCAACCTATTGCTTTTGAATTACTGCCCGAAAAATTTACCCTTACCCAATTACAATCATTATATGAAGCTATTGAAAACAGGAAGTTTGATAAGCGTAACTTTAGAAAGAAAATGCTTGGATTTGGTTTTTTAAAAGAATTGAACGAGAAAGAGAAAGATGTATCATATCGAGCGGCCAAATTATATAGGTTTGATAAACGCCGATATATGAAAGTATTGAGCGATGAAGGGGGAATAGAGAATTAAACCTTTAAATAAATTTTCGGTAAACCACCTATTATAAAGCATTGTTTCAAATTATATAAACGGCTACCCTATATATAATAAAAAATTAAAAGCTAAATCATATTTTATCAGCCAAAAATAAAAAACAATTTAAGGCCTTTATTTTGATAGAAATTTATGCTTACAGCCTATTTATAAGAATATTAATATTAATTGATTATAAAGGAAATTAAACGGGAATTAAACGGTTTTAAAATTAACAAACAAGCCTGGTTGAATATTCAATCAGGCTTGTTTGCTATAAATGGATTATATTTTCAATTTGATATAATTTAATTGAGTATGGCATAATTAAGCCACTTTACCCAATAAGCAGGCTAGTTAGTTACAAAGCACCTGCTTCCAAATGGAATTTAACCAGGTTATCAATTGGTGAGCGGATAATATTGCCAACCACCATGCCATTTTCAGTAACTACTTCTTCCAATACATTTCTGAAATTATAACCTACTGAACCAATACAATTAAAGGTATATCTTTGATAATTAGGATAATGAGTAACCAGGTTACGGAAAAAGTCCTCAAATGAAGTTTTTACCAAATTTCTGGAGTATTCCAAATGAACATTGTTATCATAAACAAATTTGCTAAAGCTTGCACAAAACCTGTTTGCCCTTGGCTGAGTATAAACCTGTTCGTTAACATCATCGGGGGTTAATTTAAATGTATCCCAAAAATTTTTCCTAACGGCTTCGGGCATATAACCTCTTAAATAATCGGTTAAAAGCTTCTTACCAATATAACAACCGCTACCCTCATCGCCTAAAATGTAAGCACCCGAATCAATGTTCTGAGCTATGTCTTTACCGTCGTAAATACAAGTGTTGGTGCCGGTGCCTAAAATAGCCGCGAAACCAGCTGTATGGCCTAATAATGCTCGGGCAGCAGCAAGCAGATCGTGCCCGATATAGATTTTTGATTTGTTGAACACCACTTTCATAGCATCTTCCACAATTTTACGCATTTCGGGTGTTGAGCAACCAGCGCCGTAGTAATTTACCTCAGTAATTTTGTCAATTTCAAGGTCGGTAGGTAAATTTTCCTGAAGGGATTGAATAATGTAGGTAGTTGGGGCAAAATAAGGATTATAGCCTTCAGTATTAAAATACACTTTATTACCTTCCTCTGTAACCAAGCACCAGTTAGTTTTTGTTGATCCACCGTCAGCAATTATGATCATAAATTATTTATTTAAAAAAAAGTTTATAAAATTTATCGGTAACTTATTGTAAAATAGATTATTATACTTTATCCAATAAGGTCAATTTTCTCCAATAATTTAAATTTTTTAAAAAATTACTTGTTAAAAAAATAACAAAACTAATAAGATAAGAGCTTTATTATATTATTACTTAAAGTAACTAATTGAAAAATTTAATATTGGTGTACAATAATATGTATTCATTTTTACAAAAAATAATTTCTTAACATATTTCAGAAAAAAAAGCATTGGCAACAGGCTTTTGTTTATTTAAATGCGAAATCTTTTATTAATGCCCAGGTCTAAATTGAAAAATATCTATATTCTATATATTAAATTACACAATATTTTGCATCTTTGCCGAATATTCAGTATCGAATATTGGTCTCATAGCTCAGCTGGATAGAGCAACAGATTTCTAATCTGTCGGTCTCAGGTTCGAATCCTGATGAGATCACAAAAACGAAAGGAAGCGGTTCAAAAACCGCTTCCTTTTTGTTTTTTATGGGCAGAACAGCATTACATCCGTCGAAAAATTATTTCAAAACTATGTTATTACCCACCTGTAAAATTTAATTTTCAACCTTATACCTTAGTAATAATAAATCATCATTATTGCCAAATACAATACCCTTTTCTAAATCTGGTTTTTAACTGCTACATTCGATTTTGAATTAAATAATTACTGTAGTAAGAAAATTGGTAATTTTCAATCTTCGTAGTTTGCACAAATAAAGGTGGTAAATTATATAGAAGGAATTTTAACTAAATTTAATGAAGGTAATTATTGAATTTTAACTTGGTAAAATATTGATTTCCAAGTAATCAAGATATATTAAAATTAAATTATGAATAGGAAAGTATATTTTAAAGTGCTTAAATTAGTTTTTATTGGTTTAAACCTTGCCCTACCAAGGTTATTAATGGGGCAAAAGATACTTCCGTATAAAAATCAGAATTTAAATATTGATGAAAGAGTACATGATTTAATATCGCGCATGAGCCTAGTAGAAAAAGCCTCCTTATTGGGATACCAAAGTAAAGCAGTACCAAGACTTGGCATACCGGCCTATAATTGGTGGAACGAAGGATTACACGGTGTGGCGCGTGCCGGAGAAGCAACTGTTTTTCCGCAAGCCATTGGTTTAGCGGCTACTTTTAACGATAGTTTAGTAAATGCTGTTTCTAATGTAATATCAACAGAGGCAAGGGCTAAATTCAACTTATCATCAGCCAAGGGGCAGCATTTACAATATATGGGTTTAACATTTTGGGCGCCTAATATCAATATATTCAGAGATCCGCGATGGGGTAGAGGGCAAGAAACCTATGGGGAGGATCCTTTTTTAACTGCACACATCGGATCGGCCTTTGTTAAAGGCATGCAGGGAAAAAATAAGAATTTTTTAAAAACTTCTGCAACAGCCAAACACTTTGCAGCCCATAGCGGCCCGGAAGCTAACCGTGATTATTTTAACGCAGTAGTTGATGAAAAGGATTTACGCGAAACTTATTTATATGCATTTCATGCCCTGATTGACTCAGGTGTTGAGTCGGTTATGACAGCCTATAATAGCATCAACGGCGTGCCAAATTCTGTAAACCAAGTATTATTGAATAATGTTTTAAGAAAGGAATGGAGCTTTAAGGGTCATATAGTTACAGATTGTGGTGCCTTGGATGATGTTTTTTCAACGCACAAGGCTATTCCTACTTCTACCGAAACCGCCGCCGCAGCCATAAAAGCAGGCATTGATTTAGACTGCTCCACTGTTTTACAATCGGATGTTGTAAAGGCAGTTCAGCAAAATTTATTAACCGAAAAGGAAGTTGATGAAGCCCTGTTCCATTTATTAAAAACTGAATTTAAATTAGGTTTTTTTGATACACAGGAAAGTAATCCGTTTCACAATTACGGACTAGATAGTATTCACAATAACATGCATATTGTACTTGCCCGTAAAGCCGCCGTACAAAGTATGGTGTTGCTAAAAAACAACAACAACGTGCTTCCCTTGAATAAAAAAAGTTTTACCAGCTATATGGTGCTTGGGCCAAATGCTGCATCGTTTGACGCATTAGCAGGAAGCTATCACGGGGTAAGCAGTAAAATGGTAAATTTTGTTGAAGGCATAACCGCTGCAGTTGATCCGACAAGCCGTGTAGAGTACGATTTAGGTTGTGATTTTAGAGATACCACCCATTTTGGAGGCATTTGGGCAGCCGGAAATGCCGATGTAACTATTGCAGTAATTGGTTTATCACCAGTACTAGAAGGCGAGGCGGGCGATGCCTTTTTATCATCATCAGGTGGTGATAAACATGATTTAAGTTTACCTGCCAGTGAAGTGGCCTTTATGCGATCATTAAGAAAGGGAATAAACAAACCCATTATTGCGTTAATTACAGCGGGTAGTGATATTGATGTAACTGCTATTGAACCATATGCCGACGCCATTATTTACGCCTGGTATCCCGGTGAACAAGCTGGCAATGCATTGGCCGATATTCTTTTTGGTAAGGTTTCTCCTTCGGGCCATTTACCCATTACCTTTTACAAAAAAATAACTGATTTACCCGCCTTTGAAAATTATAATATGGCAGGTAGAACCTACAGATATTTTAATGGTAAGGTACAATATCCGTTTGGATTTGGTTTAAGCTATACAAACTTTACCTATGAAAATATAAAAGCACCTCTACCTATTTATAACCAAACTGACACAATTTCATTAAACATAAAGGTAAAAAATACAGGTATTATGGATGGTGATGAGGTAGTTCAAGCATATATTAAATATCCAATTGTGGACAGGATGCCATTAAAAGAATTAAAAAGTTTTAAAAAAGTTTTTATTGCAAAAGGAAATGAAAAAATAGTAAGTCTTAAAATCCCGGTAAAAGAATTGCAAAAATGGAATCTAGAAACACATAATTGGAAAGTATATCAGGGCAAATACCTGATTTCCTTAGGTGAAAATTCGGCAGATGAAAAACTAACCTGGGAATTTAATGTCACTAATAATTCATCCCAACGATAATTTATTATTGCTATAAATTGTTTTTTAGTTCGAATTTTGAATTTCTTAAGGAAATCTCCACTCATTAAAAAATTACCTAAATACTAATGGAATGATTAGCCATTTATAGGTTAGTTTTACCATAAAGCATTTCATTGCCAGGGATGCAAATTCAAACCAAAAATCATGCCTATTTACTATAGCAAATGTTATAAATGAGCAACAAATAATTTGAAATACTGACAGATTTTTGGAGATTTATAATAATTCATCCTGTTTTTTATATGACCAAAGTCATGTTTTTAAGTGTATTTAAGTCTCTTTAATTTAACTCCTTCCTTTAAATTTGATATACCAATTTAACTCAATTGTGCATAAAATTTAAAAATTACCTAAGTATATGGTATTTGATATCCATATCAATAAAAATCAATGGATTTGGTACCCATACAAGGTAGTAACTTAGCAACGACATGAGCGGTAATTATTGTATTTAATCAGTAGTTAATGGTAAAAGGTTAGATTTAAGAAGGGATTGACTATTAAAAAAAATAGAGAAAAATAAAGTTGCTCCAAAAGGCTACAGGAAATTTTACAAAAACTAAAGTTTTGAAAACATACCAAATACATATAGAAGGCATTGTTCAAGGTGTAGGTTTTAGACCATTTGTTTACCAGTTGGCAAAAAAAATGCATCTTAAGGGGTATGTATGCAATGGGGGTAATGGGGTAAATATTATTATAAACGCTGAAGCAGAAATGGCTGATTTATTTTATAATCGAATAAAACAATTAGCACCCTCAAAAGCAGTCATCCTAAGAACTTCAAAACAGGAAATTGAATACCAAACATATCTTGATTTTTCCATTCAATTAGAAAATGTGGATAATAAGAAGAAAAGTGTCCTTATTTCGCCTGATATTGCCATATGTGATAATTGTAGGGCCGAGTTTCATAATTCCACCAACCGAAGATACCATTATGCTTTCATTACCTGCACCCAATGCGGACCAAGGTATTCCATCATTAATAAGCTACCCTATGAGCGTTATAATACCTCAATGGATAGTTTTACTCCCTGCCCCGATTGTAATTCAGAATATCAATCAGTTAGCAATAAAAGATTTTTTTCTCAAACAAATTCTTGTAAAACCTGCGGGATTACTTTAAGTATTTGGGAAAATAAATCACTTTGCATATCAGACTCCAAAGAAGAAGTATTGATAAAAATAAATACATTTTTAAGACAAGGTAAAATACTGGCAATTAAAGGTACTTGCGGTTATTTATTAGTTATTGATGCGAATAATATTGGAACGATTAGCAGATTAAGGGATCTAAAAAAACGGCCAAACAAGCCTTTAGCTGTTTTATATCCTGATATTAAACTGGTTCAACGCGATTTTTATTTAAGAAACAAGGAAAAGGAATTGTTGCAAAGTACGGCTGCACCTATAGTAGTGCTATATCCAAAATCCTCTGCCTTTAATCATATTAAAATTAATCAAATTGCAAATGGTTTAAATAGGGTAGGGGTTATGATTCCTTCAAATCCTTTATTTAATTTAATTGCTTTAAATTATGGCTCGCCATTGGTAGCAACCAGCGCGAATATTTCAGGTTCTCCTATTATTTACGAAGATAGCATTGCATTTGATGAATTATTCAATTTTGCTGATTATTTGGTAAGCCATAATTGCGAAATTGTTGTCCCGTTGGACGATAGTGTGGTACAAGTTTCAAAGTTTTCCAATCAACCCATTATAATAAGAAGGTCGAGAGGATATGCGCCAACCTATTTGAATTATTTTGCAAATCCTTCAAACACAATACTGGCTACCGGTGCTCATTTAAAAAGCAGTTTTGCGCTTAATATAAATGAAAATATGCTGATTAGTCAGTTTTTAGGCAGTGGTGAAAGTTATAATGCCCAAACTACCTATATTAAAACCTTGCAACATTGTTTAAAACTGTACAATATAAAGCCCAAAACAATTATTGCAGATAAACATCAGGGTTATTTTACCCATCAATATGCAAAAGAATTGGCGAATAATTTTGGGGCTGATATTAAACTCGTACAACATCATGAAAGTCATTTTGCCGCTGTGCTTGCCGAAAATAGCTTAATTGACCATAAAGAGCCAATATTGGGTGTTATATGGGATGGTACTGGTTTAGGAGTTGATGGAAATATTTGGGGAGGTGAGTTTTTTAAATACAAAAGAAATAAGATGGAGAGAGTTGCGCATTTCAACTATTTCCCAACCATAGCAGGAGATAAAACAGCCCTTGAACCAAGATTGTCGGCTTTATGTGCCACAAATGGGTCTTTGCAGCATAGAGATTTAGTTTTTGAAAAATTTACCAAAACCGAATTATTTAATTATTTAAATCTTATAAACCAAGCTACCTTATTCACTTCATCTGTTGGAAGAATTTTTGATGCAGTTGCGGCATTGCTTGGTTTATGTGATGAGCAAAGTTATGAAGGTGAAGCTGCCTTATATCTTCAAACATTGGCCGAAAATTATGTGCTAAAACATGGCTTTTTTATGGATAGCTCCTATTTTGAGGAAGAAATAAATATTGATAATATACCTACCTACAACTTATTGCAAGGCATCCTTAATGATATTGGCAATAACAAACCTAAAGATTATATAGCAGCAAAATTCCATTTTACGATGGTACAAACTATTGGTATTGTAGCCAAAACTTTAGATATCCATAAAATTTGTTTTAGCGGAGGTGTTTTTCAAAACGTGTTATTGGTTGATTGGATTAAACATAAATATGAACAAAACTATAAATTATATTTTCACATTAACTTATCGCCCAATGATGAAAACATTTCATTCGGGCAATTTGTTTATCACGAAAATAAAATTGACACTAAACTGAAGTCCAATATAAAGAATCGTCCCTCAACATCCCATTCAAAATCAATAAATAATCAATTTAATCAACCTTTATCAGTTGATTATCATTATTAATATAATTAAAAACAGTAAAAATGAGATACGTTTCTGAATACCGAACTCCGGAATTGGTAAAAGTACTGTTGAGTAAAATTGAAACGACAGCAAAAGGTAATTGGAATATCATGGAAATTTGTGGTGGACAAACACATTCGTTGGTGAAGAATGGTATTTTACAAATGCTACCTTCTAATATACAAATGATACATGGTCCTGGTTGCCCGGTATGTGTTACCCCGGTTAATTTGATTGATAAAGCTGTCCATTTGGCTTTAAACCAAGGTGTGATTTTATGCTCCTATGGCGATATGATAAGGGTACCAGGAAGCGATATGAGCTTGCTTGAAGCTAAATCAAAGGGTGCTGATGTGCGCATATTATATTCACCGTTGGATGCTGTGAAAATTGCAAAAGAAAATCCTGATAGGGAAGTCGTTTTTTTTGCTGTTGGGTTTGAAACTACTGCGCCGGCTAATGCACTTTCAGTTATACATGCCAAAAGGGGAAATATTGAAAATTACTCCATACTTACCTCGCATGTATTGGTTCCTCCCGCAATGGAAGCTATTATGACCGATCAGGATTGCAGTGTTGATGCTTTTTTAGGTGCAGGACATGTTTGTGCTATTATGGGAATAAATGAATATTATCCGTTAGTCGAAAAATTTAAAGTGCCATTGGTAATAACTGGTTTTGAACCAGTTGATTTATTAGAAGGTGTTTTAATGGCGGTAATACAATTGGAAAACGGAATATATAAGCTGGATAACCAATATAGTAGAATTGTTGAAAAAGATGGTAACCTAAGTGCCAAGGCTGTTATTGAACAAGTTTTTGAGGTGACAGACAGAGATTGGCGAGGCATAGGCAATATACCATTAAGCGGATATAGCGTAAAAGCAGGGTTTGCCGATTTTGATGCCATGAAAAAGTTCAGTATTAGTTTTATTGGAGGAAGAGAGGATGTCACCTGTTTATCGGGCGACGTAATGAAAGGCAAAATCAAACCTAACCAATGCCCCAATTTTGGAATCAATTGTTCGCCTGTTAAACCTTTGGGCGCTCCAATGGTAAGTAGTGAGGGTGCTTGTGCCGCTTATTACCATTTTCATAATTTACAAACTGTTTCGGCTTAGCTGGCAATTAAAAAAGATAATACTAACACTTTATATACCATGATACTTAATTGCCCAATACCCAAATTTGATTTTGATACCATAAACATAGGGCATGGAAGCGGTGGCACACTTACCGACCAACTATTAAATGCAGGTGTTTTTAAATTGCTAAGCAATGAATATCTTGATAAAAAACATGATGGAGCCACCTTTACCCTAAATGGTAAAATTGCTATGAGTACTGATACTTACGTGGTTTCTCCCATTTTTTTTGAAGGTGGAAGTATAGGTGACTTAGCAATAAATGGCACTATCAATGACCTTGCCATGTGCGGTGCAAATGCCAAATTTTTAACCCTTGGCTTGGTGCTGGAAGAGGGTTTAAAGATGACCGAGCTTTGGGAAATTTTATTAAATATAAAGTCGGCATGTGATAATGCAGGAGTTAATATAGTTACAGGCGACACCAAGGTAGTGGAGCGTGGCAAAGGAGACAAAATTTTTATCAATACTTCAGGTGTAGGTGAGGTAAATCCTAAAGCCAATATTGACATGTCTAACATAATTGCAGGCGATAAAATTATTTTAAGTGGACCATTAGCTAGGCATGGTATCACCATTATGAGTAGCCGACAAGGTTTGCAATTTGAAACCAACATTACAAGCGATACTCGACCGCTAAATAAAATTGTATGGCAATTATTGGATAAATACGGTGAGCAAATTCATCTTTTGCGCGACCCAACAAGGGGCGGTTTGGCAACTACCCTCAATGAAATTAGCACAGATACAAATCTAGGAATTGATATTATTCAAAATGACATTCCGGTTGAAGAAGAAGTTTATGGAGCTTGCGAAATGTTAGGTCTCGACCCGCTGTATGTAGCCAACGAAGGCTTGTTTATTGCAGTAGTTGATAGCAGCATAGCAAATGATTTGTTGGCTGATTTAATGAATTGGGAATATGGGAATTTGGCAAGCATTATTGGAGAAGTAACCTCCGCTCACCCAAAACAGGTTGTATTAAAAAGTACTATAGGTGGACAACGCGTTGTAAGCCGGTTGGCTGGTGAGCAATTGCCACGAATTTGTTAATAAAAAATCTAATATGTTAAATATAAATAAGTACGAAAATTCAATATTGTCTCAAATTAAGGTTATACACATTTTATAATACATGTATTATTAAGAGTGATGATTCAAGGTTTAATATTGAAGTTTTATAGAAATCTAGAATTTTAATTTTTGATAATTTAACAACCATGACCTATAAATTTTAAATTATATGTTTACATTCCCAATATTGCTTACTATTTATGCAGGTTTTACCCATGCTTTCGAGGCTGATCATCTTTTGGCAGTAAGCAATATCGTTTCACACCGAAACAAACTTTGGCACGCTGTGAAGGATGGCATTTACTGGGGGCTTGGCCATTCATCAACTATAATAATTATTGGTATTTTAATGATACTTTTTAAGGTGGTTATAACCGAAAATAGTTTTCATTATTTTGAGGCTTTGGTAGGTGTAATGCTTATTATTCTTGCGGTTTATCGAATTTACCAATTTATCCGAGATAAGAAAATTGTGGTTCATAGTCATGGTCACAGCCATTTGGATGGTACTCATAAACACCTGCATTTACATTTGGCAAATAACCATAACCATCAACATAAGCATACTTTAGCATATGGTGTAGGCCTGGTACATGGTTTAGCCGGAAGTGGCGTACTTATTATAGCAGCAATGTCGCAAATTAAAAGTCCAATACAGGGAATATGGTACCTAATAATATTTTGTGCTGGTTGCATTTCGGGCATGTTAGTTGCTGCCGGATTATTTAGTGTTCCCTTCTCGAAAAAAATAATTTCTGCCCCTATTTTACAAGCTTTGCTTATTATTGCTACCTCATTATTATGCTTTATTTATGGGGGTAAAGTAATTTATCAAAATTTATTTATTTAAATCAAAAATGGTTCCGAAAATTCCTATTTTGTTTTAAAAATTGGACTTTTTTAAATAATTGCGGAGCAGATATAAATAATTGATCATTTCAATTTTTGTAATTTAGGTATGAAGTCCAATTGTTCCGAAGGTCAAAATAAAAGCTGAACCTATACCTAATGAACTTTGCACTTGGATATTGCCTTGATGCAAAAGCATAATTTGTTTGCAAAGACTAAGGCCTATACCGCTACCGTTTTTGCGAGTGCTAAAAAATGGAATAAATATTTTTTCAATTAATTCGGTAGGCATGCCAGTGCCATTATCAGCTACCTTAACAGCTATTTTTTGGTTTGCCAGTATTTCGGAGCTTAAAACAATACGTGGGTTCGAACTTTCTTTAACGGCCTCAATAGCATTCACTAGCAAATTAATAAGTACCTGCTCCACCAAATGTAAATCTGCTTCAATGCTAAGCTTTGGGTCGCGCAGAATGATTTCCAGCTCAATATTCTTTTTTTCAAGCGTGGGACGCATAAGGTTGTATAAGTTTTCGAACAAATTGCGCACCATGATCTTTTCAATATTGAGTTTGGTAATTTTATTAAGGTTGCGGTAGTTTTCTGTAAACTTTAGTAGCCCTTCACTTCTCCGTTTTATGGTTTCAATACCCAGTTCTAAATCTTCAAACAAATTGATATTAATATTTTTAGTAATTTGATCTTCTAGTAACCTATGGGTTAACGTATCAGCCAATGAGGCAATAGGGGCTACCGAATTCATAATTTCATGCGTCATTACATTGAGAAGTTTTTGCCAAGCCTTTGATTCAGTTTCATCCAGCGCCTCATCTACATTTTGAAAGGCCACTAGTTTATACAATTTATCTTCACTGCGCATTACACTGGCCGAAACTAAAATCTTTATGAGTTGTTGGTTGCGGTTAATCGCAACAATTTTGGTTTCGCCAGGTTTTAATTTTACAACTTCGTTATAAAGTAATTCTTCCCTTTTTTGTAAGGAGCTTATTGATTTTAGATAAGGGATACCCAATAATTTTTTAAAAGCTTCGTTTATCCAACCTGTTTCCCCAGTTTCAATTTCGTAGGAGAGTAAGCCAGTATCTACCAATTCTAATATTTTTTGTAGATATTGATATTGTGTTTCTCGCTCTCGGCTTATTAATTTAAAAGTAGAGTTAATTTCGTTAAAGCCCTTGCGCAAAGGCTTTAGCTCGTTAGGTGCCTTCCGCTCATCAAAATGGCGCGAAAAATCTCGGTAATGGATGGATTCAACAAACTGACCAACCTCATCCTGTGCTTTTTTTTGAAATAATACCATATCAACCACCTCAAAAATAATTAAAGGTATGGTGAGTATTAAAAAGTAATAGAGTTGCTTTTCAATAATGATGACGGTAGCCAGCAGACTAACAAACAGTATCAGCACCCGCAACACCAACCGCCATTCGTATCGTTTAAATATCATATTTGCTCAATCTTCGGTATAGGGCTGTACGGGTAAGGCCTAGTTCTTTAGCTGCCCGGGTAATATTGCCATTATGTTTCTCAATTACTTTTAATATCGCATTTTTTTCGAGTGTACCCAATTGAATTTGCTCTTCTTCAATTAGTGGCACCGGGTGGCTTTCAAGAATAGAAAAAATCAGATCATCGGCACCTAAAACGCCTGTATCTGCCATTATAACAGCTCTTTCAATGGTGTATTGCAATTCCCTTACATTACCGGGAAAATTATATGTTTTTAACTTTTGTATAGCCGCATTATCAAAATCAATGACAGGCTTTAAGTATTTGTTAGCGTATAGTTTTGCAAAATATCGCGCAAGCACAATAATATCCTCCTCTCGCTTACGCAATGGAGGCATGTTGATTTCTACTGTATTTATTCTGTAAATCAAATCCTTCCTAAACCGTTGCTCGTTGGCTAATTCAGATAAAGGCAGGTTGGTAGCACATATTAGCCTGATATCAATATCAACAGGTTTGTTTGTACCTATGCGGGTTACTTGTCTGTTTTGTAATACAGTTAATAATTTTGCCTGCTGTTGTAAACTAATGTTACCAATTTCATCCAAAAATAAAGTGCCACTTTGGGCATCTTCAAACCTACCTTGTCTATCATCTCTTGCATCTGTAAAGGCACCTTTTTTATGTCCAAAAAGTTCACTCTCAAACAAGTTTTCGGTAAGGGCGCCAACATCTACCTTTATAAAGGGTTTGTTTTTTCTTAATGAGCGTTCATGTATTGCCTTTGCCATTAAATCCTTACCGGTTCCATTTTCGCCCAACAGCAAAATATTGGCATCGGTAGGAGCTATTTTATTTACTTTTTGAAACACATCCTGCATAATTGTACTATCACCCAAAATTGTGGTATCACCCTGATTTTTGACTGTTGCAGCTTTAAAATGTTTTACACCATCTTTTTTTTCAAGTACTTCCTTAATTGTATCAATCAGTTTATCATTATTCCAAGGTTTTACTATAAAATCATCCGCACCTTCTTTTAATGATCTAACAGCTAGATCTATATCTCCATAAGCTGTAATCATAACAACATTAACTTGTGGTTTCCACTCTTTTATTTTTTTCAGCCAATACAAGCCCTCGTTACCCGTGTTAATGGCACTATTAAAATTCATATCCAATAAAATCAAGTCAACTTGATTACGCTGCAATAGCGAATTCAAATTCTCCGGATTTTTTTCGGTGATAACCTCATTCAACTCAGGCTTAAGCAAAAGCCTTACCGCTGTCAATACATCCGGGTCATCATCAACAATTAATACGGTCGCTTTTTTTAGATTCATATTTTATTTATTCGGCTTTGGTGAATCCTTTTTTGAGTTTTAGCAAATATGATGCTAAAAACTCTTTATCAGCTATTTTTATATGGTTTTGTGCAATTTCGGAATAAATAAAATGATATAAAAGCTTGAATTTTTGTATTTTAAAATGGAATTGAATAATCAGCTAACGGAAGTATATAATTCGAAATTTAATGGTGTGCAATACATTCATTTGCCAACTGTATCATAACCGAACACCCGTTGTAACAATACCGTACGGCTTATTTTATAAATATTTGTAAATACATTGAAAATCAGCATTTTAATTTTTGGCATGTGTTTGTATATGGTATAATAAAATAACAAGAATTAAGTGGACAGATTAATTGAGAAAAAGACCTGGAATTCAAAGCGGATTTTAACCATTACCGGTATTGCTGCTCTAATATTGCTAATTGCATTTAGTATATATTTCACTGCTGGTAAATCAAAGTTAGATGTTGAGCTTGATAGGCTTACCATTAGTGAAATTAAAAAAGGACCTTTTCAGGAATTTATACCTGTAAACGGTGTAGTAATGCCTTTAACTACCATTTATTTGGATGCCATTGAAGGTGGCCGGGTGGAAGAGAAATATGCGGAAGATGGTGCCAAACTAAAAAAGGGTGCACCAATTTTAAAATTATCAAACACCGATTTGGAATTGAGTTTGGCCAACCAACAAACCCAGGTATTCAACGTGTTTACGCAAATGCAAATTTCGCACGATCAAGCACAACAAAACACCAATGGCAGATTGCAAACAAAGGCCGAGGTGGAGAATGCTTTGAAAGAAGCCACACGGGTATATCAACTTGATAAAAGCCTATATGCTCAAAAAGCCATTGGTTTACAGGAATACCAGGCTGCTGTCAATGCCTATGAATACGCTCAGCGCAGAAAGGTATTGACCTACGAAATTTTAAAACAAGATACCCTATCAACCAGAAAGCAGGAGCAACAATCAAAAGAATCATACGCCAAGATGAATGGTATTTTGGAATTAATGAAAAAGAAGGTGGCCGATTTGGTGGTGCGTACACCAATTGATGGTCAGCTTACCTCATTGGATGCCGAAATTGGACAAAACAAAAACAAGGGGGAGCATTTGGGTCAAATTGACGTTTTATCAGGCTTTAAAGTAAGGGTTGGGGTTGAGGAACATTATATCTCCAGGGTATTTACCGGTTTAATGGGCGATTGCCAAATAGGTGAAAAAACTTATAAGCTAATCATCAAAAAGGTGTTTACCCAAGTAACCG
>CAIYNX010000062.1 GCA_903927645.1 uncultured Mucilaginibacter sp.
TCTTATATTATTTAAAAAATATTGTATAAAATTTTATCTGCTTAACAACCCATCTAAAGTTATTGATACATAATATAAGCCACCTAAAGTAGGCCCGCCGGCAAATTGATAGTATCTTTTATCAAATATGTCTGTAGCTCCTGCTTTAATGGTTGCATAATATGTTGGAATTCGATAGGTAACCTGCGCATCAAAAGTATATATTTCCGGAACTTGACCAGTTACAAGTGGGCTTTCCCAAAGGAAGGAATTTTGCCATTTCATCACTATATTAAAACCAAAGTTATTTGTTACTTCCCGATTGCCAAATGATAAGTTACCAGACCATTCAGGTGTATTAAAACCGGTCAAAAATATATCGCTTGAGGATTGTGCTTGTAATTTGTTAAAACTCACGTTTCCGGAAAGCGTATATCTTTTATAGAAGTTATATGACAAACCTGCTGATGAACCATAGTTATTATAAATATTTTTAGCGTTGGTATAAACCCTATATCTGCTTTGACCTTGACTAGCAGCATTATTAGCACTACCCGCGTTAGGATCGCGGTTAATATCAAGCATCGATAAAACAGCAGCATCGGTTCCAACTACGGCACCATTTGGTACAAATACTTGAAGCTGGCCTAAAAATCCATCGTATCGGTTAGCATAGGCATCAATATCAATAAATAATTTATTTTCTGCGGCAATTCCTTTATAACCCACTTCAAACGAAGTTATTTGTTCTGGTCTGGTATTAGGTAAATCGGCAACTTTTAATAGGTTTCTGTTTGCTAAGGCAGTTGCATCTGTACCACTTGCACTTCCTGGTGCTGCATTCACAGCAGCATTAAAGTTTGCAACCGAGGCTTGGGTATAACTGTTTTTTAAATAACCAAGACCTTGATCAATAAATGGTAAACTACCCACTCTGCGCACTCTACCATTGTTTACGTACGATAATGCTTCAAACAAAGATGGGAACCTATAGCCATTTTGGAAGGTAAACCTAAAATTATGGTTTTGGTTTACAGTATATACTGCAGCTAACCTTGGTGTAAATTTAGGATCGAAATAGGGGTTGTAATCCCATCTGATTGAACCAAAAAGCTTCAGCTTATTTTCAAAAAATGTTTTAGTTACTTGCGAAAACGCGCCGTATTTTTTAAAATATACATCTTTACCATAGGTTCCATCCGGTAATTGCGTATTTCTGTCGGCAATTGGTCTGCTAAAATCAACAAAATTATTTCCATCAGGAATAATTTGATACACACGCACATCACTACCAACAAGTACATCAAAAACTTTTATATAGTTTGTTAAATCTAATTGAGCTTCAGCATTGTACATATGGCTTTTTTGCCATAGTGCAGCACCACCTGTAGCTGGTGCATTAGGAATAAGGCTCGATTTAATATCCCAATTATTAATACCTATTATCGTTTTTTTCAAAGCATCAAATTCAGGCGTACCAGGTAATACCCTTCCAGCATCTGCGGCCGCTCTTGCTGCCAAGGTAGCATCACCTAAGTTTGCCGATGTTAGTGACCCTCCATGTGATGCCGCATAGGCATTTAAAGCATTTTTAAAACTTGTACCCCATACCGAATTACTTGCATGGTTAAGGTCAAGGTTATCTGCCAATGGTTTAACATTGTATGAATTACCTGTATTTTCTAACGATTCATAGGCTCTAACCAAAAAAGTCTTTCCTGTTAATTCAATTTTATGATTTTGAACAGTTGCGCCATTTAAAGCAATTTTATTTCCTCGTTGAAATACACCATCTAACATTCCATACCTGTAGGTATATGATAATGTTGTTGATTTTGAAAGTTTATAATATAAAGAGGCATCAAATTTGAGGTTTGAAACTTTTGGATCAACTAAATCAACCTCGTTATAACCTGTACGTGCTACTATTAAATTAGGTTGAGTCACTCCATCAACCTTTAAGCCTTTAATTACAACTGTATTGCTTCCGGCTAATGCATCATCACCGTATTTGTTCCATCCATCATAAGCAGTATTGTATTTTCCGGTTAATTCCGGATAACCGGGATTTGCCGTTTTTAAATTTCCCGGGTTTTGATCTTTTTGTGTATTTGATTGCCAATCTTTACCTTGCAGATAGCTAAAGTTAACTTTAAAAGCAAATTTATTATTAAAACTTTTGGCATATCTAAATGCATTTTCTGTAATAACACTTGGTGATATTCCAATACCATCCACGTGATTTACACCCTCCCGACTGTAAACACTTAATCCTTGATATTTAAATGGATCTTTTGTAAATAGGTTTGATAATCCGTTGATGGCGTTGGTTCCGTAAAGAGCAGCGGCAGCACCAGGGGTAATTTCAATAGCAGCAATGTCTAATTCTGTTGGACCGATTGCATTGCCAAGTGGTACGCCTAGGGTGGCTGATTGCATATCAACCCCATCAACCAATTGCATAAATCGAAAGTTATTGGTACTGTTAAAACCTCTGGTATTTGGTACCTTTAATGTTAAACTCGTGGTGGTCATTTGTACGCCTTTTACATTCTCCAGGGCGTCGTAAAAGCTTGGACCTGGAGATTGTTTTAATACGTTAATACTCAATTTTTCAATCGCAACCGGCGACCTCAAAAGTTTCTCCTCCTTTCGTGATGCAGTTACCACAACCTCATTAAAGAGTAGTGATTGTGTTATTAATTGCACATTTATAGCATTATTTAAACTTTTTATGAGGAATTCTTGTTGTTGAAAACCAACAGATGTAAAAACCAATGTAAAAGGAAACTTTGCGTTTGTTGTTAATGTGAATTTTCCGGTACTGTCTGTTGAGGTACTGGTTTTTGAACCCTTTATAATAACGGTTGCTCCAACTAATGCAACCCCGCTTTCATTATTTACCTTGCCGCTCAAAACGTAAGTTCCGTTAAATTGTGCTAATAAACCGAGTGGTAAACTCAATATTAGGGTAATGATTAACAAAAAAATTTTAGTAAAAATTTGCATAAAAAAATAAATTTGATTGAAAAAAAATGTTGAAATAAAATACTTGCGAGCTTGATGGGTATTAACAACAATTGCTAATAGGTGCAGGGGTATTTATTTTGATTAAAATAATTTGTTCAGAATGGCTCGCAAGTAATATTGAATTCATCAATTATGTATATAAAATCTATGTATTTGGTAGTGTAAAAATACACAAATTTATATATTTGACAAATTTTTTTATAGAGCTATTAGTAAGATATTATTAATGAATGTGTTATAATTATTTTTGGAAGCTTTGTTAGCTAAATTTAAATAGGCCAGCGCCCAAAATTAAAGATATTGCAAAGATTGAGGACCTTGATTGAATAATAAATCAACAATGCTTAAATTTGGAACAAAGCCATTTCGGTCTTCAAAAACTTGAAAATAAGGTTTACCTATTAAATTGGTTTCTTTTTTTGGGTGAATACTTTCCCTAAAATCGGCAATGCCTAGATATGGAAATTGATAACTTTCTGTGTAATTATATTGGATTTTTATCTTAATCCCTTTACATATAAATTGTAATAATTGTTCATTATAATCGAATAAAAAATTAAATTTATTGTGGTAGAAAACTGACAACTCATCCTCATAATATTCAAAATAGGCCGATCGCCTATAGCATGCTTGCAGGCTTAACCAATGTAACCGCTGCCAATCAAAATCATAACTAATTTTGACATCTTTAACCTTAGTATGGTTTTTTGAACCTTTCATTACCGGTACTGTAAGTATGAGTACGCCATCAGGAGAATAAATATTGGCTCGGTTTCGATAGGTTTGCTTCGGAAAATTTTCTTCTTTCTCGATCAAAATATTTGATTTCCATTTTATTAATTGCATAAAATATTCAACCGGTGGAAGATAAAACATTGGGAAAACTGCACCATTATCAATCATATATTTTATGTTTGCAACAAAATTTGCGCTAAAATAATGATAAAAGAAGGGCTGTCAAGGTTAGGTATACTATTTTTGTACTTGGTTTCTTTATTGCCTTTTTGGTTTTTGTATTTTATATCGGATGCATTATTTTTTTTGTTATACCATGTTACCAGATATAGGCGTAAGGTTGTAAATGAAAATTTGCTTAATTCTTTTCCTGAAAAAACTACCCAAGAGCGTGCTTTTATTGAAAAGGAATATTTTAAATATTTGGCTGATTTAATTGTTGAAACCATAAAGTTGATAACCATTTCTGAAAAGGAAATAAGAAGAAGAATGCATGGTGCCAATCCTGAATTAATGGATTATTATTACGCTCAAGGCAAAAGTATAATTGCTGCAACCGCGCATTATGGAAACTGGGAAATGGCAGCAGCAAGAATTGGGTTGCAACAATCTGGAAAAAGCATTATCGTTTACAAGCCTTTATCAAACAAGATAATGGATACTTTTATGAATAGTGTGCGTAGCCGGTTTGGTACCGAAATGGTAGCAATGAAATTGATTATTAGAAAATTGGCGGCTTACAAAAACGAAAATTCTATCAGTGTTTTTGCTGCCGACCAAACACCTGTAAAACACGAAACACATTATTTTACTAACTTTTTAAATCAACCAACAGCGGTTTTTTTAGGAATAGAAAAATTAGCTCAAAAGGGTAATCAAGTAGTGGAATTTTTTAGGATTGATAAAATAAAGCGAGGATATTATGTTGGTACCATTGTACCGCTATGCGAAAATCCTAAAGAAACCGAGCCATATCAAATTACCAATCTGCATGTTAAATATTTGGAAGGCATGATTAATGAGAAGCCGGAAAATTGGCTATGGTCACACAGAAGATGGAAAGTTAAACCTGATTAACGTTATAGTATCAATTAACTATCAAAATAATTAAAAATTCGGGTTACATTATCACCTATGTACAATATAATAAATGACTAAAAATATAAAAGTTGCCATTGTAATATTAAACTGGAATGGCGTTAACTACCTGCGTAAGTTTATGCCATCAGTTATGCAATCAGTTTGGCCTAATCTTGAAATTGTTATCGGTGATAATGGCTCAACGGATGATTCAGTATCTTTTATAAAAGAGCATTATCCTTTAGCAACTTTAATTTTAAATGATAAAAATTATGGTTTTACAGGTGGGTATAACCGAATTTTAAAACAAGTTGAGGCCGATTATTATATTTTATTAAATTCAGATGTTGAGGTAAATGAAAACTGGATTGAACCAGTTGTCAATTTGATGGAAACCGACCCATTAATTGCAGTAGCTGCTCCAAAAATTAAATCATTTTCAAACCAAGAATACTTTGAACACGCTGGTGCTGCCGGTGGGTTTATTGATGCCTTTGGTTATCCGTTTTGCCGAGGTAGAATGTTTTACGAAATTGAAAAAGATAATGGCCAATACCAAGATGAAGAAGAAATATTTTGGGCTTCTGGGGCGGCTATGTTTATAAAAAAAGAATATTGGGATTTGGCAGGTGGCTTTAATGAAGATTTTTTTGCCCATATGGAAGAGATTGACCTTTGTTGGCGCTTAAAAAATAGCGGCTATAAGGTAATGTATTGTCCTAAATCAGAAGTTTTGCACTTGGGTGGTGGTACGCTTAATGTTGAAAATCCTTTTAAAACCTATCTTAATTTTCGAAATAACTTATTGTTGCTTAAAAATAACCTCCCATTTTGGCGGGCTTGGTTCGTAATATTTATTCGATTTTTTCTTGATTTAATGGCATTATTTCGATTTTTGAGCGAAGGCAAACGCAAAGATGCTTGGGCCGTTAGTCGTGCTCATCAGTATTTTATACGTCACTTATTTAGCAGAGACTCTGTAAATACCCAATTAAAAAACAAAAATTCTGCCAAAAAAGGTATTTACAATGGCAGTATAGTTTGGGAGTTTTTTGTAAAAAAGAAAAATCACTTTACCGAGTTGGATCCGGCTAAATTTCTTTAGTTGGTGGATTACTCTTTTTGGGCAAAACCTCTTTAACTATATCAGATTGTTTTATCTCCGCATTGGTGTTTTCCGGGAAATAAACCTGAATATCGCGTTTTGGATGTGGTATTTCAATGTTTTCTTTCAAAAATTCTGAGTATATTTCTATCATCACATTACTCTTCAACGAAACCCATTTCTTAATATCTGCAGCCCAAAACAATAGTCTAAAATCAACAGAACTATCACTAAAGTTATGTAAAAACACCGCAGGGGCCGGAGTCTGCATTAAATCGGTACGGTTTTGTAATATTCTTTTTAAAATTTCATTTACTTTGGTTATATCCGAGCCATAAGCAACTCCAACTATTAATTCAATTTGGCGGTTGTTGTTGGTTAAGGTCCAGTTTATAACGTGTTGCGAAATTAAATCACCATTTGGAATAATAATTTCTGATCCATTTCCTGCCTCAATTTTACTTGCTCTAATACCAATTTCGCGTATTACCCCCGAGCGACTCCCAACTTCAATTATATCACCCACCTGTACGGGTTTTTCAAAAGCCAAAATAACTCCCGAAACCAAATTATTTACGATGTTTTGTAAACCAAAGCCAATACCAACACCCAATGCACCTATCACTATAGTAACCTCCGATAGTGGTATTCCTGATATGGTTATGGCGGCAATAAATCCTAATGAAAAAATTGATAACCTAATAAGTAGGATAGAAGTACGAGTTTTCTTAAAATCGTTATTTATTTCAGATTGTTGTTCGGCAAAATCATAAAAGTAACTGATTACCCGCGATATGATGATGGATATCCATAAAACAAAAACAAACATGAAAACGCTTCCGATTGATAAGGAAGCATTGCCAAATTTATAGGGATGATTTAAAAAATCCCCAACGTTTGAGTAAATATAGTCGTCGATATATAAGTTTTCAAACAATTCAACAAACCATAATACCAATACTACTTTTACAATTACACTCTTAAACTTTCTTTGTAAAATTTTAAAGTCAAGGTACGAGGTAATACTTTTTTTAGCGTTTTTGTTTGCTTCTAATTGTAAAAACAAGCCTTCCATTATTATTTGAATGGCCAAATAAAAGCCAAATCCAAGTGCAAGGTCAAAAACTGTTGCAACTCCTAATATTTTAGCTAAACTAAATCTGCCAATTATGTTTAGAATGGTTGAAATTACTTGAAGTAAGGTAAATAATACTATAAATAATTTGGTATGAGGGGGATAATTTTCAGTTTCGTTTTTTATTGATTTTAAAAACAAATAACCGCTAACTGAACCAATTATAGAAAGAAATAAAACCAAAATTCTATCAACAAAACTCACCTGGATAAATAAATTGGTAATGGCATACACAATTAATAGGCTAAATAAAATAACCCAAAAGTTAAATAACTGCCTTGGCCATATGGGTTTTATTAAAGCGCCAATACTTCCCATTATTACTAAAAATAGTATTTCCAGAAAGATGAATGGAGGTTGGTCGTAAAAGTATAAACCCAAAAGGGTGGTAATTAATAATGCCGAAAGGAATGGCTTTTTTACTATATAATGAATCTGATCTAAGGTATTCTCATAGTCATCTTTTGATTTGATAAGTTTGCGTTTGGTGAAGTAAAACCATACAAAAAGTAAAATCAGGATTGTAAAATAGGCAATGTGCGCTATCGAATTTTGCCTGTTTGTAGTTTTAAAATCAAAAAAGTATTTTAATAATTTTCCGTTTAATTGGGTTGTTTTTGATAAAACAGAATCTATAGGCAATAATAATTTGGTGTTATTTTCCCAGATAAAACCATATTCGTTGGTGACAGACTTAACAGAAAAATCATGAATTTTTTGATCAATCCTGTCATTTATTTCAAACATTTTGAGGTTTAATGAAGTAACCTTGTTTTGCAATAAACCAATCTTTACCAAACTCTTTTGTATATCAGAATTTAATAATCCCCATTTATTTTTGATGGCTAAAATTTGAGGTAAATATCTTGCACTTAAACTTGAATCAGAGGGTACGGTGTGCATCGATGAGTCTGATTTAAACTCATTTCCATCCTTTAATATTTTTTCAAGCTTATTATTATCATCAGTTAGTTCTTTCCCCCAATCATCCAAACTCTCGTTAAAATGTTCAAATAAGTCTCGTATCGTAAATAAATAACTTAGTGAACTTGAGTGTTCATTTTTTAACAGGGCCCCTAAAACTGCTATCCTCTTTTCCATTTTAGGAAGGCCTGCATTTACCTCAAGGGTATCAAAACCTTGAGAATAATCAGACAAATCCTGATTATAGGAGCTGTTATAGGCTTCAATTTTTTGCAATAAATCATTTAACGAATTATCTGATTGCTTAAAAGTGCGCATGAGAGAATCTCGCTTTAAAACAGCTCGTCTTAATGAATCTCTAACAGAATGGTGTGCTTTTGCTTTTTTATGCTGGGCATAGCTATTTATTGAAATTACTAATAATAAAATTGTAATTATATAAGCAGCAAATACTTTCAAAAAATGTTTCATTTTTATTGAATTAAAAAACTCTCCAACGCTAAACGATAAGATGATAAACCAAAACCTGCAATTACCCCTTTGCAACTTGAAGCTATCATTGAATGGTGCCTAAAATTTTCTCGTTTATATACGTTCGAAATGTGTACCTCAATAACAGGTGTATTGATGGCTGAAATAGCATCGGCAATGGCAATGGAGGTATGGGTATAGGCACCTGCATTTAGTACAATACCGTCAAAACTAAAGCCAACCTCATGAATTTTATTTATAATTTCGCCTTCAACATTACTTTGAAAGTATGATAATTGTATGTTTGGGAAGGCGGTCTGTAATTCGGTGTAATATTTTTCAAAACTTAAATCGCCATAAATTGACTTTTCACGCGTTCCAAGCAAATTTAAATTTGGGCCGTTTATTATTTGTATCTTCATCTGTTCAAAATTAAATAAAAACTTTATAATAAATCAATTGGATTGGCAATCAGCAATAAAAGGTTTTAAGGCTTATTTAAGGTTAGAAAGGTCTTTATCCGAAAATTCAATCGAAGCCTATAGCCGCGATATTGAAAAACTTTACCAATTTGCCGATATTCAACCCGAAAAGCTTTATCCCGAAAGTATTACCTTAAATCATCTGCGCTTATTTATTGAATGGATAATTGACTTGGGCATGATTCCGTCATCTCAAGCCAGAATTCTGTCAGGAGTAAAGGCTTTTTATAAATATTTGTTAATGGAGGATTTGCTAAAAATTGATCCATCAGAACTATTGGAATCTCCCAAAATACAAAGAAAACTACCCGATACCTTAAGTATAGATGAAGTTAATAAGCTGATTGATGCCATTGATTTATCAAAACCCGAAGGTGGTAGAAATAAAGCAATTTTGGAAGTTCTTTATGGTTGTGGTTTAAGGGTATCTGAGTTAACCGAGCTCAAACTATCAAACCTTTATCTGGATATTGAATTTATAAAAGTAGTTGGCAAGGGGAGTAAGGAGCGACTGGTACCAATTGGAGGTTCGGCTATAAAAGCCTTGAAAATATGGATTGAAAGCATCCGTGTACATATACCAACTAAAAAAGGGGAGGAGGACTTGGTTTTTTTAAACCGCAGAGGTAGCCGATTAAGTAGAATTTATATTTTTATGGTGATAAAGGAATTGGCTCAAATAACAAACCTCAATAAAGCCATAAGTCCGCATACATTTAGGCATTCATTTGCCACCCATTTGGTAGAAGGTGGAGCCGATTTACGGGCTGTACAAGAAATGCTTGGGCATGAAAGTATTACCACCACCGAAATTTATACCCATTTGGATAGGGAATATTTAAAAGGAACTATTATTCAATACCATCCCAGAAGTTAATATTTAGATTTCGGACGTTTGATTTCGGATTTGTTTTGAGATCTAACATACACAAAATGACTTGGTTTTAAATTTAAAGCATTGCTTTCAGCATTCTATCTTTACCGCTCAAATCCTTTCTTAAGGAAATCTCCTTAAATCCAAGTTCATCAAGTAAGTTAACCGTTTCTTGTCCGTAACTTTCATTAATTTCAAAAAATAGTAAACCATTTTGATCCAGGTGCTTAATGGCAAATTTGGCAATAAAACGGTAGAATATTAATGGATCATCATCGGATACAAAAAGCGCGTTATGAGGTTCAAAATCGGTTACATTGGTATGCATCTGTCTTTTATCCAATAAGGTAACGTAAGGTGGGTTGCTAATAATGACTTTATATTTTTTAGTTTTTGTGGCCTTAGGGTTAAGTATGTCCTCTTCTGAAAACTCAACCTCCACTTGATTTAGTTTGGCGTTTTTTGTGGCTGTTTGAATAGCGGTGGCTGAGATGTCAATAGCAGATACTTTAAAGTCCGGTAAATGCTTTTTTATGCTGATGGCAATACAACCACTGCCTGTACCAATATCTATAATATGCGCACTATTATTTATTTCGGTTTTTAAACTATTAATTGCCCAATCAACCAACTCTTCAGTTTCTGGTCGGGGAATCAATACGGAGGGATTTACCAGAAATGGTAATCCATAAAATTCTGTTTTACCCAAAATGTATTGAATTGGTTTGCCTGTGCTCAACTCATTTAAAATATCTATAAGCTTTGTACTTTCATTCTCAGAAAGTTCCAACTCCGGAAAAGCTTTTATTTTTGCATTCGAAAATCCGGTTTTTTCAGCAATTGCTAATTGTGTTAATGAAGTTATCTCATTTACCTCGTAATGGTCCTTTAAACCCAATTTAAATCGATCAAAAACATCCCTAATAGTTTTCATGCAACAAAGTAACATAAAAGCTACTTTTGTATAATGGTATTTCACGAAAAATATATGCGGCGTTGCCTCGAACTAGCAGCTTTGGGCATAGGCAATGTTAGTCCAAACCCAATGGTTGGATCAGTAATTGTACATCATAATACCATTATTGGCGAAGGGTATCATCAAAAATATGGTGAAGTGCATGCCGAGGTAAATGCTGTAAACCAGGTTATTAACAATTTTTCAAATTATGAGGAACTATTGGAACAGGCTACCTTATATGTTTCATTAGAGCCTTGCGCTCATTACGGAAAAACACCTCCATGTGCCGATTTAATTATTCGTCATAAAATTCCAAATGTAGTTATTGGCTGTCGCGACCCGTTTATACAGGTTAACGGAAAGGGTATTGACAAACTGAAAGATGCTGGGATTAATATCATGGCAGGTATTTTAGAAAATGAATGTAAATGGCTAAACCGCAGGTTCTTTACTCGAGTTTTAAAGCAAAGACCTTATGTTATTTTAAAATGGGCGCAAACAGCTGATGGGTTTATCGCGCCTAAAACCAGCACACAATTTTGGATAACCGGGGTTGAAGCAAAAAAGCTAGTCCACCAATGGCGTGCCGAGGAAGATGCGGTATTGATTGGTAAAAATACCGCCGAAATTGATAATCCAATGCTAAACGTAAGGTTTGGTAATGGAAAATCGCCTAAAAGGGTAGTAATTGACAGAAAATTAACCTTAAATTCATCATTAAATATTTTTGATAATAGCGTACAAACCTTTATATTTAATGATGCAAAAATGGAAATTGATAAACAAAATGTATTTATTGCTTTAGAGGATTTTGATCGATATGTGCCCGAATATATTTTATATCAACTTTATTTACAGGATGTACAATCCCTCATAATTGAAGGGGGTGCTAAAACTTTAAATTCATTTATAACTTCAAACCTTTGGGATGAAGCGCGCATATTTACTGGGAATATCAATTTGAATGAAGGAATTAAAGCGCCTAATATTATTGGTAAAACTACCGGTAAACTGTCAATAGGAAACGATGAATTGTTATTTTTGGAAAATGAGGTAAACAGAATTATTTAAATAAAACTTATTTTCAATTTAAGGTTTAGATAAAATATTTAGGTCAATTCTAGCATACACAAAGCATAAACAACTTAAATCATCCATTACCATGCTATATATAATTTTATGTGTTTGTTTTAGTGTTACTGTTTCGGTAATGTTTAAGCTTGCAAAAAGATATCAGATTGACGTATACCAGGCAGTTACTTGGAATTATTCAGCAACTTTGTTTTTAACTGCCATATTTTTAAAACCATCGTTTAAAAATTTAGCGGTATCAAAATTTGGTATTTATTGTTTACTCGGATTGTTGTTACCTGCTTTGTTCTTTTTAATAGCAAGAGTTGTTCGTAATGCAGGCATTGTTCGTACTGAAATTGCTCAACGTTTGTCTTTAGTTATACCAGTAATTGCTTCATTCTTATTATTTGATGAAAAATTAGATAAAATAAAATTAATAGGTATTATTATTGGTTTTATTTCCATCATGCTCACCGTTCCATGGCAAAAGCAAATTGCTGGTAAAAGTATAGAGCCTAATACACCATATTTTTTACTATTAGTTTTTTTAGGTATGGGAGTAATTGATGTACTTTTAAAACAGCTATCATTAATTCCGGAAATTTCTTTCGGAACAAGCTTATTTTTTGTATTTGGAATAGCATTCTTTGTCACCTTACTTGGCTTAATTTATCAGGTATATACAAAAAGAATGAGATTTTCTTGGCCACATATTTTTATTGGTTGGACCTTAGGCATCGCAAATTTTGGCAATATTTTCTTTTACATCAAAGCGCATCAAGCTTTAGTAAACCATCCTTCCCGGGTTTTTTCAAGTATAAATATTGGCGTTATAATACTTGGCACCCTATTAGGTACTTTAGTTTTTAAAGAACGTTTAAACCTGATTAGTAAGCTAGGAATTTTTTTAGCCATTTTAGCAATTATAATTTTAGCATACCAACCCTTCATTGCTCACCTTCTATCATAATCATAAATGTTGTTTGATGATACTTATTTTACCATTAAATCGGCCTCAACTGGTATTTTTAAAGATAGAGGTAGTAAATTTTTAGCTTTTGCCTACCCAATTACACATGAGCATGATATTAAAGAAAACCTAATATTTTTAAAATCAATTCATACCAAAGCCAATCACCATTGTTGGGCATTACGGTTGAGTAATGATAGGTCTGTTTTTAAATTAAATGATGATGGCGAACCTTCGGGCACTGCCGGAAGGCCAATATTAAATATATTATTGTCAAAAGACTTAACAAATATTTTAGTTGTTGTAGTAAGATATTTTGGAGGTACATTACTTGGTGTTCCGGGCTTGATAAATGCTTATAAATGTGCTACCGAGGATGCAATCAGTAATGCCGAAATAATTAGCCAAACTGTAAACGATGTGTATACCATTACATTTGATTATATACAGATGAACAGCATTATGAAAGTTATTAAAGACGATTGCATAAACATTATTAAGCAGCAATTTGATAATAATTGCAGCGTACAGTTGTCTATCCGTAAATCAATGGTTAACCAAACAGTTAGTAAGTTTAATAAAATAGATGGGGTTAATATAAAATATGATTTTACTATTTGAATAATCTATAAAAAAAATTTTAAAAAACTATGGCTATTCAAACAAAAAAGCCGCCTCAAATAAATTGAGAACGGCCCGATAAATTAAAAATGGTTTTTAATTTGATTTAGCGAATAAGCTAAATCATGTTTCAATTAATGACCAATGTTCTTGCTATTTTGATTTAATTGCTGATTCAATTCTTTTTGATCACCTTTGGTTAAATGGCCACCATCTTGTTTGCGCATAGCGTGTTTTTCCTGATTAATGGCTCTTAAATTACGACGATCTTGTTGGGCTTGAGCTTTGGTTATTTCGCCTTCCTTACGTTCGTTGTTTATTCTTTTTTCTTGGTTGTCTATACGGCCGTTAACCTGATTTACCCTTGGGTGATTTTTTAAATGAGTTGGTTGATGACCAGGACCTTGTGCAAATGAAGCAACACTAATTGTCAAAGCAAAAACGCTTAAAATGAAAGTTTTCATAATTTATTTATTATTTTGTTTTTTATGATAGAGCGAAAATATTGGAAATAGTTTAATCTGTCGGATAATATAAATAGCTTTCTAAAACTTTAATCCTATTTTATAACCATGTTTGTATTATCGATAACATAATTGCCAATAAAGCAGGCAGCGCCTGAACATAAAATATGCGAATACTAACAGTTGCAGCACCATAAACACCGGCTATTGCTACACAAGCCCAAAAGAAAATTCCTATATGATGCTGCCATTCAATATTTTTAATAAATAATGCCCAGATTAAGCCGGCGGACAAAAAACCGTTGTACAATCCTTGGTTACCAGCCATTACTTTCAAATTTTCAAATTGATCTGGGGGAATAGTTTTAAAAACCTCAGGCCCTTTGCTTGTCCATGGAAACATTTCAACATATAAAAAATAGCAATGCAACACTGCCACTATAGCAATTAGTATTTTTACAATAAACTCCATGGTTTATAATTTACAATAAAAGTTATGAAATATGTTTTAAAAACAATTTCTAAAATTTAAGTAATTTGGACAGATAAATTTATTAAAATGATTGATTTTAAAAGAGCAGTAGCCATAACTTGTATTAACTTAATTAAAGGCAATCAAACAATTGGATTAGGAGCAGGTTCTACTGTGGCCAAACTAATTGATCAATTTCAATTAGAAACCGAATTATCAAAGAGCCTTACTTTCGTTTCATCTTCATTTAAAACCAAATTATACCTGCTGGAAAAAGGCCTAAAACTTGGGAATTACCTTACAAACCCCAATATTGATTTTTATTTTGATGGTTGTGATTGCTTTGATGCCAAACTCAATGCGCTAAAAAGTGGGGGAGGGATACATACCCACGAAAAAATTATGGTAGTTTCTGCTAGGGAATTTATTTTGATTGGAGATGAAAGTAAGTTTACACCCACATTTAATAAAAATGTACCCTTGGTTTTGGAGATTTTACCTGAAGCAATGCCATTTATAAAAGAAAAATTAAAAATATTATACCCGGATGCTGAATTTGTTTTAAGGTTGAGTAACCAAAAAGATGGCGCCCTAATTTCGGATAATGGAAATTTTCTGGCTGATTTGTATTTTCCCATATTCCCCAATCTTCGGGAATTAAATACGGATATTAAAATGCTCCCCGGAATTGTTGAACATTCCCTTTTCTATCAATTAGCAAAACGAGCAATTATTGCCAGTGGTAATGAGGTGAAAATTATGTCCAATTAAGGTGATGAATGTTTATAATTTATAGCAATATCATCAGATTAGTTTGTTTTTAAAACTACAATTTAATGAGTTAATAACTTTTTATTAAAAATTTATAAATTATTATAAATCAATTATATAGTTTTTAAAATTCAAAAACCTAATACTTTATTTCCACTTGATTTTAATCACAGTAAAAATTAATTCGACTAACCTTTCTGATATTTTGTTAAATCAATTAATTGGTTTTTATTTATCCATCACCCTACTTATATTTTAAAAATCAGTTTTATTTACCGGTGATTTATGCTCAATTTCATTCTTAAGTTCATCTGTTAGCATGCTTGCATAACGTTCGAATGACTCTATCATTTTTCTAGTCTCCTTGGCTATCCTGCGTGAATCGGTATTGTAGGCTTTTAGATATAGCTCATATAAAGTTTCTCTTTTGTTTCCAAATTCGGTAGGAACAAAAAAAGTAACATTATGAATGGTATATCTATAACGTTTATTTTTGATATATAACGTTATTGCAAACTGAACAGAATAGGTTTGCAGCGTTTCATTATCGTCGCCAACATAAACTTTATTTACATTAAGATCCTGAATGGTTGAAAATATAAGCCGACCCTCTTCTTGATAGCCATAAGTTTGAATGATATTTTTCGAAGCCATAAATTGTATAGCCCTTATGTATATTGTTGGTAAGGTAATATTACTATCTAACTTGACCGTTTTTTGATAAAATGCCTGATTACCGTCAACAATCAGTTTTAAAGAATCATCAATAATTTCGTTTCCAAACTGTTTTTTTTTATCAATTGATATAATTTGATTTTTTGGATAAGCGTTTAATGAAATTATTGATACAATTAAGGTTGTAATTAGTCTTTTCATGGTTTTAGGATTGTTTTACAAATATACGTTGTAGCTAAACAGTTTATTGTATGAAACATTGAATCAAAAAAAAAGCCGCCCTTTAACAGGACGGCTTTATCATTTTTAATTATGCTAAATAATAATTATAGCTATTATCGTAAATCTTTCTTTCCAAAATCTATAATAACCGGAGTAGCGATACAAATAGAAGAGTAAGTACCAAAACAAACACCTATTAATAAAGCGAAAGAGAATCCTCTAATTACGTCTCCTCCAAATATAAACAATACCAATAGGATTAATAATACGGTTAAAGCAGTAATAATGGTACGGCTTAATGTATTATTGATTGCATTGTTGATAACAGTTTTAGGATCGTCTGTTTTTGCATGGTGTAAGTTTAAGAACTCACGAATACGGTCAAATACCACCACAGTATCATTAATTGAGTAACCAATTACTGTAAGTATGGCGGCTATAAATGATTGATCAATATCTAACGAGAATGGTAATATATCTTTAAATATGGTAAAGAAGGATAATACCATCAAGGCATCGTGGGCAGTTGCAATCATTGCACCTAAGCTAAATTGCCATTTTCTGAACCTTATTAAAATATAAGCAGAAATTATAATGATAGCAAATAACACCGTTAAAGCTGCAGATTGCTTTAACCCGTTAGCAATGGTAGCAGCCACTTTTTGCTCACTTAATATAGCTGATTTGGTAATTTTTGTTTTTGGGTTACTGCTCAATGATTTGATTAGGGCATCAGTAACCTTGGCATCGGCATTTCTGGAAGTATCATTAATTAAATAGTTAGTTGTAATACTTAATTTATCACTACCATAGGTTTTAATTTCACTATTTCCTTTGCCCATGCCTGCTTCAACTGCTTGCCGTACATCTTCGCCAACATCTGTATTGGCAAACTTTACAATATAAGTTCTACCTCCTACAAAATCAACTCCATAATTAAAGCCTTGATAAACCCATGATCCAAGACCAATTAAAATAAACGCACTAGAGAAAATATAAAATCTAAAACGGTTTTTTACAAATGCATAATTGGCATTTTTGAAAGTATGTGAGCTCCAAGGATTTGAGAATTTAATATCCCAACCTTTTTCAAGCATAAACTCAAACAGCAATCTTGAAATTAAAAGGGAGCAGAATAATGAGGTAGTAATACCAATCATTAAGGTGATGGCAAAACCTTGAATCGGGCCGGTACCAAAAGTAAATAATATTAATCCTGTTAAGAAGGTACTAATGTTCGAATCGAGAATGGAGGATAAAGCATGTTTAAAACCGTCGGCTATGGCAATTCTAAGCGATTTTCCTAGCGCTAGCTCTTCCCTTACTCGTTCATATATCAACACGTTCGCATCAACTGATATACCTAGGGTAAGTACTATACCAGCAACACCAGGCATTGTTAAAACGGCACCTAAGCTTGTTAAAACACCCATCAGGAAGAAAATGTTTATAATTACCGCTACAACCGCAACTGTACCTGCTCTATTATAGTAGGCAATCATAAAAACCAATACTACTATCAATCCTACAAGACTTGATAATAAACCTGAGTTAATAGCTGCTTGTCCTAACGATGGTCCAACAACTGCTTCTGCAACAATGTGTGCAGGAGCAGGTAATCTACCCGCTTTTAATACAGTGGCCAAATCTTTTGCTTCTTCTACGGTAAAGTGACCGGATATAGAAGAAACACCACCTGTTATAGCGTTTTCAACAACTGGTGCTGAATAAACATTATCATCTAGAACGATAGCAATCGATTGTTTGTTATTAGGATCGGCTGAGGCGGCTGCAGTAACCGTTCCCCATTTCTCGGCACCTTGCGAATTCATGACCATTCTAACCTCGGGGTTGCCTTTTTGATCAACATCATTGCTGGCATCATTAATTACATCACCGGTAAGTTCAGGTCCGTTTTCGGCACCTGTTAATTTAATGGCATATAGATCAAATATTTTTGTTTTATCCTGTGGTTTTACCGACCAAAGGAATTTCATACTTCTTGGAATAATGGTTTTTATATCTTCACTACGTAAATACTTGTTAATCTTGGCGGTATCTTTCACCTCAGCACGGCCTACAATAGGGCCATGTGCCAATTCTCCTTGACCGTTTTGGCCTTGGTACATCATTGGTCTTAAAACATTAAATAAAGGATATTGATCAGAAATCTTTGAATTTTTTCCTAGACTCGAAGTGTCTTTTGAACCACTTTTTTGTACCTTATTTAACAAAGCCAATGCACCCTGAGCTTTAGCCGAATCTGTTGAAGCTTTTGCGGGTACATTTTGAATTACCTTAGCGGTATCTTTTTTTGCTGCCTTTAATTTAGCTGCAATTAAGCCATTTATATTTGATAACAATTGATATACCTGTTGGTTATCATATGTTTGAAAAAATTCGAGTTTTGCTGTACCACTTAAAAGCTTTCTAACACGTTCAGGATCTTTTACACCTGGCAGTTCAATTAACACCCTATCTGTACCTTTTTGTAAAGATATGTTTGGATTTGCAACACCAAATTGATCAATACGTGTATTTAGGATGGTGTATGATTGCTTCACAGCAACTCCAGCTTCTTCCTTCAAATATGCCTGAACCTCATCGTTGCTAGCATTAAATTTTATATGATCCTGATTATCTTTGGTTGAAAATATTGCAGCTAGCTTACCATTTGGGTTTAATTTTTCATATTCATTAACAAACAATGTAATATAATCAGATTGAGTAGTAATCGCATCTGCAGTAGCAGCGTTTAGCGCTTGATTAAAAACCACATCAGGATTATTATTTGAAAGTTTTTTAACCAGCTCGCTCAATGAAATTTGCATGGTAACACTCATACCACCTTCAAGGTCAAGACCTAAAGCAATTTCTTTTTGTTTTACATGCTGATAATCATCTTTTAACAATGGGTAAACCGGTTGGTTAGCCATTGAATCTAAATATGATTTTACTTTTGAAGTATCGCCTTTAGCATATACGCGTGCATCATTTTCAACCTTACGGGCTACCCAAGTAAATGATAATTCATATAAACATACAAGTGTAAGTACTACCGCGAAAAATATAACAACCCCTTTACTTTGCATTGTGAATAATATATTGTATAATTAGTTTGTAAGCTTTTTTTTAATAAGTTGGCAAATCTAATAAAATTTCCTAAGCATAAAATTATATATTATTAAAAAAGGGTGGAGGATAAATATTATACTTAAATTAGGTATAAAACCTTATTAGATTTTTTAGATTTATTTATTTTTTAATACCAAGATTAACAACGGTAACTATAAAATCAACTATAGAACATTTTTAGGCGCTTTGTTTTTAAGTGTGATAAACGAATATGGAATTTTGTTCTTTTCATCGGCCTCATAATCTTCTCTTTCAATTTCAGTCCATTTCATTTTGTCAATTTCCGGGAAAAATGTATCCGCTTCAAAAGTTTTGTGTACTTCGGTTAGGTATATAAAATCAGATATGTCAATACTTTGTTTATATATTTCGGCTCCACCAACAATAAACACTTCAATTTCATTTACACATAATTTTAGCGCTTCCTCAATTGAATGTACTACTTCGCAACCATCAATAGCTTTGTTATTTCTGGTAATAATGATGTTTCTTCTATTTGGTAATGGCCTACCAACAGAATCAAATGTCTTACGCCCCATAATAACCGTATTACCTGTTGTAATCTGCTTAAAATGCTTTAAGTCATTTGGTAAATGCCATAGTAATTTATTGTCTTTGCCTATCGCATTGTTCTCAGAAATTGCAACTACAATTGATATAATCATGGGTATTAAGCAATAAAGAATGATTTTGTTGTTTGAAGAATTTTATGGAGTTAAATTAAACCGCAACTACTCCTTTTATATGTGGCCATGGCTCATAGTTTTCTAAAGTAAAATCCTCAAATTTAAAACTAAAAATATCCTTTACCTCAGGGTTTATTTTCATGGTTGGCAGTTGCTTTGGTTCTCTGCTTAGTTGAAGCTTAGCTTGTTCTAAATGGTTGTTATAGAGGTGGGCATCCCCTAAAGTATGAACAAAATCACCATAATCAAGGTTGCATACTTGGGCAATCATCATGGTTAATAAAGCGTATGATGCAATATTAAAAGGTACACCTAAAAAAATATCAGCACTACGTTGGTACAATTGGCATGATAATTTACCCTTTACTTCGCCTAATGCAATATTGGGCGGTTCAACATAAAACTGAAACAAACTATGGCAAGGTGGCAAAGCCATTTGGTTCACATCAGCCACATTCCAAGCAGAAACAATCATTCTGCGCGAATCGGGGTTATTTTTTATTTGGTGTATAAGTTGTGTTATTTGGTCAATATGTCCTCCATCGGGTTTTGGCCAAGAACGCCATTGGTAACCGTAAACCGGACCTAAATTTCCTTCTGCGTCTGCCCACTCATCCCAAATACGAACCCCGTTGTCCTTTAAATATTTAATATTGGTATCACCACTTAAAAACCAAATTAACTCGTGTATGATTGATTTTAGATGCAATTTTTTAGTAGTAACCAACGGAAAACCATTTTTTAGATTGAAACGCATTTGATATCCAAAAATACTCAATGTGCCAGTACCCGTCCGGTCGTGCTTTTGCACGCCGTTTTCCATAACATGACTCATTAAATCGAGGTATTGTTTCATTTTATACTAAATTGAAATTTAATCCGAAACCATTGAATAAAGCAAACTTACATCAAAATGATAGGTTAAACCTTATTCTTTAGCAAATAAAAAAACTATTTTTGGAAACCTTTAGGTTGTTGAAAAATAAACCTATTGTTAGTTAATTCTCAATGATCATATTTCCAAATGCTAAAATCAATATAGGCTTGCATGTAATTGAACGCAGACCTGATGGTTATCATAACCTTGAAACTGTTTTCTATCCCATAAAGGTTCTGGATGCCCTCGAAATTATTGAAGACAATGAATTTAGTTTTCAATCATCAGGAATACCTATCCCGGGTAAAATTGAGGATAATCTATGTATAAAAGGATATGAAATGCTTAAACGAGACTTTGACCTATTGCCGGTTAAAATTCATTTACATAAGCACATTCCGATAGGTGCGGGGCTTGGAGGAGGATCGGCTGATGCGGCTTTTTTTATAAAATTGTTGAACCAGTTTTTTAAACTCAATTTATCAGATGAGCAGATGATTTCTTATTCCAGGAAATTAGGTGCCGATTGTGCCTTTTTTATTAAAAATAAGCCTGTTTATGCTTTTGATAAGGGTGATGAATTTGAAGCTATTAATTTGAACCTCTCTGCTTACAAAATAGTATTGGTAATGCCCCCAACCCATGTATCAACCGCTGAGGCTTATATGGGTGTAAAACCGAGAAAGGCAGAAGTTTCATTGTTGGAATTAATACAATATCCAATAGGCGAATGGAAAAAATATATAAAGAATGATTTTGAAGAAAGTATTTTTAAAAACCATCCTGTAATTAGAGGCGTTAAGGCATCATTGTACGAGGCCGGAGCATTATATGCCAGTATGAGTGGGAGTGGAGCTGCTGTTTTTGGAATATTTGAAAAAGAACCTGATTTAAGCACATTGCATAAGGAAAACCAAATTTTTTATGTTTAATTGTTTACCTATTTTAAATATTCCTCATCTTGAATATTTTTATTGCTGTTTGATTCAGAATCGGTACCAGAATTATTCCTACTCATTAACAATAAACCAGTTGTAAATCCAATTGTGGTTACTAAACTAAGTATAAGCCATAGTGGTAAAATAAACTTCATCCACAAAAAATTAAATTCAATTAACCTATTATTTTGCAAAACAGCAATTAGGAATACAATAAAAAAGATTATAATGGTTTTTAATTTCATGATTTTACAATTACCGCTATTTGTTTTAGATCTACTATAATTGCTTTAAATTAAGTTTTAATATCAAAAAAAAGGCTATCCGTATCAGATAGCCTTTTTTTTGATATTATTAGGATGAAAATTAATTTGAACCACCAACACCTTTATTTATCAGGTTCATAAACTGATCCAACTTAGGGGTAATGATAATTTGTGTACGTCTGTTTTGTATTTTACCTGCCGGGGTATTGTTATCGGCAATAGGGTTAAATTCGCCACGACCACCAGCTGTTAAGCGTTTAGGATCAACATTGAATTTATTTTGTAATGCCTGAACAACAGATGAAGCTCTTAAAGCACTCAAATCCCAGTTATTACGAATATTTACCTGAGAAATTGGCACATTATCAGTATTACCTTCAATTAGTACATCATAAGTTGAATAATCATTAATGATCTTTGCAATTTTAGTTAATGAAGCGTTTGCTTGTTCAGAAATTTCATAGCTACCTGATTTATATAGCATATTATCAGATAATGAAATATAAACTACTCCTTTTAATACTTTTACATCTACATTCTTTACCTCATCCGAACTTAAAGAACGGGTTAGGTTTGTGGTAAGTACCATGTTTAAAGAGTCACTTTTGTTTTTTACATTCACCAATTGTTGAATGTATTTATCAGCTGCATTAATTTGGTCAACCAATTTTGAAACATTTATATTGCCTTGGTTGCTTCCGGCCAAACACTTATTTAAAGCATCTTGTAAAACCGAGGCATTTGATTTAGCTTGTGCAAGTTGTTCTTCCAAACTTTGAACACGCGCCTTTGAAACCGCTAATTCTTGTTGGGTAACTTGCCAGCTTAGCTTCAAGTTTTTATTCGTATCAATTGATTTTGCATACGCCGACTGTAATTGATTATACTGTTTTTTAGTAACACAGCTTTGAAATGCAATAAGGGTTAAAAATAGCCCGGGTATTAATATTTTAAATCTCATAGTTATTAATTTATGGTCAATTATAAGGAAACTTTACGTATACAACAAAACTAAACATAATTAGTTTTGTTGGTAAAAAGATTTATTGTTGGTATAATGTATTGGTATATAATTAGAAACTCGATATTAAACGTAATATTTTTACAGATCGTATTTTCAAAATTCCTATTTTTTTTGATACCTGTTCAATTGTGATTATAGAAATTTAGAAGTTGAACTTCATTATTTTTTTTAACAATAGCTGACTAAGAAATACACCATTTAGGTTTTGATAATCATGACCTAAGAATTAGGAAAATTAATGATATTTAAAAAATTAAATTTCATAGGCTTTTAATTGATCATTATCTTTGTAACATGAACCATCTTGTAGCCCCATCTATCTTAGCTGCCGATTTTGCCAATTTAAAGCGCGATATTGAATTGATTAACAACAGTGAGGCAGATTGGGTGCATGTTGATATTATGGATGGGCAATTTGTTCCTAATATTTCATTTGGTTTTCCGGTTATAAAAGCGATTAAAAAGCATTCAAAAAAACCGCTTGATGTTCATTTAATGATTGTTGAACCTGATAGATATTTAAAAGATTTTAAAGATGCTGGGGCATCAATTATAACTGTACACCTGGAAGCTTGCCCAAATTTGCATCGTACTATTCAACATATAAAAGAATTAGGTTGTAAGGCAGGGGTTGCGCTTAATCCCCATTCGCCGGTATCCTTATTAGCTGATATTATTTCAGATCTTGATTTAGTACTTATTATGTCTGTAAATCCAGGATTTGGTGGTCAGCGTTTTATTGAACATACTTATAAAAAGCTGGACGATATAAATAAATTAAGCAAACAATTAAATCCCGGTTTACTTATAGAAGTTGATGGTGGTGTGGATACAAACAATGCCTCCAAATTAATTGCTGCGGGAGCACAAGTTTTGGTGGCTGGTAGCTCAGTTTTTTCGGCTAATAATCCCACCGAAGCTATTACCTATTTAAAGAATCCAGTTAAATTTCCTTAATCCAAATTTTACCTCTAAAATAATAAAAAGCTCTTTTTTTGAATTTTTTAAAATTCATGACAGTAATTATAAACTAAATGTATGATTTTTTAAAAAATGCAAATAATCTCTACAATCATTATCAAATTAATTACCTTTGGCCTTTCAAAATATCGATTTGTTAATTTCTTTTACTTAACAATCCAATTATAAACAAATGAAACATAATTTTGGTGCCGGACCGGGCATATTGCCCCACGAAGTTTTAAAGCAAGCAGCTGCTTCAGTTGTAGATTTGAACGGAATTGGATTATCTATTTTAGAAATATCTCACCGCTCTGTAGAATTTGAGGCCATATTAGAGGAAGCCATAAAATTGGTTAAAGAACTTTTAAACGTACCTGAAGGGTATTCTGTTTTATTTTTACAAGGGGGGGCAAGCACCCAGTTTGCCTTAGCGCCTTATAACCTCTTACCCGATGGTGGCAAGGCTGCTTATTTAGAAACCGGTGTATGGGCCAATAAAGCTTTGAAAGAAGCTAAATTTTTTGGCGAGACGGTAGTTGTGGCCACATCAAAAGAAAGCAATTTTACTTATATCCCCAAAGATTATGTAATTCCTGCCGATGCTGCCTACTTTCATATTACCTCAAATAATACTATTTATGGCACTCAATTACAGGAATTTCCAATCTCCTCAATTCCGCTAGTATGTGATATGTCGTCTGATATTTTTAGCCGCATAATCAACGTTGCTGATTTTGGTTTAATTTATGCAGGTGCTCAAAAAAATATGGGTCCTGCAGGTACTACCTTGGTGATCGTAAAAGATGATATTTTAGGTAAAACCGGACGTAAAATTCCCGCTATGTTTAATTATCAAGCCCAAATAGAGGGTGGTTCAATGTATAATACACCGCCTTGTTTTGCCATTTACGTATCAATGCTCACTTTAAAATGGTTAAAATCAAAGGGTGGGGTAGCGGCAATAGAAACCGAAAATACTGCTAAAGCGGCAATTTTGTATGATGAAATTGAACGAAATCCAATATTTAAAACTGTTTGTGCAAAAGAAGATCGGTCAAAGATGAATGTTTGCTTTGTAACCGAAAATCCTGAACATGAAAAACCATTTTTAAAGCTATGCGATGAAAAAGGGATAGTTGGCATAAAAGGTCATAGGAGTGTTGGGGGTTTCAGGGCATCTATTTATAATGCTTTGCCAATAACCAGTGTACATGTATTGATTGAAGCTATGCAAGAATTTGCCGAAAAAAATAAATAATAGATTTGAGTATATATTTAGTATTCAAATACTTAAAATATATACTCATTTTAAAATAAGCATACCATTTATAACGCATTAAAATGATAAAGATATTAGCTAATGACGGTATTGACCCGGCTGGTAAACAACTTTTAGAAGAAGCCGGATTTATTATAGATACTAATAATATCCCGCAGGATGAGCTGTTAACTAAACTACAAAACTATGATGGTATTACCGTACGTAGTGCTACTAAGGTTAGGAAAGCGCTAATTGATGCTTGTCCAAATTTAAAACTGATTGGCAGAGGCGGCGTTGGTGTTGACAATATAGATGTTGAATATGCACGCGAAAAAGGCATAGGCGTTTATAATACACCGGCCTCATCTTCATTATCAGTGGCTGAATTGGTATTTAGCCATTTGTTTACTGGTGTAAGGTTTTTACAGGATAGTAATAGAAAAATGCCTGTTGAGGGTAACACTAAATTTAATGATTTAAAGAAAGCCTATGCTAAAGGTGTTGAATTACGTGGTAAAACTTTAGGTATTTTAGGTTTCGGACGTATAGGCCGTGAAGTTGCTAAAATTGCTTTAGGACTAGGCATGGAAGTGCTTGCTTATGATTTATATCCATTTAATCCGGAGGTTGAGGTTGTTTTGGGAGGAGGAATTGTGGTTAAAATTACTATTCAAAGTGTAACACAAGAGCATATTATAAAAAATGCTGATTTTATTACCATCCATACGCCATTTGTTGATAAACCAATTATTGGTTCAACAGAATTTGAAAAAATGAAAAAGGGAGCTGGAGTTGTTAATTGTTCAAGGGGTGGACTTATTGATGAAGATGCTTTAATAACCGCACTTGATAGCGGTAAAATATCATTTGCTGCCCTTGATGTTTATGATAATGAACCTACCCCACGAGTAGACATTCTTAGTCATCCAAAAATATCATTAACACCTCATATTGGTGCCTCAACAAATGAAGCTCAGGAGCGGATAGGTTTAGAATTGGCAAATTTGATAATTGATCATTTTAAGAATTAAAAATTTCAATAAAATAGTAAAAACGACCTGGTTAATTTAATTATTAATCAGGTCGTTTCATTATATATTGATTTTGCAAATTCATTTGTCTTTTTAAATTGATAACCTTTTTGCTTCCCCCAAACTATAAAATCACTTACCTTGTTAATAAAAACTTGACCGGTATTTTTTGAAATATAGGATGGTAAACCAAGAGACTTGTTTCCATGCAATTCAATAAATTCCCAAGGATGAAAATATAAATTAAGATAGCCATCCGTGTTTATTGTTGAATTGGCCAACCACGTAATTATTGGTAGACTAATATTGTGAAAAGTTAACCAAAATAATGGAAACCTAATTAAAGGTGTAACTGAAGCAGGTATTTGTAGTACTCCTTTTTCAAAAAAATAAGCTCTTGGCTTATTAAAGTTATTATATCTGCCCGGTAACCAAGTAGGGTTGAGCGAGGAATTATATAAATAGCCGGCATTTTTTATTTCAAGCTCATCTACCTTCATCATTCTGGCCATTCTATAACCGGTTATTTCGGTATTTGAAATATTGGCTAATAAATCTTTTGATTGTTTAAGGTGCTCAATTCGAAAATCAGAATGATAATAGCCATGTGAAGCAATTTCATGACCTTCAGCAACTATTTCACTAATAATATCTGGTTTATTTAAAGCATAATTTGCTGTACAATAAAAAGTTGCCTTTATTTCATGCTTCCTTAATAAAGCTAATACATTTAATGTTCCAGTTGTTGAAATTGTAATTTGATCATTAAATGATATAGTTTTACCATATTCAATTGGTAGGTCGAATTCTTCAACATCAAACCCCAACAATATTGTCTTTTTTAAATTCAATGTTTTTGTTATTGATAATATAATTTGGCCTGTTTTTGGTTTGTATGAAAATTTTGCCAACATACATACCAATTATTCCTAAAACTAAAAGTTGCAAACCTCCAAAAAATGAAATTGTTGCAATAATTGAAGCCCAGCCAGAAACTGCATGGCCCGAAATTATACTTATAAAAATATAAGGGATATATAATAAGGATGATAATGAGAAAAATATTCCAATTCCGGTAGCAATATATAATGGCCTAACGCTAAATGCCATAACACTGCTAATACCAAGTTTAACAAGGGCTATAAAAGAATAATTAGGCGTACCTGAATGGCGTTGAGCTGGTGTATATGGAATGCCAATTTGCGAAAATCCAACCCATTTAACCATACCTCGATAAAAAATCTCGTACTCATCAATTTTCTTTAATTCATTTACTACTTTTTCATCTAGGATGCGAAAATCGGAAGCTCCGTTTTCTAGCTTGATATCAGAAAATAAATTTATTACCTTATAAAAAAGCTTTGAGGTTATTTTTTGTCGTTTTTTTACGTGCGGATTAGGGTCAACCCTATATGTGTAAACTATGTTGTTTCCCTTCTCCCATAAATGTAACATTTTGGGCAAAAGCTCTGGTGGATGCTGAAGATCGGCATCCATGGTTATTATTGCATTTCCATTTGCATAATCTATACCTGCTTTAAGTGCATGGTCTTTACCAAAATTACGCGACAATTGAACATAGTATACATTATTGTGCAATTTGGCTTGCAACTTAATTTCATTTAAGGTGTTATCTGTACTGCCGTCGTCAACAAAAATAAAGTCAAAATCGTAGGGGGTTGGTTTAAGTACCTGATTAACTTTTAAAATTAATTGACTAATATTTTTTTCTTCGTTAAAAGAAGGGATAATGATAGAAAGTTTCTTTTTCATATGATGGTTAAGGTTGGTTCGGAAGTATTAAATTTTCTAAACAAGGTTTCATAAATAATTTTCAGCCATATCAAAAAGCATGGCAATGCCTTTAAGGCGTAAGGTTCAACAAAATGAACTTTTAAATACCTTGGGAATAAATCTGAGGGCGAAAAACTTGTGAGGATTAGCGCAAAAAACAATAAAATTATTGTTAAAGTTGAAATTGGTTTTTCGGAATTTATATACCATATAGCCACACCAACAAAAGCAATAATATAAGTTGGCGACTCTGACCCGGTACTAAATATTACCGGAAATATCAATGTAGAGGCTACTAAAAGTAATTGGAAATTTAAATTTTTGAAACAGTTTACTCTGATATAACTAAGTAAAAACATTAAGATAGCGGGAACAATTACAAATAAATTTTTTAATTGTGGGTATGCAATTTTTCTAATCATACCCATTACAGAAATATCCTCTCTGGTTGAACTTATGTTCGATTTGTTTTTTGAAATTAAATCAACATACCAATCGTTATAAGTTTGGAAAATAAATTTTGGTGATGAAAGGACCATAGGTAAAACAAAAAGGATTAAACTCCAAAAAATTAAACTTACAATTAGTTTTATTTTATTTTGGGAAAAGAAAAAAAATGATAATCCAACTATACCATATAGTTTTATAAATAGTCCTAAGGCAATCATGAGCGCAGCCCAAAAATCTTTTTCTGTTTTTATAAAATAAAAACTAAATAAAATTAAAGCGGCAATTAATGGGTTAACTTGGATATTTCCAGATGAGGTCATTAATTCATGGGCACAAATTAATAAGGTAATTAATTTAGCATTTTTTGTAAAAGGGAGTGTTTGAATTGCCCTCATCAAAATAAAGGCATTGAACATCACCCATAATACCATTCCTATTGCGTTGGGCATTAATGCAAAGGGTGCAATTACAATAGCAAATATTGGCCCATAATGATTTAGATCGGCGTAATGAGTAGGCTGTGGTAAATAAAGGTTATGTTGATTTATCAGATTTATAAAATTATACTTATAAACCAAATAATTATTGGGAACATAGTTTAAAAGAACACTTTTACCTACAGTAAAAAAGCTTAAACCAAACCACAAAAAATAAATTAAATAAGGTTTGTCTGTAATAATTGTATAAAGCGATTTCTTCATCCAAATTAATTAATGCAAATATACTAAAAAAATAAAGTTCTGATTATTAATATTGTAACAGGTTTGTTATATAATTATGAAACTAATAATATTATTTAATTGTTAAAATAATATTAAAACTCTCGGCCATTAGATATGTAATAAAGTTAATTTCTAGCTGAATCAGTGTTAAAACATTATTAAACACTGTAATAAATAAAAAACAAGGATTAAGTTTTGGTTGACAATAATAGTCTTTTTAGCAATTATAATAATTAAAGGAAACCTCAAATAATACTTTTTATATAAGACGTAAAAAAAGGTTAAATTGATACACTACTTTGTAATTTTTTTTTAGTTTTATTTAAATGGGAATATTAAAATTAGCTTGAAGTATATTAATAGTAATCTTATTGATAAACCCGGTTCCTTAATTAAGTATAAATGTTTTTCCTTTCTCAGGAATAATGGTTTCAATACCTTCGGTAATTAATGATTCTGCCAGTGCATCCATACTTTCTGTTTCACCATGAACTAAATATACTTGTTTTAATTGATCTTTTTCAATTTGTAAAACTGTATTAACCAAATCATTATGATCGCCATGTGCGCTCAGTACGTCTGTTTTTTTAATTGTAGCATAAACTGCCAAGTCTCGGTCTTTAATATGTACAATCGGGTCGCCTCTTAATAAGCGGTAACCTAAAGTGCCCTTGGCGCAGTAACCAATAAATAAAATTGTACAATAATAATTTTGAATGTTATGAAATAAATGGTCTTGAATTCGGCCACCATCAAGCATACCTGCTGATGAAATTATGATACATGGTTCAAAATAATTTGAAACCTGCCTACTGTCTTTTAAATTTTCAACATAGGTCAAATTGTCAAATTCAAACTCGTCTCCTGTTTTTTCGTAAAACTCTTTTGCTTCCTTATTTACTAAGTTATGGTATTTCCGAAAAATTTGAGTTGAACGAGAGGCAAGCGGACTATCAACAAATACCTTAACTGTTGGAAGTAAATTATTACTAAAAATTTTATTCAATGAATATACCAATGATTGTGTACGCCCAATGCTGAATGCAGGTATAATAAGTCTGCCTTGTTCTTTAATGCATGCTTTTTCAATTATTTCAATCAAAGTTTGTTCAACTGTTTTATCAGTGGTATGAAACCTACCACCATATGTTGATTCGCAAACAAGATAGTTTACAGGTGGTAAAGGTTGAGGATCTTCAAGAACAGGGTAATTTTTGCGTCCTATATCGCCTGTAAAGCCTATTGTTTTTAATTTACCATCTTCCTGTATTTCTAAAATAACTGCTGCAGCACCTAATAAATGACCTATCTGACTAAATGTAACTGTTACATCATCAGTAATTCGAAATGGTTTATTGTATCCGATTGTAATAAAGCGCTCAACAGTATCCATTACATGTTTTTGCAGATACAAAGGTTGTTGCCCATGATTAACCTTACCTCTTTTATGTTTGCGACTGTTATTAACCTTTCGCATAAATATACTTACCGAATCAAGTAATAATAATTCGGTTAATTCAGCGGTAGGGGCGGTACATAATATTTGGCCATTAAAGCCCAATCGAACCAATGTGGGTAAATTTCCTGAATGGTCAATATGAGCGTGCGTTAATATTACCACGTCAATGTCAGCCGGATTAAAAGGAAAATCTTCGTTCGATAGTACGTTTCGGTCTTTTTCGTAATCTAAACCACAATCAATTAAAATTTTGTAGCTGCCGGTTTCAAGTAAGTGCATGCTACCTGTAACTTGTTGCGCCGCACCGTGTATAGTTAGTTTCATGTATAGAGGCTAAATATCAATAGGTTAAATAAATTTTTATGATTTTTCTCCTTATATTTTAACAATAGAAAAACCCTTTAGCCTAAGCACAAATTTAAAATTAAAATTGAAATATCAGATCAACTGTTAAATTCAATTTAATCCTGGTTTGGTAAATATTTTCAATGAAAAATTAAAATTAAAGCTAAATTTGAAATGATTTTATGCTATTAAAACAATCAATAATCGAATCTGTTAATTAATACACAATGAGCGAAATTGAAGATTATTCTGAAAATATCCGTGAACACAGTAACGAACATGCGCACCATATTTTAAATGAAGGAAAAGAAAAATGGGTGCTTTATGTAGCCTTAACAACCGCAATAATTGCAGTTCTGGCCGCGATAACCGGCTTGCTAGCAAGTGATCACGCGGATGAAGCAATGCTTTCCCAAATAAAATCGTCTGACCAATGGGCTTTTTATGAAGCTAAAAGTATAAAATCAGAAACTTTAAATTCATCAAATAAAATACTAATTGCTTTAGGTAAAACTCCTGCCGCAAAGGATACTTTAAAAATACGTGAAAACAAGCTTGAACAAGCAAATATTATGAAGGAGGCGCAGGATTTCAAAAAAGAATCTGATGATCATCTAATCCGTCATAGAATTTTGGCCAAAGGAGTTACATTGTTTCAAATAGCCATTTCAATAGGCGCAATTTCAATAGTTACTAAACGTAAGGGTTTATGGTATGGTAGTATTGCCTTCGCTGCAATAGGTATTTTCTTTTTAGTCCAGGGCCTAATGTAAATTGATTTTTTAGGTTATATCTAGTCTCTCATATTTATATATTGTAAGGGTTGCCCAAAATCATCGCTTCTGCAAAGGCTTATTACTGCTTGTAGGTCATCAATCTTTTTTGCTTGAACACGTACTTGATCATCCATAATGCTTGCCTGCACTTTTAAGCCGCTATCCTTAATTTTCTTAACTATTTTTTTCGAGGCTTCTTTGTCAATACCTTCCTTAATTTTAATTTCCTTTCTGATCATATTTCCTGAAGCATATTGTTCTTTACCAAAATCAAGTGCCTTAGGATCAAGTTGTTGTTTTACCATACGACTTATAATGGCATCTTGTATCGCCTTTAGTCGCATATCATCCTCGGTTACAATCGTAATAATATTGGTCTTTTTATCAAGTTCTATGGTGCTTTTACTACCATTAAAGTCGTAGCGATTTAAAATTTCTTTTTTAGCTGTATTAATGGCATTATCAAGAGTTTGTCCATCTATTTTACTAACTATATCGAATGTAGGCATTTTTGAAGAATTAAAATTATACTGCAAATGTAATGGTATAGGTGGCAAATACCACTATTAAAATTGCTTTCATTATTTTATCCTGTTTTTTTACCAAGGGTATATATAACGGATTTTAAAACTAATTAAATTCAGCCCATCTAAATAAATATATTTTGTTTACTAATGAGTTAATACTAAATTAACACCAAAATATGCAGATTTGTAAATCTGGCTTTTAGTCTGTTAACTATGGATAAAAATAAAACTCCCTTAATAAACCGCGAAATTAGTTGGCTATATTTTAATGATAGGGTACTTCAGGAGGCTGCTGACCCAACTGTTCCATTAATAGAAAGAATTAAGTTTTTGGCTATTTTTTCTTCCAATCTTGATGAGTTTTATAGGGTAAGGGTTGCCACCTTGAGTCGTCTTTCCAATTTAAACGAAAAAGCAAAAGTTATATTAGGCTATAACCCTAAAAAGCTCCTTACTCAAATAAAAAATATTGTTATTAGGCAAGAGCGGAAGTTTAACAATTTATACGAAAATACCATAGTAAGGCAACTTGCCGAAGAGAAAATTTTTATTTTAAATGATAAACAATTAAACGTAAGTAGGGGTGAGTTTGTTAAGCGATATTTTAGAGAAAAATTATTACCTGCACTGGTACCTATCATGATTGATGATAGTTTACCGTTTCCCGAATTGAGAGATAGGGCTATTTATTTTTTTATTAGGTTAGTAAAAGACGGTAAAACACAATTAGCCCTAATTGAATTTCCTGATACATTGTCGAGGTTTATTGTGCTTCCTGAAACCAATAATTTAAAATTCATCATCTTATCTGATGATGTTATAAGATATAGTCTCGAAGATATATTCTTCATTTTTGAGCATGATTATATGGAGGCTTATTCTATACAATTAACCAGAGATGCCGAGCTTGATTTAGACAAGGAAGTATCAGGCAAGTTTATTGATGCCTTATCAAAAAGCTTACAAAAGCGAAAAAAAGGGAAACCAATGCGATTGCTATATGACGCAGAAATGCCACCCGAAATGTTTAAATACTTGATTGCCAAAATGGGTTTGCATACTGAAAATTTAATACCCGGTAACCGTTATCATAATTTTAAAAACTTCATTTCATTCCCCAATGTTGGTAAACCTGAATTAGAATATCAAAAAAATATTCCTTTACCTGTTGATGGCCTTTCTTTTGGTAAAAGTTTAATGAGCATGGTAGCCATTAAAGATTATTTAATTAGTACCCCTTACCAATCATACGATTATGTAATCCATTTTTTGCGTGAAGCAGCTATTGATCCAAATGTTAAAGAAATAAGTATTGCTTTGTACAGAGTGGCAGAAAATTCAAGTATTATGCATGCTTTGATAAATGCTGCTAAAAATGGGAAAAAGGTTACTTGTTTGGTTGAGCTAAGAGCCCGTTTTGACGAACAAAACAACATTTCATGGAGCAGACGATTAGAAGAAGAAGGAGTGATTGTACTTTATGGAATTGAAAATTATAAAGTACACTCAAAAATATGTTTGGTAACTAAGGTTGTAAACGGTGAGGTTCAAAACTTTGGTATTTTATCAACTGGTAATTATAATGAGAAAACAGCTCGCATGTATGCTGATCATACACTATTAACTGCCAATAAAAAAATCACCGAAGATTTGATTGCAGTTTTTAAATCACTTAATAAAAATATGCTACCAAGAGGGTTAAGACATTTAATTGTTTCTCCCATTGATTCGAGGCCAGCATATTACAAGTTAATTGATAACGAAATTAAGAATGCAAAAGCCGGTAAAGAGGCCTCGATGATATTGAAAATGAACAGCCTTGCTGATGAAAAAATGGTTGAAAAATTGTATGAGGCTAGTAATGCAGGCGTGAAAATAAAATTGATTATAAGAGGTATGTGTTGTTTGGTGCCAGGTGCCAAAGGTTATAGCGAAAACATTGAGGTGATTAGTATTATTGATAAATATCTTGAACATTCAAGGGTGCATATATACCATAATGATGGAGATGAACTTGTTTACTTAACTTCTGCTGATTTTATGAGCAGGAATATTGATACAAGGGTTGAAGTAGCTTTTCCAATTTATGATGAGCAATTAAAAACTGAAATTAAAGATATCATAAACATACAACTTCAAGATAACACCAAGGCACGCGAAATAAACAGTCACAATACCAATAAATACCGCAAAACAAAATCAGCAACACAACATCGTGCACAAATTGAAATTTATAATTACTTGAAATTAAAAAGTAAATAACTTCCAGAAAATTGAGATACGCCGCTATAGATATTGGCTCAAATGCAGTTAGGCTATTAATTGCTGACATTATTGAATCAAATAATTCAATTTATTTTAAGAAAAACACCTTGTTAAGGGTTCCATTACGCTTAGGTGATGATGCATTCTTAGATAATTATTTATCGGATAAGAAAATAAATGATCTTATCAAAACCATGAGTGCTTTCCGTAATTTAATGGATGTTTATAAGGTTGAAAATTATTTGGCTTTTGCTACCTCTGCCATGAGAGAAGCTTCAAATGGGAATGAAATAGTTAAAAGAATTCTTCAAGAGGCCTCTATAAATCTTGAAATAATAAGCGGACAAAAGGAAGCAAGTATTATTTATGCCTCTCATATAGAGCAAATGCTTGATAATGAAAAGAATTATCTGTACATAGATGTTGGAGGAGGAAGTACTGAATTATCACTTTTTTCTGCCGGAACTTTAGTAGCTTCCAAATCATTTAATATAGGAACTATTCGCATCTTAGATAATAAAGACTCGGATGAGAATTGGAATGCGATGAAAAATTTTATACGCGATAATACCCGCCAATTCAAAACCATATTAGGCATTGGTACCGGAGGAAATATAAATAAATTATACAAGATAGCCGAAGAACCTAACAAAGCACCATTAACTTTTGCTAAATTAAAATCAATATATTACCATTTAAATTCTTATTCGCTAAGAGATAGAATCAATATTTTAGGATTAAACCAGGATAGAGCAGATGTTATTATTCCGGCATGTGAAATTTTTTTAACCATTATGAGAATTGCCAACATAAAAAACCTATATGTGCCAACATTTGGCTTGGTTGATGGGATGATACAATCCTTAATTGAAAATAAAATCAATAAATAAGTTAAATTTATTTGCAGAATAATTTAAATATTAAAAAACTGTTTATACATTTGTAATGCCCTCCTAAAGGGCATGTTTTTCATAGGTAGATGTAGGGTCGAGTACTTTGTTATTCGGCCCTTTTTTCTTTTAACATTAAAATGAAAAGCAAATATTACCTTCGTTAAATATGAAAAATAAAATAGTTATTGCTATTACCGGTGCAAGTGGGTCTATTTACGCTCAATTATTATTAAATAAGTTACAACAATTGTCAAATCAAATAGATGAATTAGCACTTGTAATGTCTGATAATGCAAAAGATGTTTGGAATTTTGAACTAGGTAATGATAGTTATCAGTCTTTTCCTTATAAAATTTATAACAAAAATGATTTTATGGCTCCCTTTGCTTCCGGATCAGCCAAATTTAATACAATGGTTGTAGTTCCTTGTTCAATGGGAACTTTGGGAAGAATAGCCGCAGGAATATCTGATGATTTAATTACCAGGGCAGCAGATGTTATTTTAAAGGAGCGACGAAAATTAATATTAGTAGCCAGAGATACCCCTTTGAACTTGATCCATATCCGTAACATGCAAACTATAACCGAGGCAGGTGGAATAATCTGTCCGGCAGTCCCTTCTTTTTATAGCAAACCGGCAACAATAGAAGATTTAGCACTAACGGTAGTAAGCCGAATTATAGATTTAATGGGGCTTGAAAATGACAGCTATAGATGGAATGGCTGATTTTTTTATTTATGTAAGGATAATTTCAGCTATTAAATATCAATTAATAATCTCATTATAAATAGTTTACCTTGGTTTTTAAACCTCCTGTTAAAATTCAATATAAGGTTTTAAAAAATACTATCTTTGCAATTTAAATGAATAAGAAAGTAGCATTTTATACCTTAGGGTGTAAGTTAAATTATTCTGAAACATCAACAATTGGCCGTTTATTTAATAAATCGGGCTTTAACACTGTTGATTTTACCGAAACGCCCGATATTTTTGTAATAAATACTTGTTCGGTAACTGAAAATGCTGATAAAAAATGTAAAAAAGTGGTGAATGAGGCACTCAAAATTTCACCCAATGCATTTATTGCCATAGTAGGTTGTTATGCCCAACTAAAACCTACCGAAATTGCAAACATTCCTGGCGTTGATGTGGTTTTAGGTGCTGCCGAAAAGTTTCAAATTGTTGATTATATAACTGATTTAACAAAAAATAATAAAGCTAAAATATTTAACCAGCCTGTATCCGAGGCTAATGAATTTATTCCTTCATGGTCATTTGGCGATCGCACCCGAACTTTTTTAAAGGTTCAGGATGGTTGTGATTACTCTTGTACATTTTGCACCATACCTCTTGCTCGTGGCGCAAGTAGGAGCGAAACAATACCAAAGGTTATAAAGCAAGCTGAAATTATTGCAAAATCCGGTGTAAAGGAAATAGTTTTAACAGGCGTAAACCTTGGCGATTTTGGCATAAGAGGAGGCGAACGTAAAGACAAATTTATTGATCTAATTAAGGAATTGGATAATGTAGAGGATATAAATCGAATACGTATTTCATCCATTGAACCAAACCTGCTAACTGATGAAATTATAGATTTTGTTGCCATATCAAATAAATTTGTACAGCATTTTCATATTCCCTTACAATCAGGCAATAACAAGGTACTGGGTTTAATGCGTAGAAGGTATAAAAGGGAACAATATGCCGATAGAATAGAAAAAATAAAGGAAACACTCCCAAATTGTTGTATTGGTGTTGACGTAATTGTGGGTTTTCCGGGCGAAACGAATGATGATTTTATTGATACTTATAATTTTTTAAACGAATTACCAGTTTCATATCTCCATGTTTTTACCTATTCGGAAAGGGAAAACACCTTAGCAGCCGAAATGAATGGTATAGTGCCTGGCCATATCAGAGCTGAAAGAAGTAAAATGCTTCATATATTATCAGAAAAGAAGAGAAGAGCATTTTATGAAAGTCAGCTAAACAGAACCGAAGAAGTTTTATTTGAGGCCGATTTAAAAGATGGATATATGCATGGCTTTACACGTAATTATGTAAAGGTTGCCGCAAAATATGATCCACTTTTAATAAACGAATTAAAAAAAGTTTTCTTAACACAAATTTCACCAAATGGTGATGTTGAATTTACCGAAATAGAAGAAATGCTTGCACATTAATACTAATTTGGCCCTTAAATCAATTAATTATGTTCCCTAATTTATCCTATCTAATACAATACTTAACCGGGTTAAACATTACATTTTTTCAATTAATCCAATCATTTGGATTTTTTGTAGCATTGGCTTTTGTAGCCGCCTATCAAACTTTTGTAAAAGAGTTTGATCGAAAAGAACGCGAAGGCTTGCTTAAGCAAATTGAGAAAACTGTTGTAATCGGTAAACCAATCTCCGTTAATGAGCTTGTAGGGAATTCCATTTTTGGTTTTATATTAGGTTATAAATTAATTGATGCTGTTTTTAATTTTCATACCTTATTGGATAATCCTCAAAGTTTCATTTTATCATTTAGAGGAAATTGGATAGGTGGTATTATTGGCGCGGCTATTTTTGGTTATTGGGCCTATGCGGAGGCTAAGAAACAAGAGCTCCCGGAGCCTAAAACCGAAAGGGTAATTGTTGCGGCTCATGAATTGATGGGTACTATATTATTATGGGCGGCTGTTTTTGGCTTTGCAGGAGCTAAATTGTTTAATGCACTTGAAAACTGGGGCGATTTTATGAAAGATCCAGTTGGAATGTTAATTGGATTTAGTGGCTTAACATTTTACGGTGGTTTAATTTGTGGAGGCGCTGCAGTTTTATATATAGCACGTAAAAACGGTATTAAATTTTTAACAATGCTTGATATCGGGGGCCCCGGAATGATGCTTGCCTATGGCATAGGTCGAATAGGCTGTCAAATGTCGGGGGATGGTGATTGGGGTATAAACAACTATTTACCAAAACCAAACTGGCTGAGTTGGGCTCCGGATTGGATGTGGTCATTTAAATACCCACATAACATTAATGATGAAGGTGTTTATATAAATGGTTGCATAGGTAAATATTGTCATGAATTACCTGTTGGTGTTTTTCCAACATCGTTTTATGAATCAGTAGTTTGTATAATATTGTTTTTTGTGTTGTGGGGTATCCGTAAAAAAATAAAACTACCCGGTATTATGTTCGGTATTTATTTAATTTTGAATGGTATTGAACGCTTTTTAATTGAATTAATTAGGGTTAACACAAAATATCATGTTGCAGGTATTAATTTCACCCAAGCGGAGTTAATATCTATTATAATGTTTTTGGGTGGGGTTGCTTTGGTAATAAATGGAATGAAGAAAAAGGACGCTGTAATTGCAAATGGCTAAAAGTACATTTGCTAATAAATTATTAAATAACCAGGTTATTAGGTTTATACTTTCTGTAGGGATAGGTTTTTTGGCCGATCAATCAGCTTTTTACGTGTTTTATAAAATTATATTTAAGGTTAACCAATATATTATTTTCAACTTTGTTATAAGTAATTATTTCCTCTCTTTTTCGTTATCATTTTTCTTGGGTGTTTTCATTAACTTTTTAATCACCCGCTACTTCGTTTTTACCGAATCTAAATCATCTTATTTAAAACAATTCGTAAGGTTTATGTCGGTGGCCGTGTTGGGATATTTTGCTAATTTGGGCTTGCTCGAATTATTTGTTAGACACTTCCACCTTTATCCGCCTATTGCAAGGATATCAGCAGCTTTAAGTTTATTTTTTGCCAGCTATTTTGTACATAAGTTTTTTTCGTTCAGTTTATCATTACGTAATCATGCCATATCAAGCAATAACAAAAAAGGTAATTGATATTGCCAAAAGAGCAGGTGCCTTTATTAGGGAAGAACGCAAAACCTTTACCAATGATAAAGTTGAATATAAAGGTGTTAATGATATGGTTTCGTTTGTTGATAAAACAGCTGAGAAAATTATTGTTGCCGAATTAAGTAAACTTTTGCCGGAAGCGGGTTTTTTAACCGAGGAAAAAACTATTAATAAAACCGGGGAGCGATATAATTGGATCATTGATCCTTTAGATGGTACAACCAATTTTATTCACGGTTTACCGGTTTATTCAGTTAGCATAGCCTTGCAAGAGTATGATGAATTGGTAGTTGGTGTAGTATATGAAATTAATTTGGATGAATGCTTTTATGCCTCCAAGGGTTCGGCTGCATTTTTAAATGGAAAAGAAATATCAGTAAGCACTTCATCCAGTATTAATAACAGTTTGTTAGCAACCGGATTTCCTTATTACGATTTTAGTAAACAAGCCGCATATCTAGCGCTCTTTACCGAATTTATGAAAAGTTGCCATGGTTTAAGAAGGTTAGGTTCGGCAGCAGTTGATTTGGCATATACTGCATGCGGTAGATTTGATGGTTACTACGAATATAATTTAAATCCTTGGGATGTAGCTGCAGGCATAATAATTGTTCGGCAGGCAGGAGGGGAGGTAGTGAATTTTAAAGGTGGTCCGGAGATTCTAAACTCGCGCGAATTACTTGCCACCAATGGAAACATAACTCAAGAAATGTTAGCAACAATAAAAAAGAATTTTATTTAATTCTACCTCCAATATTAAGACATTACTTCCAAGATACTATCTGTAACTTTACTTATATCCACACTTATTTTATTTATAAAACCAAGTTGCTCAAGCAATAGAAGATCGTCTGTAGTATGAATTTTTTCGGTATTCGTATTAGATGTTAATTCTTTTCCAATATTTAAAGAAGCAATCTTACCACCCATTTTCTTATTACATTCGTTTAAAACGGCTATACTTTTTTTAATAAGCTTTAAATTATCAGCTGAGGTTTTGTTTATACCCTTGCTTGCAAGGCCAGCTGCAATAGTGGCTATGTACGAAGATAAAATATGGTTTAAAACTACAAACTTATGGACATCTTTGATGTTTTTTTGTTTGCTTTTTGGCTCTGAAGCCATTCTTTCAAATGCGGCAGATAAATTGGCCGAATTAACAAAAACATCTTTACGGGCAAGTTTATATTCAACTTTATTTACTTCCATACCCCAAATAATATTGGCTATTTTTACTAAATAGTTAGTATTGGCATATACTACACTTTTAAGGTTATCATTTATTTTTTGAAATTCCCAACTAGGAAATAATAAATAGCTTGCCAAAAAGGCTATTGTTGATCCGATTGCAGTATCAATTATTCGTTCCTGTACCACCATGCCTACCCCCAATAATTTAAAAAGTATAAGAATATACGGTGTCATAAAAATTACACTTACTATGTAATTTAATCGTAGAAAACTGTAGGTTCCTATCATAAAAACAACCAGTAGGATAAACTCAGTTGTTTTATCGTTAATAAATAACAAAATCAATATGCCAATAATACCTCCTCCAATGGTACCAACCAATCTTTCAAAGTTTCTTTGTTTTGATAAACTAAAACCTGGCTTTAGTATTACTATAATGGTTAGTAATACCCAATAACTATGATGACCAATGGCTATGGTACTAGCAGTTATATAACCAATAAGGCAAACTATTGAAACACGGAGTGCGTGTTTAAAAATGATTGATTTGAATGTAAGGTTATTAAAAAAGATAGATGGTGAATAATCCTGACTCGTTACAAACCTTGAATATTCCATATCTAAATCATTTTCAATTAAGGTTTCTGATGATTTAGAATGATAGTAATTATATATACTGGTTATGCGGCTATTTAAATCGCGTAAATTAACTAGTATTTTTTTGAGTGCAAGGTTACTAATACCCTTATCTTGTTCTTTTATTTTATCAATTTTAATTTTTAATTCGTCCAAGCCAACATTGAAATATTTTAATCTTTTTTTACGGTTATTAGTTAATACCATGTAGGCAATATTATCAACCTCATTGGCCATCTCTACTAAAATTTCGGCTATTTGACTAAGTATGCCAGTATCTTTAAACTTTTCTCTGATAGATGAATAGTCATAATGGGTAGCCATTATTTTCTCAAACATATCCACTACATCAATAAAGGTTAATATTAAAATCCTACCGGCATTGTTTGATTCATTAACCAAAATCCTGCTCTTAAATAATATTTCCCGAACCGCGTCCTGGTCCTGACTAACCTTTATTTGTTGAGATACCAACTTCTTGTAATTCTCGTCAATAGCAACCTCATGTACATAAAAGTCGGCTTTAATTCTTAAAAATCGGGCAATATCTTTTATGCTTTCACCCAAAGTTTGTTGAGCTGCCCTATATGGCCTAACCTTAATAAAAACAATGCTAAACAACATATACCATACTCCACCAGCCAAAAGGATTGCACTAAACCCCAATACTTCATCTGGTTTTAGTTGCTTGTCGAGCATAAAAATCATCACAAGTAAGGCCGATGTCCCAATTGAACCTGCTCTATTTCCATAAATAACAAAAAGGGAAAATAATAAGGAAAATAGCGTTATTTCTATTCCAAGGGTATATGGATTTAATCGAGCAAAGCCTGTAGTAACAGCCACTACAAATAAAAAAATATTTCCTATAGCCATCCCATTTCGCTTGTATAAAACAGGACCCGGGTTATCATTTACACAAATGCACAGCGCTCCCAATGATAAGGCCAAACCAATATCAAAGTGATTTAATTGTATTGATACCAAAGCAGGTATCAATATGCCCAATGATATCCGTAAACCATCTGAAAAATATTGGCTATAAAAAAAACCCTTTAATTCTCTGTGGTTGATTTTTAATAACATTTCTAAATTGTAAAATTTAAAAAAAGGAGACAATCCAGTTATGTGATTGGTTTACTCCTGCAATTTTGGTGAAAGTTTATTTTCAAAATAAACAGGCAATAATTATTGTATTTTCACTTTATTTATCTGGTATAAAGAAATCCACTGCAAATTTACATTTTTTTAATATTTATATGGTATTATAATAAAAATTGCAATAATTTTATATTAGCATTGTTAATTACATATTTTTATTACATTTATAAAATAATATCTTAATGAATTAAAATCATGGATACTATGTCTAAAATTTAGTCATTAACCAATTTTTTTGAACACCTATTTAAGTACTTAATTGATATGCCATCAACTTTAAAACTCAGTCAGAGGGAAACCGCCTTTAACAATGAAGTTGTTACCCGTTTTGAGTTGTACAACAGTTTATTTCAAACATTACCTTTTTATCAGGTAAAAGATACTGGGATACTATTACCATTCTTCAGTTCACATTGCGAAAAGGAGGCAAATAACCTGGTATCCCCGTCAACAATTATAAGTTCTTTTTTTAATAAATATGTTCCGGGTATTGATGATCGTGAACAAATAAACAGGATGTTTAGGTTTATTCAATATATTGAAAGACAGGTTGTACTATTTGATGCCATTGAAGATTCCTCATTTGGTAAAATTGGACGCTCGGATGATAGCGGTACCTTACAAAGTTTATTACAACAGGCAGCGGTTAGTGAACAAGCCAGAGATAAAATAAGTGAAAAATTGAATGATTTTTCTTTGCGATTGGTACTTACTGCGCATCCTACCCAATTTTACCCCGGAACGGTGCTTGGCATAATGACCGACTTAATTGAGGCTTTGAAAATCAACGATATCAATACCATTGATGTATTATTACAACAATTGGGTAAAACGCCCTTTTTTAATAAAACTTCGCCAACACCGGTTGATGAGGCAATTAGTTTGGCTTGGTTCCTGGAAAATATTTTTTACCACGCATTATCAGGTATTCAATCAAAATTGGAAGAAGAATTTGATATTAAGCCAGATGGCATAAATCAATTGTTAGAATTGGGTTTTTGGCCGGGGGGCGATAGAGACGGAAATCCAAACGTAACTACTGAAACTACAAAAGCTGTTGCAAGTTTTTTAAGACAAAGAGTTTTTAGATGTTATTACCGCGATTTCAGACTACTTAAACGTCGAATAACTTTTAGAGGTGTTGAAAAAGCAATGGCTACACTTGAAAAGCTTATATACCAGAATGCAAATAATTTAGAGGATCCGGAAGATTTGCAATCAAAATTAATTGATTTGTTGCAATCAATTAGCCAAACTTTAATAGATGAACACGATGCGCTATTTGTAGATATTGTTAATGACCTGATAAAAAAAATAAAGCTATTTGGCTGTTATTTTGCTACGCTTGATATTAGGCAAGATAGCAGGATCCTTAGAAGTGTATTTAATTTTTGTACTGATGAAGCGGGTATTGACACAGGTATACCTACTGGTTATAATTTGTTAAATGAAAAGGAAAAATTAGCCCAATTAACTTTCAATGAAGCTGATTATCAATGTCCTGATGATGCGGATAGTATGACAAAGGATACTTTGAATACCATCAGACTGATTAAGCAAATACAATATTCAAATGGCGAAAAGGGTTGCCAACGTTTTATTATAAGTAATTGCCAACAAGCCTCTGATATACTGCAACTAATAACTTTGTTTTTATGGAGTGGATGGAAAAAGGATAGCTTGAGCGTTGATTTTATGCCATTATTTGAAACTGTGAACGATTTGAAATCATCCGCAGCGGTAATGGAAAGTTTATACACTCATCCTTTTTATGCCGAACACTTAAAGAAAAGAGGCAATAGACAAACCATAATGCTCGGTTTTTCTGATAGTACAAAAGATGGTGGATACTTAATGGCAAATTGGTCGATCTATAAAGCAAAGGTTGAACTTACTGCCATGGCAAGGAAATATGGCGTACAATTGGCTTTTTTTGATGGCAGGGGTGGTCCACCTGCAAGGGGAGGTGGCAAAACGCATCGATTCTATGCTTCTATGGGAGAAGAAATTGCCAATGAACACATACAATTAACCATACAAGGGCAAACAGTGAGCTCGCAATATGGTTCTGTTGAAACCGCAAGGTTTAATATGGAACAATTGATAAACGCTGGAGTGGTATCAGCAATAAACCCAAATAGTGATGATTTACTAAAGCCAAATCAAAAACATTTGATCGCAGAAATGGCTGATGAAAGCTATCAGCTATTTTTAGCCCTGCGTCAGCATCCATTATTTGTTGAATATCTTGAAAAATTTAGTCCTTTAAAATTATTATCGCACATAAATATAAGTAGCAGGCCAACAAAACGCAATGTTGGTGCCGCCTTGAAACTTGAAGATTTAAGAGCAATTAGTTTTGTAACCTCCTGGAGCCAACTTAAACAAAGCATACCTGGCTTTTATGGAGTAGGTACTGCGCTTCAAAAAATGAAGAACGATGGCAATTGGGAAGAAATTAAAGTTCTTTACCAAACTTCAGGATTTTTTAAAACCATGTTGGATAATTGCATCATGTCAATGTCTAAATCGGATTTTAGGGTTACTGCTTATTTAGAGCATGATCAAAAATTTGGGTCTTTTTGGAAATTATTGAAAGATGAATTTGAGTTAACAAAATCATTATTATTAGAATTAACGGGTAGTAAATATTTAATGGATGAATTTCCGGTTGAACGTAAATCAATAGCAATAAGAGAAAAAATTGTTTTGCCTTTGGTAATCATCCAACATTTTGCCTTACAATGCTTAAATAATTCTAACGATGAAGAATTAAATAAAATTTATAATAAATTAGTTATTCGTACAGTGTATGGTATTGTAAACGCAGGTAGAAATCTAGCCTAAAGCCTGTTTGAACGCAATGAATTTTAGATAGATATTTTAATTTAGCAATAAAAGCGTCTATATATTCATTAAAATTTGGGGCTAAGGCATTGTTATATTTAAAAATTTAATCGCTTTTCATCTTTTCAAAATCCATCGTATTAGGTTTGTATATTTGGTGCAGGTAACAATCCGTAAATTATTTAATGAAAAAAAACTTTTTTATAGCAATTGAGGGTATTGATGGTAGTGGTAAAAGCACGCAAATAAAATTATTAAAAGAGAATTTCGAAAAGGAAGGTTATAAAGTTTATACAACTTTTGAACCTACTGATAGTGAAATAGGCAAAATGATTCGAAATATATTCAGCAATAAGATGGAAGCCGACCACAAAACCATCGCTGCTCTATTTGTTGCTGATAGATTGCATCATATTTTAAATACCCAAGATGGTATTTTAAAAAAATTGGCCGAAGGCTATACAGTAATTACAGATAGGTATTACTTCTCATCATACGCCTACCATAGTGTTCATGTTGATATGGATTGGGTTATTGCATCAAATTCCCAAAGCGCACAGTTATTAAAACCTGATTTAAATATTTATATTGATATAGACCCAGAAATTAGCATGAAAAGAATTAATGCTGGACGGGAGTCAACCGAATTGTATGAAACCCTGGAAAATCTTCAGAAGGTAAGGGCAAAATATCTGGAAGTTTTTGAAAAGCTTAAAAATATAGAGAAGATTTTATTCATTGACGGTAATATGCCTACCGAAATAATTTCAAGAAATATATGGGAGAATACTAAAAAGATTATCGGATAACTAAAGCTTAATGCTACAATTTAGTGTCCTTATTAGTTTATTTAATTTTTTGAATAAACGTATAATTTTTTTGTTTTTAATACTTCTTCAATTTTTGCAGATTTTATAATGATTTTGTTATTCAAAAAAGTAACTTTAAATAGCTTTTTACCAATTTTTATTATTAAAAAATTATCAAAACTTAGTATTTCAAAAAATGAATCTTTGTTTTTCATATACATTTTATTAAATAATTAAATTAA
>CAIYNX010000063.1 GCA_903927645.1 uncultured Mucilaginibacter sp.
ACCGAGGAGGAGAAACAATACCAAATAACTGCCTTGCAACAATTCCAACAGAGCAACCAGGATACAGTACCCCGATTATTAAAAAACCTACAAAAAACAGCCATAGCCGGCGAAAATATTTTTGAAAGCCTGATGGAAGCCTGCAAATATTGCTCGATTGGCCAAATTAGTAAGGCTCTGTACGAGGTAGGCGGGCAGTATAGGAGGAATATGTAGGATGGGGGAAGATTCAACAGTAATGAAGAAAGCCATGCAATTAAGTCCTGAAAATAAAGAGCTTCGCGATAACATAGTAAAGGGAGCTACCTTGGCTTATGAAAGATTGGTCATCTCCAGTGCTGAAAAAAACGAACAGCTGGTTATTGGCGATTTGGAGGGCAATGTAAAATTGGTTGATGCCAAGGAATTGCTAAAAACCTTAAACCTTACTGAAAAAGTAGTGGGTTAAACCATTATTGGTTTTATCCCTTTCTAATTAAAATCTTAACTTTATTGTCTGGTAGATAGGTAATAGCAAATGGCTGTTATTGAATAACTATTCCTTATTAATTAGCAAATAAGCATTAGCATAGTCCAAAAAATGAACTTGATTGAAGATAAAACCTTCACAAAAATTACTGCCGAAAGTATAGTTGGTGGTAAACTAACTTACGAAAATTGCAAATTCATCAGTTGTGATTTTTCATCGGCCGATTTTTATGGAATCATATTTATTGATTGCTTTTTTGAAACTTGTAATCTTGCACTCATAAAATTGGGCAGCTGCGGCTTGCAGAATTGCAGGTTTAAAGATTGTAAACTTATTGGTGCCGATTTTAGCAAGGCAAACGACTTTTTATTTGAACTAAATTTTGAAAATTGTTTGCTGGATAATGCCATATTTTATAAAAAGAAAAACAAGGGAGCTACTTTTACCGATTGTTCGCTTATGGAAACAGATTTTAAGGAAGCCGACCTTAGCGACGTAAAATTCATTAACTGCAATTTAAACCGCGCTTTTTTTGAGCGTACCATATTAAAAAACGCCGATTTACGTTCATCCTATAATTACATCATCGACCCTGAACATAATATGATCAAAAAGGCTCGGTTTTCCGTTCACGGCTTGCCGGGTTTATTGGCTAAATATGATATCAGGATAGATACTACGGGCTAACCAAAACTTATTTTGAGAAATTTCTTTATTGCTACCATCCTATTTTTCTTTACCCTGCCTATATATGCCCAAGATGCCAAAGCCATCTGCATAAAAATAGATGAGTTAAACACTGCTATATTAAATGGTTCCATCAAAAAACAAGATGCCGCTACCCAATTTAAAGGATTAATTGCCCAATTAGCTGCCGCAATGCCTGTTGATCACAATACCACTTGGCTGTTTCCTTTGCAGGGATATAATTACAAAGCGATAGGTGGTACCAATGGCAATGGCTATTCCGACAAAGGCTATCATTTTTTGGATGGTAATAAACATTTGGCCCACCCCGCGCACGATATTTTTATAAAAGATAAAAATCAAGATGGGTTGGACGACCATACCAACCAAGCCGTTAATGTATTGGCTATCAATAATGGTATTGTCGTGGCCTGTACCAATGAATGGGACAATGCAAGTAGTTTACGAGGTGGCAGGTATATTTGGATATATAATCGTTCATTAGGAATCATTACCTATTACGCCCATAACCGCGAGATTTTTGTAAAACCCGGAGATGTGGTAAAGCAAGGCCAAAAAATTGCCGAGGTTG
>CAIYNX010000064.1 GCA_903927645.1 uncultured Mucilaginibacter sp.
ATCGTTAAAATTAATGATCTCAAATTCCCCATTCTCATAACCTATTTTATAAAGCACCAGATTTTGATGTGGAAAACTATCCATTTCGGAAAGTGGCTTTCCAGTCAACTGGCAAAGCAATAACCTTAAAGCCCGCCCATGCATACAAATCAATACCGTTTTTTCTTCCTGGTGCGATAATATGATTTTCATGGCTTCCTTTTGCCTTGTATTTACTTCATTTGGGCTCTCCCCTCTTTCAAACTTTTCATCCAAATTACCATTTTGCCAATCCTGTGCAATTCTATGAAAATCGGCCCTTAATTCGGGAGTTGGTGTTTGTCCCTCATAAATTCCCCAACCTAGCTCGTCCAGACCAGGCAGTTTTTGAAATGGAATACCCAAATCAATAAATTCTTGAACGCTTTGTTGAGTCCGCTTTAATGATGAAACATAAATTTTATCGAAAGCAATATGTTTATAAGCTTCAAAAAACAAATGAGCTTGTTTACGCCCCTCATCATTCAGGTTGGTATCCATTCCCCTTCCTTGTATAATCCCCAGCTTATTCAAATCGGTTTGTCCATGACGGACTATGTAGAGTAATTTCATTTAATGGTATAGTGAATGGTGAGGGGTCAGCAGTGAGTTGTCAATAGTGTGTAGTGAATAGTTAGTGGTAAGTGGTGAATTGTGAGTGGTGAATTGTGAGTGGTGAATTGTGAGTGGTGAAATGTGAGTGGTGAAATGTCAGTAGCTATATTTAATGGCTTAAAAATATTTAATTTTATAAACAACTCAATTTCACTATTCTCTACTCCCCATTCACCACTCACTTTCTCACTCTCAATTAATCACCGGTAATTTATAAAACTGGGGCTTTGCTTCTTCAGGGAACTCAAAGTTGGTATAATCAGTTACTACATTATATAAGGTATCGCGTTCAATAGGTTGCCTGCCAACGTGCTTTATTAAATCAACCAGCTCTTTGGTGCTCATGGCTGGGTGTTGCTCTTCGGCACCAGCCATTGAGTATATTTTGGTGGTATCGTCTAATGTTCCATCAATATCATCTACGCCAAAGTTTAGCGAAAGCTGGGCGGTATTGCGACTAATCATTGCCCAATAGGCTTTGATATGATCGAAATTGTCGAGATAAATTCTGGCAATGGCGTAATTTCTCAAATCTTCAATTACTGAAACTTCCGGCACATGCGACATTTGATTATCTTGATTTCTGAACTTTAACGGAATAAACGTTTGAAACCCGCCCGTTTTATCTTGTAGCTTTCGCAATTGTTCCATATGATCAACCCGATGCCAATATTTTTCAATATGACCGTATAGCATGGTGGCGTTAGAGCGAGCACCTAGCTTATGCCATTCTTCGTGTATCGCCAACCATTGTTCGCCTGTACATTTATCTTTCGCTATTTGCTCCCGAATTTCAGGGTGAAAAATCTCAGCGCCACCACCAGGGATAGAACCTAAGCCGGCATCAAACATCAGCTTCATCCCGGTAGCGTAATCAATTTTCGCTTTTTTGAATATATAATGATATTCAACAGGGGTTAAAGCCTTGATATGTAATTCAGGACGGTGTTCACGGATCTTACTAAACAATTCGCTGTAAAAGGCAACATCATATTGCGGTAAAACACCACCAACTATATGCACTTCGGTTACCGGCTCGTTGTCATATTTAAAAACCAAGGCCAACATTTCGTCCATGGTATACTCCCAACCTTCCGAGCGTTGCTTAATCAATCTCGAATACGAACAAAACTTACAATCGTACACACAAAGGTTAGTAGGCTCGATATGAAAATTGCGGTTAAAGAAGGTTCTCTCACCATGCTTTTTTTCGCGGATGTAATTTGCCAGCACCCCTAAATAACCTAACTCGGCTTTTTCGTATAATAAAACGCCTTCATCAAAGCTGATGCGCTCATTATTTTGCACCTTAAGCGCGATACTTTTTAACTCCTTGTCCAAATTCGGACTATCTATTAACAACAATAAATTTTCTATGGCTTCCATTCAAAAAATTTTGGTAAAAATAGGAAATGTTAGTGTAATGATGGTGTAACATTTAATGTAGGAGTGTCATTTGAAAAAATTAAACAATCAAATGAAATACATATCTTAGTTCTATGAACTTTTTGAAAAAACTATCTCCATTTGTTACAATGGTACTAATTTTAGGCTGTTCACAATCTAAAAAGACATTGGAAAATAAACCAATTACCTTCGCCAATTATTTAAAAACTTTGGATAATATTCCTTTGCCATTTGAACATTCTTGTTCAGGGCCTAATTTACCAGAATTGTCTACACATTTTGATAGTGCCGGTTTTGACAAATTTAAAGACCCAAATTGTGCAAGACCATTAGGAATATTATTCAATGATAAATCAAATGTCGTTTTGGTCGACATTTCATTAGCTGACTATTGCTTAGCTCCGATTTTGGTATCCTTTAACCACAAAGGCAAAAAGCTTGATGTACTAAGTTTATACAGCCATAGTTTTCAGGATACCGCTTCCTCGAGCATGCCCTATTTCGAAATTAATAAAAACAAAGAAATATTGGTAGTTGATACTAATAAGAAATGGAAATTAGATACCGCTACGAACAAAATCCCAGGCTCAGAAATAATAACCATAAAAAGGACTAAATATTTTATATCCAAAAACGGTAAGTTCATTGAAAAGAACTAAACGAATTAACCATTATTATAAAGAAATAATTAAAAGTTTTATACAGAAAAATTATCAATATGTGTTCAGATTTATTTAAATCTACAAATTCACAATTATCATCCTAAAAACTGACTAACAACAAAACTTGTTTATTTTAGCTAAAATATTGAAGTCATGAAAATTGAAACCATCGCCATACATGCTGGTAATACTACCGATAAAGGTTCGGGAGCGGTTATCCACCCTATCGTAACCTCTACCACTTTTGAGCGTGCCGCGGATGGTACCTATCCGGGAGGTTATCAATACAGCAGGTCCAGCAATCCAAACCGCACTTTGCTCGAAAATGTTTTGGCAAAATTAGAAGGCGGTATGGATGCGGTTACATTTTCCTCAGGTAATGCGGCAGGCATGGCTGTTTTTCAATCATTAGCGCCAGGCTCGCATATTATTGCTCCCGATGATATGTATCATGGCTTGCGCAACCAATTAAAAAATCTGTTTGCCGATATTTTGACTTTTGATTTTATCGACATCAATGATTCTGAAGTATTAAAAAATCATATAAAACCAAGCACCAAACTAATATGGGTGGAAACACCCTCCAATCCACTATTAAAGGTAACCGATATAAGGAAAGTGGTTGAAATTGCACATCCGCAAAACATAACCGTGGTATGCGATAATACTTTTGCAACGCCAATTTGCCAACAACCACTGTCTTTAGGTGTTGATATGGTGATGCATTCCAGCACTAAATATTTTGGCGGGCATAGTGATTTGATGGGTGGCGTTTTAATTACGAAAACAAAAACCAGCCAATGGCAAAAAATACGGCAGATACAAGAAATGGGTGGTGCCATCCCTTCACCCATGGATTGCTACCTCTTGGTTAGGAGCATCAAAACACTGCCCTACCGCGTTCGCGGGCATGTAAATAATGCCACCTTATTAGCCAAATATTTAAATAATCACCCAAAAGTAGAAAGGGTATTGTACCCTGGATTACCATCGCACCCACAACATGAAATAGCTAAAAGCCAAATGAGCAGTTTTGGTGGTATGCTTTCTTTTTGTATAATTGGTGGCCAAGCGGAAGCTAAAAGTGTAATTAATAAGCTGCAATTATTTACGCAGGCTACCAGTTTAGGAGGCGTGGAAAGTTTGATTGAGCACCGGGCATCGGTTGAAGGACCGGATACTAAAACACCTTTAAACCTGTTGCGAGTATCGGTTGGATTAGAACATATTGACGATTTAATTGCCGATTTGGAGCAAGCATTTATCGATTAAAATAAAAACCAAATAAAAAATTTGCAAAATTCAAAAATATCCTATTATATTTGTCGACATAATAGGTAGAGATACCTTAATCAGTTTCCAAGCTTTTGGTTATTGATTTATAAAGAAGCGGCGAGAGATCAGGCTCTATAACCCGCTGGCAACCCTTTAAAAAAAGTAGGTGCCAATTCCTGTCCCGGCAAATAACAC
>CAIYNX010000065.1 GCA_903927645.1 uncultured Mucilaginibacter sp.
CACCATTTTTGGTTTTAATGGCTTAACTATATAGGTTGCATTAAATAATTATTATAATGGCAACGCATTTAAAAAATTTATCTGATTTCTCGAATACCGAAATCCCATCTGCAAAGCCATTCAGCTTTGCTATTATTGTAGCCGAGTGGAATGCCGAAATTACCAACGCCCTATATCATGGGGCATTTAATAGTCTGGTTGAAAACGGTGCCGAAATTCAAAATATTTTTACTCATCCTGTGCCCGGTAGCTTTGAACTTACCTCGGGGGCCGATATGCTATTTAAAAGTAAAAATGTTGATGCAATAATCTGTTTAGGTTGTGTAATACAAGGTGAAACCAAACATTTTGATTTTATTTGTAATGCGGTAGCAAACGGGTTAACTAATGTGTCAATAAAATACTCCAAACCGGTAATTTTTGGTGTTTTGACTACCGATAATCAACAACAAGCAATTGACCGTGCCGGCGGTAAACATGGCAATAAAGGAGTTGAAGCTGCAATTACTGCCATAAAAATGGCGGCCTTTAATGCAACTTTAAACGCATAATTTACGTACAAAGAGCAATTACAAATACCAAATGAAAAAATTAATATACTTCTCAATTATAGTTTTAATAGCTACTACTTTAGCATCTTGCAACCAAAAAATATGCCCTGCATACAGCAGTGTACATACTTACAGGCATAATTAACCGTTTTTTGTCATTTTTAGCTCAATCTTTCGGGTTCTCGTTCAGTTTTAGTTTTTTTGCAGGCGCTTAAAAATTAAGTTTTCATATATGGAATGGATTGCAATTGAATCTGTAAATCAGGTTAGAGATATTAAGAACCAAAAAGGTCATAGTTTGCTGTTTAAGCATAGTACCCGTTGCAGTATTAGTGCCATGGTAAAACGTAGGTTTGAAAAGGAATGGGATCAGCTACCTGCTAACCTTCCGTTATATTACCTTGATTTGATTGCCTATCGCGAAATTTCAAATGAAGTAGCTGCTACATTTTTTGTTCATCATGAATCTCCACAGTTATTGCTGATTGAAAATGGTGAATGCATTCTCGATCTGTCACATGGTGATGTTACCGTTGATGAGGTTTTGAATGTATTAACATAATTACTTTCGAAAAGGTGTAAGTTTGCTATTACCGAACTACCAGCCAAAATCAACCGTCTTTTTTAAATCAGGATGCAGACTATAATAAACCGGACAGGTTAATGCGGCGTTTGATAATATTTTTTGTTCTTTTTCCGTGTATGTTTTTGGGAAATCAAATTTAATAACAACCTCGGCAACACGGCGAGGATCTGCAGCCATTACTTTGGTTATTTCGCATTTAGTATGGTCAATATCAATTTGATGCGTACGCGCAGCTATGCCCATAATGGTAAGCATACAACTACCTAAAGAAGCTGCCAATAAATCGGTTGGCGAAAAGGCTTCTCCTTTACCTTGATTATCAACAGGAGCATCAGTAATAATTTTTGTGCCCGATTGTAGATGTATTGGCTCGGTACGTAATCCGCCGATATAGGTTGTTTCAATAGTTGCCATAATATTTTATAAATGTAAAGCCAAATTTAAACCATTATTTTAAATTAAATAGTCCTTTGAAAATGGTGCAAAAATAAAATTTCGTAAATAGTTACTTAAGGTATAAAATTGCAGAAGGTAATAGGTTTAACCTTTCTAAAAAATACAATAGATTTCTGAACATTTTAACCGTTTTATTATTTAGCAGGTACAAAGCTTATTTTTTAATTCTAAAAAGGACCAAATTTAATGGTTCAAAATCCTTTCTTTTTGTACATTGTATTCTTGTTCGGTAATAGCCCCCGTATCAAGTAGCTCTTTGTATTTTTTTAGCTCATCAATTGCCGACAAGCTTTTTAAATTGATATGTCCGTTTTTGTCTATTTTTTTGGTGAGGTATATAATGATAATGCCTATTATATTAAGGCATAAACCCAAAAGTAAACCACCTACCCCACCTACACTACGTTTTGAACCTGCAATAAACCCCCAAATAGCGAATAGAAAAATCACCAATAGGTAAAAGTAAATCATGAATACTTGCAAGGAAGCTAAAAATTCCATACCAATAAAATTTAAATAGAACCTAATTTTATGTGGCTTAAATATATTGTAAATTTTTTAATTGTCAATATAAATGGTGCTTTAAAAACAGTGTTTTATACAAAACATACATAACCTTAATGCGAATCTTTGTGCAGACACCAAGTTGTCATACACCTAATATTTTGTACATTGGTGGTTTTTATGGGTTCGTACATATGAGCGTTTAAGGCATGGGTATAAGCTAACAACATATTTTCGTTAACTAAAAAACGTTCTGAGCCATCGGGTAATAAGAACCGACCATTGCCTACTGGAACCACCAAGCTTTCAATGCCTATATCCGACGCTAATCGAGCAAAGAAATATCCCCCTGGTTTTAATACCCGCCACATTTCGAACAGCATTTTTTCAAAATGTTCCTTACTTTCGGCAAAATGTAAAACCGCACTGCTAATTACCAAATCAAAATAGCCATCGCTAAACGGTAAACTTTCGGCAGTAGTAATGCTAAAGTTTTCAATAGGATTTTCGGGAGCCAATATTTTTGATAATACTTTTACTGCCTCAATAGCATCCGGATTGGTATCAACACCATAAACCGTACAGCCATTATTTAAAAAATAAACCAGGTTACGCCCATCTCCACAGCCTGCATCTAATATTTTATCGCAGGCTTCATAGGTGCCTTTTAAAAGCTGGTCAAATAGGTATATGTCAATTTTGCCAAATGTGTGTTGTAGCTTGTATTGCATAATGTTTATTTATTTAGGTAATTGGTTTATAGTGAATAAAAGTGGAGTAGCTTCATTAGTCAATTTAAAAATACAGCTTCCATTTCTTTAAATTGAAATCGATCACCATAGCTCCTATTTTTTATTAAAGCTACGGATGTATTACCTATAAACCAAATGACTTAAATCAATAAAAAAGGCGTCATTAAATAGGTTTTTATAGCCGTTTAAACGTTATTTAAATGCATTGGTAAAGTACACGTGTATTTAGTTAGTTGCCCAATACCGGTATACCCGTAAAAGGCAAACCTTGTTTTGATTTTTGAAGAGTGAAACCAAAGGTTGAACCAATGCCTTCGGTACTGCGTACGTTAATGGTTTGCTCATGTGCTTCAACTATATGCTTAACAATGGCTAAACCCAAGCCAGAGCCTCCAATTTGCCTTGAGCGGCTTGAATCTGTTCTAAAAAACCTTTCGAAGAGGCGGGGTAGGTATTTTTCTTCAATGCCTATGCCATCGTCTGTAACTTCTACCAATACCTGATCATGCAATTCAAATATACTTACCGCGGTGGTACCGCCCTCATGGCCATATTTAAATGAATTATCCACAAGGTTCACCAAAACCTGACGAATTTTTTCCCTATCAGCATTTACTAATATTGGCTCATCATACTTTTGCTTAAAAACCAATTTAATATTATGTTTTCTGGCCTTTATTTCCATCGATTCAAATACTTCCTTTATCAGGTCGTTTATTTTAAACCTGGTTAGGTTAATCGGGATCTCACCTGATTCTAACTTAGATATTTCGTCCAAATCATTAATCAAATAACTCAACCTATCTACATTTTTAGATGCCTTGGCCAAAAAATCGCGGGCTAGTTCTCGGTCTTCAAATTCATCATCTTGTATAGCTTCTATATAACCTTGAATAGCAAATAGTGGGGTTTTAAATTCATGCGAGATATTCGATAAAAAATCACGCCTAAATTGTTCTTGTTTTTTCAGCTCATCAATTTCTGTTTTCTTTTCGCGAGCCCATTCTTTTACTTCTTTTTCTACATCATTAATCGGGTCCGGACCAATTTGTTCACCCAGCGCATCTCTAAGGTCGCGGCCTAACTTCAGGTTGTGGATAAGCTTGTAAATGATTTTGATCTTTGAATAAACATAACGCTCAATCAAATAATAAAATATAACAAAACTGGTAACAATAGAAACCAGGAAGGTTAGCAATACATAGTACCAACTATGTTGAAAATAATAATTTACTGCCGAAATTGTTAACGCAACCGAGGCCGCATTAATGAATACCAATAACCGTAATTTCATAAAGTAAAGTTACAGGTTTTTACAATAGATTCTTATGGCTTTAAAACGCCGTGTATATTACTTTTTGGTTAGTTTTATGTTAAGTAAATGGCGAAATTTAAAATTGATTTTTGATATAATGTTACTTTATTTGCCTATCTCGGCTTCTACACTTATGGTAACCTCATTGCCTAGTATCATGCTATTGCCACCTATACCAAAATCGAGCCTGTCAATTTTAAAATTACCCTTTATAACTACATTATTGCCCTCATCAACGTAAGTAAAGGGTACGTCAATTTGCTTTGTTTTATCTTTTATAGTTAGGTTGAAGGTACCTGTGTAATTTTTACCACCATTGTGTTTAAATGATACCGACTTAAGGTTGATTTTAGGATACCGTGCAACCCCAAAAAAATCATCGCTGCGCAAATGTTCGTCGCGGCTATCGTTGTCTGTATTGATCGTTTTGGTTTCAACCGAGGCTTCTACCGAGCTGGCGGCTAA
>CAIYNX010000066.1 GCA_903927645.1 uncultured Mucilaginibacter sp.
AATTGCAGAATATGTCTTGAAAAATGGACCAAGCCTTTAGAAGCTGTTTTGTCCTAAGATAATTGCCTATTTTGGCAATGGACAGTATAATAAAGTAGAATTGAAAATTTAAAAACCGGAATTAAAACCTCATTGTATTTTAATACTGCCAAGTTTAATTCCGGTTTATTGTTTTAGTTCGGAACCGAGAACTTAGTCCAAGGGTAGGCTTTCATATCTCTTAAATATTTACCCTGTGTTTTTACATATTCCGGGTGTTTTTTAAGAAAGGGAGCGGCCAAAAAGTCTGCACCACCCGGATGACCCATATGCGCCCAAAGCTGCATTTTGGAGGCCATATCGCTAGTAGTGACTTTGCCTTGTACAGCGCCCATCGGGAAAAATGCTGGCTCGTTCCATTCTTTACAACCAAGCGGGTCTTCTTCAACGTGTCCGTCAATAACGCAGCGGTTTAAGGCCATTTTGCCGTTTAGCTGGTCGTAGGTATCACCTTCAATGGTCATACCGTTGTTCACATCCAACTTGCCTTTATAATCCCCATAAACCAATTTATCCAACCTCAGCTTGCGTGCGTTTGGCGAACTGGTGATGTTGTTCACGTTAAAAGTCGTTTCCTCCTTAATCAATTTAGGATCACTTGCAAAATTTGAACCCACATAGGCCGTATCCTTGGAGCGCCATACCCTAAAGTTCTTTAGTCCCAACTCCAACTTAGCAACCTCATTGGTATTAATATCACCAATTAGCCAATCGTTGGCATAACCGCCATTGTTATCGGTGGTCATAATTTTTATTACATCATCAATGGTTTTGCTGTATTGCGCTGCTTTACGGGCACGCATAAATTCAGGAGCCTTCGTAGTATCGAAACCAATAAATTGGGTTATGGTAGTTTCAGTTATCACAATTCCGCTTTTACTAACCACAAAATCATCGCCACTATGTATAAATCCGGGGGCACAATCCATTAAAAGTTGATTGCCTTTTTCAGGTCTAATATCAGCAATAACATTCCAGCGTTCGCCTTCAATATAATCGGTCCAGTTGTTATGACCAATTACAATTTTATGATCCTTGGTAAAACTACCAGTAGCAATAAAGGCACTGCAATTGCCCGGTGCACGGTTATCGCCACTATGTGGTTTTATTTTATTCATCAAGGTAGGCACATAATATTGCGAAAGTTCAATATTAGCATTAAGGGCGGTTAAATCAAGCGTGTCGTATTTAAAACCTTTGGCTTGCAGACCTTCGGCAATGCCTTTTATTTCGTCTTTATATTCCTGCTCTAGCTTAGGCCATAGAAATCTTTTAGCCGCGTTGCGATAAAAATCCCATTTATAGCCGCTGCCATTGCTGGGTAGATAATATTGCATCACCTTAATAAGCGTGTCAATTTCTTTAGCCACCAAATAGCCATGCTGAAAACCAATGCTATTGGGAGATCCTGATAAGTGAATGTAAATCCATCCGTTTTTGTCTTCACGAGTGGCTTTGCCCAAACGCTCCTGCGGGGTTGGGGCATGTTGGCAACTAAATAGCATCAATACCATTAGTGCCGAAAAAGTAATTTGAGAGATCAGTTTCATTTTTTTTGTTCAGTTAATTACGCTCAAGATAGCATATAATTTTTAATTTTCCTTAATAAATCTGGTTAACAATTTCTCTTTTATTATTTGTAATTTTAGTAGACTCTAATTTTCGCCATGCGGCAACGTGTTACAAATATTGACATGGAAATAATGGGAGGGAGTCCTGTTTTTTATTGAACAAGGGTTCCTATTTAAATTTATTTGATTATTTAGAAACAGGCGATTCAATTGAATCTTTTCTGGAGGATTTTGAGGGCGTAAAACGAGAGCAAGTTATAAAAGTACTATAGATGTCAAAAAACTGATAGAATCATCTTCTAATATACGCAATGAAAATATTGCTTGATAGGGGTGTTACAAAGAAGCTGCAATAGTATTTTGATTATTCCTAAACTCAGGATTGTATCCTTCAAATTCTGATGCAGATAAAACCTTAAAATTTACCAAATTCTCCCTCAATCAACCACTCGCATAATCAACCAAATCAACTAAATAACCCTCAATAAAAAATTTATATAAAAATAACTTATCAAGTATTTGACATTTAAAGTAAAAGTTCTATCTTTGCCGTCCCTTAAAGGGGGATAATATGTCTTGAACGAAGCCCTACTGCTTCGATGGGCACAAAAAATATAAGAAAATGTCAGGAATAATTGGTAAAAAGGTAGGTATGACCAGCATTTTCGATGAAACAGGGAAAAACATCCCCTGCACGGTAATCGAAGCTGGTCCTTGTGTGGTAACACAGATCAGGTCTGTTGAAACAGACGGATATGCTGCTGTACAGCTTGCATATGGTGAGCAAAAGGACAAACACACCTCAGGCCCTCTAAAAGGCCATTTCGCAAAAGCCGGTACTACTCCAAAACGTAAACTGGTTGAGTTCAAATCTTTCGAAGATCAAAAAAACTTAGGTGATACCGTTACTGTAGGTATATTCGAAATCGGCGACTTCGTTGATGTAGTTGGTACTTCAAAAGGTAAAGGTTTTCAAGGTGTTGTAAAACGTCATGGTTTTGGCGGTGTGGGTATGCAAACACACGGTCAGCACAATCGTTTACGTGCTCCTGGTTCAATGGGTGCTTCATCATGGCCTTCACGTGTATTTAAAGGTATGCGTATGGCCGGTCAAATGGGCAACGAGCGTGTTAAGGTTCAAAACATTCAAATAGTAAAAATATTTGAAGAACAAAACCTAATGGTTGTTAAAGGTTCAATCCCTGGTTCAAAGGGTTCATTCGTAATAGTGGATAAATAAGATGGTAGTAAACGTATTAAATGTATCAGGAATTGAAACGGGTGCACGTGTGCAGCTACCTGAGTCCGTATTCGGTATTGAACCAAACGATCACGCAATATACCTTGATGTTAAGCAATTTTTAGCTAACCAACGTCAAGGAACGCATAAAGCAAAACAGCGTAACGAAATTGCAGGTTCAACCCGCAAATTATATAAGCAAAAAGGTACCGGCGGTGCCCGTGCTGGTAGTGTTAAATCACCATTGTTTAATGGTGGAGGTCGGGTATTCGGTCCGCAACCACGCGACTACAGTTTCAAGTTAAACAAGAAATTGAAATCGTTGGCACGTAAATCAGCCTTATCATACAAAGCGAAAGACAGCAACATTGTGGTAGTAGAAGACTTTACTTTTGATAGCATCAAAACTAAGAGCTACCTACAATTTTCGGCCGATTTGAAAGTAAGTGAAGAAAAAACACTTTTGGTTTTAGGTGCCGCAAATAACAATGTTTATTTATCAAGCAGGAACCTGAAAAAAACCAAGGTTATTACAGCCGACCAACTAAACACTTATGATGTGTTGAACGCCGGTAAGCTAATTTTAACCACAGGTGCCCTTAAAACTTTGGAGGAGGCATTAGCTAAGTAATATGGAAATTTTAAAGAAACCTTTACTTACTGAAAAAATTGCAAAATTAACCGAAAAGCTTAATCGTTATGCTTTTAAGGTTGATCACAGAGCCAATAAAATTCAGATTAAGGGAGCAATTGAAAAAATGTATGGTGTTACTGTTAAATCTGTAAACACTATGAAATACGTTGGTAAACTTAAAACCCGCAATACTAAGGCAGGCGCCGTTTCTGGTCGTGCTGCTACTTACAAAAAAGCGGTTATTACGTTGAAAGACGGTGAAGTAATTGATTTTTATAGCGGATTATAAATAAGAAGATGGCAGTAAAAAGATTTAAACCCGTTACCCCGGGCACCCGCTTTAGGGTAGGTGCCGACTATTCGGACGTTACTACAAATGTTCCTGAAAAAACATTGGTAGTGGCTATCAAAAAGTCGGGTGGTCGTAACAATAGTGGTAAAATGACCATGCGCTATATGGGCGGTGGCCATAAAAAGTCATACAGGTTAATTGATTTTAAAAGAGACAAATTTGATATAAATGCTACTGTAGCTACTATTGAGTATGATCCGAATCGTTCAGCGCGTATTGCACTTTTGCATTATGTTGATGGCGAAAAAAGATATATGCTAGCTCCGGAAGGTTTAACAGTTGGTCAGACAGTAGTGTCGGGCAGCGCTGTACCGCCCGAAGTTGGTAATACTTTACCATTAAAAAATATACCTCTTGGTTCAATTATACATAATATTGAATTAAACCCTGGTCAGGGTGGTACAATAGCACGTAGCGCAGGTACATATGCCCAGCTTTCGGCGCGTGATGGCAAATACGCGATCATCAAATTGCCTTCAGGCGAAACACGAATGATACTTGCTACTTGTTTAGCAACCATTGGTACAGTTTCAAACTCTGAAAGAGCCAATGAAGTTTTAGGCAAAGCAGGCAGAAAACGCTGGTTAGGCCGCAGACCAAGAGTTCGTGGTGTAGCAATGAACCCGGTAGATCACCCTATGGGTGGTGGTGAAGGTAGGGCCTCAGGTGGGCACCCTCGTTCGCGCAAAGGTTTATTAGCTAAAGGCTTTAAAACCCGCGATAAAAAGAAAACATCTGATCGTTACATCATTGAAAGAAGGAAGAAATAATGGCTCGTTCAATTAGAAAAGGACCTTACATCGACCATAACCTTGAAAAAAAGGTAGAGGTTTTGAATGATTCAAATAAAAAATCGGTAGTGAAAACGTGGTCAAGACGTTCCATGATATCTCCTGATTTTGTTGGTCATACATTCGCAGTACACAACGGAAATAAATTTATCCCTGTGTACGTAACAGAAAACATGGTTGGACATAAACTCGGAGAGTTTGCACCAACCCGTACATTCCGCGGACACGCAGAAAAGAAAAAATAACAGGCAATGGAAGAAGCAAGAACAAAATTTAAAAAGTCTGTAATTATCAGGCAGCAAAAAGAAGCAGCAAAGGCCGTAATTGGCGGAGCTTCGGTTGCTAAGTTGCAGAACTGCCCAACTTCACCTCGTAAAATGCGTTTGGTGGTTGACCTGATCCGTGGCATGAACGTTGAAAAGGCATTATATACTTTAAAGTATACCAATAAGGAAGCCGCAATTCGTGTTGAAAAACTTTTGTTATCAGCTATTAAAAACTGGGAAGCAAAAAATGAAGATAAGAGGGTAGAAGATAGCAGCTTATATGTAAAAGAAGTTTCTGTAGGTGGAGGTCGTCAAATGAAAAGATTACGACCTGCTCCGCAAGGAAGAGGATACCGTATCCGCAAACGCTCAAACCACGTACACCTGATCGTAGACAGTAAAATCGACAACAATTAATTTGAAATGGGACAGAAAGCAAATCCAATAGGTAATAGATTAGGAATCATCAGAGGTTGGGATTCTAATTGGTTCGGTGGGAACCACTATGCCGATAAATTAGTTGAAGACGAAAAAATCAGGAAATATTTATCAGCACGTATCAATAAAGGTGGTGTATCAAAAATAGTTATTGAGCGCACTTTAAAGCGCATCACTGTTACTATCCACACTGCTCGTCCGGGTATTGTAATAGGTAAAGGTGGCCAAGAAGTTGACAAAATAAAAGAAGAATTAAAGAAACTTACCAAGAAAGAAGTTCAAATAAACATCTTCGAGATAAAAAGGCCAGAGCTTGATGCGCAATTAGTTGCCGAAGGGGTGGCAAAACAACTTGAAGCCCGTATTTCTTTCCGTCGTGCCATGAAAACTACCATTGCTTCAACCATGAGAATGGGTGCAGAAGGTATCAAAATCATGACTTCTGGCAGGTTAGGTGGTGCTGAAATGGCACGTACTGAGCAATATAAAGAAGGCAGAATTCCATTGCACACTTTCCGTGCCGATATTGATTATGCTTTAGCTGAGGCTTTAACTACTTATGGTAAAATAGGTGTGAAAGTTTGGATTTGCAAAGGCGAAGTTTACGGCAAGCGTGATCTTTCACCAAATATTGGTGGAGCAACACAAAGCAGCGGAAAAGGTGGCCGTCCTGAAGGAACTGCTTCATTTGGTGGCCGCGGTGGCAACGAAAGAGGTGGTGAACGCGGTGGCGAACGCAGAGGTGGCGACAGAAACCAAGGCGGTGGTGGTAATCAACGTGGAGGCGGTGGTCGTCCGGGAGGTCAAAACCGAACAGGTGGACAAGGTGGTCAAGGCGGAGCTGGCAATCGCGGAGGCGGTAATCGTCCAGGTGGTCCAGGTAAGAGATAATAAATACGTTTTGGATATTAGATGATGATGTTAAAATCAATTATCTGTTAATCAAATCAGAAGAAATAATTAATAAATAAAGGATAAGGGATATTAAAAGGGGGTAAAAGCTTAGCAACTTAAACCTTCCGCCAAATAAACCAGATCTTAAAAGCTTAATAAAATGCTACAGCCAAAAAGAACGAAGTTCAGAAAGATGCAAAAAGGCAAAATGAAAGGCAACGCTAGCCGCGGTGCAGAACTTTCATTTGGATCTTTTGGTATAAAATCACTCGAGCCGGCATGGATTACCAGCCGTCAAATCGAGGCTGCACGTATTGCTGTAACACGTTTTATGAAACGTGAAGGACAGGTTTGGATTAGGATATTCCCAGACAAGCCAGTTACCAAGAAACCAGCAGAAGTACGTATGGGTAAAGGTAAAGGTGCGCCGGAATATTGGGTTGCGGTAGTACGCCCTGGAAGAATTATTTTTGAGGCCGAAGGTGTGCCATTAGACGTTGCTAAAGAAGCTTTACGTTTGGCAGCTCAAAAATTACCTGTGCAAACCAGATTTATAGTACGTAGAGATTACGTAGAAGCATAAATGAGTGTTAAAGTATATGTTGTAAGTTGTATGTTAAACTTGCAGCGATTACTTTAAAAAAGAAAAATAAACTGCAGACGTGTTTTTTCAAACAAATTCAACACACAAACTGCAACATACAACAGATTTAAAAAAATGAAGAACTCAGAAATTTTAGAGTTGACAACTGAAGAGTTAGTTGCCAGGGTTGGTGAAGAAAAATCAAATCTTACCAAACTGAAATTTGCACATGCTGTTTCTGCTATTGAAAATCCATTACGCATTAACAAAGTGCGTAAGGACATCGCTCGTTTAAATACTGAATTAACAAAGCGCAAAGCGGCGTCAGCTTCTGAATAATATTTTAAGCGTCGAGAAAAATGGAAAGAAATTTAAGAAAAACACGTACCGGCCTGGTAGTTAGCAATAAGATGGAAAAATCTATTGTTGTTTCTGTTGAGCGGAAAGTGAAGCACCCTATTTATGGCAAGTTCGTAAAGAAAACTACCAAATTTATGGCTCACGATGAAACCAACACTTGCGGTATAGGCGATACCGTATTGATTATGGAAACCCGTCCGTTGAGCAAAAACAAAAATTGGAGATTAGTTCAAATTTTAGAGAGGGCTAAATAACATGGTACAACAGGAATCAAGATTAAACGTAGCTGATAACAGCGGTGCTAAAGAAGTTTTAGTAATCCGTGTATTAGGTGGTACAGGTAAAAGGTATGCATCAATTGGCGATAAAATAGTAGTAACTGTAAAAAGTGCTATCCCTTCAGGTAACGTAAAAAAGGGTACCGTTTCTAAGGCTGTAGTTGTAAGAACAACTAAAGAAATCCGTAGAAAAGATGGTTCATACATCCGTTTTGACGACAATGCCGCTGTATTGTTAAACAACCAAGATGAGCCAAGAGGTACACGTATTTTTGGCCCTGTAGCCAGGGAATTACGTGAGAAGCAATTTATGAAAATTGTATCATTAGCACCGGAGGTATTGTAACATGGATAAGAAAACACACGAACAGCCAACCAAATTGAAAATCAAAAAAGGCGATTTGGTGAAGGTGATAGCCGGCGACTCAAAAGGGTCGGAAGGTAAAATATTAGAAGTTATTTTAGATAAAGGCCGTGCAATTGTTGAAGGTGCCAACATGGTATCAAAACATACTAAGCCAAACGCATCGAAGCCAAATGGCGGAATTGTTAAACAGGAAGCTGCTATACATATTTCAAACTTGATGCTTGTTGACCCTAAAACAGGCAAACCTACAAGGGTTGGCCGTAAAAGGAACAGCGCTGGTAAATTAGTAAGGATAGCCAAAACAACAGGGGAGGAAATTAAGTAATGGAATACGTACCAAGATTAAAAACAAAGTATAGGGACGAAATTCGTACCGCACTGAAAGATAAATTTCAGTATAAAAGCGTTATGCAAGTGCCTAAGCTTGAAAAAATTGCGATCAATCAAGGTGTTGGTGGTGCTACTACCGACAAAAAGTTAATTGAAAGTACCATTACTGAGTTAACCACCATAACCGGTCAGCAAGCTGTTTCTTCAAAGTCTAAAAAAGATATTTCGAACTTTAAATTACGTAAAAACATGCCAATTGGCGTGCGTGTAACCTTACGTGATAATACCATGTACGAATTTCTTGACCGCTTAATTGCAGTTGCTTTACCACGTATACGTGACTTTAAAGGAATTCATGATAAGGGTTTTGACGGAAGAGGGAACTACACCCTTGGTATTTCAGAACAAATTATATTCCCTGAAATCAACATAGATAAGATCAACAAAATACAAGGTATGGATATTACCTTTGTAACCTCGGCTACCAATGATGTGGAAGCTTTGGAATTGTTGAAACAATTTGGTTTACCATTTAAAAATCAAAATAGTAATGGCTAAAGAAGGTGTAAAAGCACGTGAATTAAAACGCGCTAAATTAGTTGCAAGGTATGCCGAAAAAAGGGCTGCATTAAAAGCAGAAGGTGATTTTATAGGTTTAGATAAATTACCTAAAGCTTCATCAGCGGTTAAATTACATAACCGTTGCAAATTAACAGGCAGACCAAGAGGTTACATGCGTCAGTTTGGTATTTCGAGGGTAACTTTCCGCGAAATGGCATTGGCTGGCAAAATACCGGGAATAAAGAAAGCAAGCTGGTAATAGTGTTGAAAGTTGAATGTTGTAGGTTGTATGTTTAAATTTTAAAAGAAACAAAATTATCCATACCCACAACGCACAACCTATAACCTACAACCAATATAAGATTAACCGATAGCAGGTCCATCACAGGAAACCACTATCATAAAATAATAAAATGAATACAGATCCAATCGCAGATTATCTTACAAGAGTAAGGAATGCCATTAAGGCCAACCACAGGGTTGTTGAAATTCCTGCATCAAACCTAAAGAAGGAAATCACCAAAGTGCTTTTCGACAAAGGTTACATTGCCAATTATAAATTTGAGGATTCTACCGTACAAGGCACTATTAAAGTGGCTTTAAAGTACCATCCAATAACTAAAGTTTCTGCTATTCGTAGCATTTCGCGCATCAGTAAACCAGGTTTGAGAAAATACGCAGGCATTGACAACTTGCCTAGAGTATTAAATGGTTTAGGTATCGCTATCTTGTCAACTTCAAAAGGTGTAATTACCGATAAAGAAGCCAGACAACTAAATGTAGGTGGCGAAGTTTTATGCTACGTTTATTAATAGGAGGAAATTAAGCAATGTCAAGAGTAGGAAAAGCACCAATAGAACTCCCAAAGGGCGTAACCATATCAGTAAACGCTGATAATGTTGTTACTATAAAAGGCCCTAAAGGTGAGTTAACGCAAGCGGTAGATAGGGATATCACTGTAGAACAGGAAGAAGGCAACTTGGTTGTAAAACGTCCGTCTGATCAAAAGCGCCATAAGGCACTTCATGGATTATACCGTTCATTGATAAACAACATGGTAATTGGAGTAACTACAGGTTACAAAGTGGAGCAGGAATTAGTGGGTGTGGGTTACCGTGCAACCAATACAGGTAATACCTTAGATTTAGTGTTGGGATACTCTCACCATTATGTTTTTGAATTACCAACAGAAATTAAAGTATCAACAACTGCTGAGAAGGGTAAAAACCCAACTATTATTTTAGAATCAATTGATAAACAACTTATCGGCCAGGTAGCTGCAAAAATACGTTCATTACGTGCTCCTGAGCCATATAAAGGTAAGGGTATCAAGTTTGTAGGCGAAATATTGAGAAGAAAAGCAGGTAAATCAGCATCTAAAAAATAATCGTCATGGGAGCTAGAGCAAAATTATCAAGAAGAGACAGGATTAAAATGGGGATTAGGAAGCGCCTTTCAGGTTCTTCATTACGCCCTCGTTTATCAGTATATAGAAGCAACAAGGGAATTTATGCCCAAATTATTGATGATGTAAGTGGAAAGACTTTGGTGTCGGCCTCTTCATTATCTAAAGATTTTGTTGCTGCTAATGTTAACAAAGTTGAGCAATCAGTAGCAGTAGGTAAATTAGTTGCCGAAAAGGCTTTGGCCGCTGGTATTAAAGATGTGGTTTTTGACAGGAACGGGTATTTGTACCATGGTCGTGTAAAATCATTGGCTGATGGTGCACGCGAAGGTGGTTTAAACTTTTAATTAGTGAATTATAGAATTACTGAATTATAGATTAGCTGAGTTATTAATTGAAGAAAAATAGATAAATCAAACAATCAATAAATCAATAATTCAATAAATAAAAAAAGAAGATGTCAACAATCAACATAAAAAGAGTAAAAACAAGCGAAATTGAATTAAAAGATCGCTTGGTAAGTATACAACGTGTTGCAAAAGTAACCAAAGGTGGTCGTACATTCAGTTTTTCTGCTATCGTTGTGGTAGGTGATGAGAATGGAGTAGTTGGTTACGGTTTAGGTAAAGCAAAAGAAGTAACTGAGGCAATTGCCAAAGGTATTGATGATGCTAAAAAGAACCTGGTTAAAGTTCCAATTATTAACGGAACTGTACCTCACGAGCAAATTGGTAAATTTTCAGGTGGTTTTGTATTTATCAAACCAGCTGCGAATGGTACCGGTGTAATTGCTGGTGGTGCAATGCGTGCCGTTTTAGAATCGGCTGGTATACACAATGTATTGGCTAAATCAAAAGGTTCATCAAACCCGCACAACGTGGTAAAAGCAACCGTATCAGCCTTATCGCAATTGCGCGATGCTTATACTGTAGCACAGCACCGTGGTGTAAGTATGGGAAAAGTATTTAACGGATAATCAGTCATGGCAAAGATCAAAATAACACAGATTAAGAGCGTGATCGATAGGAGTGAGCGCCAAAAGAAAACCATTGAAGCCCTAGGCTTAAGGAAAATAAACCACAGCGTTGAAGTTGAAGCTACCGCAGCAATTATAGGCATGGTTAGAAAAGTTAATCACCTGGTAGCAGTAGAAAATATTTAATAACATGAATTTAAGTAATCTTAAACCTGCAGAAGGTTCTACTAAAAATAGAAAAAGAATTGGTCGTGGTACAGGCTCTGGTAGAGGTGGTACTTCAACCCGTGGTCATAAAGGTGCTGGTTCACGTTCAGGTAACAGCACAAAGGTTGGTTTTGAAGGTGGCCAAATGCCATTACAACGTCGTGTTCCTAAGGTAGGTTTTAAGAACCCTAACCGTGTTGAATATGTTGGTGTTAATTTAGATGTACTTCAAAAATTAACAGATCAATATTCAATTTCAGTTATTGATTTTGATACTTTGAAGGAACATGGTTTAGCTTCAAGAAACGACCTGGTTAAAATTTTAGGCAGGGGCGAATTAAAAGCAAAATTAGAAGTTAAAGCACATGCCTTTACCGCAACAGCTTTAAAAGCAATAGAAGCAGCTGGTGGTACAACAGTTAAGTTATAATTTTAAATGAAAAAATTTTTAACAACAATTACCAATATTTGGAAAATTGAGGATTTAAGAGTGCGTATAACAAACACACTCTTATTTCTTTTAATATATCGTGTAGGTTCATTCGTAGTATTACCCGGCGTTAATCCCGCTTCATTAACAAACCAACAATCAAAAGAAGGATTGGCTGGTTTGTTAAATATGTTTGCAGGAGGTTCTTTTTCGAGGGCTTCCATTTTTGCTTTAGGTGTAATGCCTTATATTTCGGCTTCTATTGTTGTGCAACTACTAGGTATTGCGGTGCCTTATTTTGCTAAATTGCAAAAAGAGGGCGAAAGTGGTAGAAACAAATTAAACCAGTGGACACGCTACCTAACCATCGCTATTACAGCGGTTCAAGCTATTGCGTATCTAAAATCGCAAATAAGTCTTGAACAAATGACCATTTCTAATCCATACTTCACCATCTTAAACATGTGCGTGCTTACAGCCGGTACCTTGTTTGTAATGTGGTTAGGTGAAAAAATCACCGACAAGGGTATAGGTAATGGTATCTCATTAATTATCATGGTGGGTATTATTTCTGCCTTACCTGGTGCATTTATTTCTGAATTTCAATCACGAAACGCTGGGGCAGGGGGTTTAGTAGTATTTGTTGTTGAAATTGTAGCTTTGATAGGCGTGGTAATGTTTACCATTTTAATTGTACAAGGAACTCGTAAAATTGCTGTTCAGTACGCAAAACGTATTGTAGGTAACAAACAATATGGAGGCGTTCGTCAATATATTCCATTAAAGGTGAATGCAGCAGGTGTAATGCCTATCATTTTTGCTCAAGCTTTAATGTTTATTCCTTCAACCATCGCCCAATTTTTCCCTAAAGCAAGTAGCAATGGTATATTAATGTCATTGTCTGATTATACATCATTGGGTCATAACATATTATTTGCCATATTAATTATATCATTTACTTTTTTCTATACTGCAATTACCGTTAATCCAACGCAAATGGCTGATGATATGAAAAAGAATGGTGGTTTTGTGCCGGGTGTTAAACCTGGTATTGCAACGGCTCAATTTATTGATGGTGTAATATCAAAAATTACTTTTCCAGGATCAATCTTTCTAGCTATCATAGCAATTATGCCTGCTTTGGCTGCATTGGTAAAAGTAACTGGCCCATTTGCCCGCTTTTTTGGTGGTACTTCTTTAATTATATTAGTTGGTGTGGTATTGGATACTTTGCAGCAAATTGAAAGCCATTTATTGATGCGTCATTACGATGGTTTAATGAAAACCGGCCGTATTAAAGGTCGTTCAGGAGTATCAACTTCCGAATCAGTTAGTGAACCGGTTATCTAGTTATATATAAGCATGTCAAAGATCCATTATAAGTCTGTCGAAGAGATAGCACTCATAAGAGAAAGTTCTTTACTTGTTTCAAAAACGCTTGGCGAAATTGCAAAAGTAATTGGTCCGGGTGTAAAAACTATTGATTTAAATAAACTAGCCGAAACTTATATTCGTGATAATGGCGGTGTCCCCGCCTTTTTAAATTACCATGGATTTCCATATTCGCTTTGTATATCATTGAATGATCAGGTAGTACATGGTTTCCCCGGCAACCGCGAACTGATAGAGGGTGATTTGGTTTCTGTTGATTGCGGAGCGGAGTTAAACGGTTTTATAGGCGATTCGGCTTACACCTTTGCCATTGGCGAGGTAAGTGAGCAGGTTAAAACGCTTATGCGGGTAACTATGGAATGCCTTGATTTAGGCGTTCAAAAGGCTGTTGTTGGCAATAGGGTGGGTGATATAAGTTATGCAGTTCAAGAGCATGCCGAAAAAAACGGATTTGGTGTGGTGAGGGAGTTGGTTGGTCATGGTGTAGGTATAAAATTGCACGAGAAACCGGAAGTGCCAAACTATGGCAAGCGTGGTTCGGGTGTTAAATTGGAAGAAGGAATGGTTATTGCCATTGAACCAATGATAAACGGTGGAAAAGCTGGTGTTAAGTTTTGGGAAGATGGTTGGACTGTTTCAACAATTGATGCCAAACCATCCGCACATTATGAGCATACTGTAGCTGTTGGAAAGGGTAAACCTGATATTTTATCAACGTTTTTATTTGTTGATAAAGTTTTGTATGAAAAAGTAAATATTTAAAAATATTTTTATTAATTTTGCATCCCGCTTTTAAGGTGGATAATAAAGTAATAATCAGTAAAATATGGCCAAACAATCCTCGATTGAGCAAGACGGAACGATTAAAGAAGCATTATCAAACGCGATGTTCAGGGTAGAATTGGAGAATGGGCATGAGATAATTGCTCATATTTCGGGTAAGATGCGCATGCACTACATCAAAATTTTACCAGGTGATAGGGTGAAATTAGAAATGAGCCCTTACGATTTAACAAAAGGTAGGATAACCTATAGATATAAATAAAAAAACGAGATGAAAGTTAGAGCATCCATTAAAAAACGTAGTGTTGATTGTAAAATCATCCGCCGTAACGGGAAACTTTATGTTATTAACAAGAAGAATCCAAAATTTAAACAACGCCAAGGCTAAAAATAGTTTTGAATTATTTGGTTTATGAATTATTGATACGATAATTCGACAATTCAATAATTCGGCAATTAAATAAAAAAATATAAAATATGGCAAGGATATCAGGTATTGATTTACCAAAAAATAAAAGAGGCGAAATTGGGCTAACGTATATTTTCGGAATTGGCCGTTCAACTGCTCAACGTATTTTAACTGAAGCTGGTATTGACTTTAATACCAAAGTTCAAGACTGGACCGACGAGCAGTTAACTGCTATACGTACCATTATTAACGATCAAGTTAAGGTTGAGGGTTCTTTACGTTCTGAAGTTCAATTAAACATTAAACGTTTAATGGATATTGGCTGTTACCGTGGTACCCGTCACCGTAAGGGTCTTCCTTTGCGTGGTCAGCGTACTAAAAATAACTCTCGTACCCGTAAAGGTAAACGTAAAACAGTAGCTAACAAGAAAAAAGTTACTAAATAATAATTGATTGGTTGGGTTAGATTCTTTAAAGGTTTAACACTCTCAGGAACAAAATTGTAAAAAAGGTTAATGAGTCCGGGTAAAACAAGAGCCCAATAATTCATTAAATCAACAAATAAAAAAATGGCTAAAACTAAAAAAGTAACCAAAAAACGTATTGTAGTTGTTGAACCGGTAGGTGAAGCTCACATCAACGCGACATTCAATAACATTATTTTAACCTTAACCAATAAATCAGGTCAGGCTATTTCATGGTCATCAGCTGGTAAAATGGGCTTTAAAGGTTCAAAGAAAAACACCCCTTATGCTGCCTCACAAGCTGCTGCCGATTGCGGTAAAGTAGCTTATGACTTAGGTCTACGCAAAGTTGAAGTATTTGTAAAAGGTCCGGGTGCTGGTCGTGAATCAGCTATACGTACTTTACAAACTGCTGGTATTGAAGTTACTACCATTAAGGATATTACACCGCTTCCACACAATGGTTGCCGTCCGTCAAAAAGAAGAAGAGTTTAATTTACATATTTTTTAAAGCTAAGATTCTACAGTAGTTGGCTGTACGATACTTTAAGAACAACAAACATGGCTAGATATACAGGTCCTAAATCAAAAATTGCAAGGCGTTTCCGCGAAGCTATCTTCGGTCCGGATAAAGCTTTAGAAAGAAAAAACTATCCTCCTGGGATGCATGGTGCTTCTAAAAGAAGAGGAAAGCAATCAGAATACTCAACCCAGTTGATGGAGAAACAGAAAGTTAAATATACTTATGGTGTATTGGAACGTCAGTTCGAGAATTTGTTTCACCGCGCTTCTGCCAAAGAAGGTATTACAGGCGAAAACTTATTAAAATTATTAGAAGCACGTTTGGATAATGCAGTTTACCGTTTAGGTATTGCGCCAACCCGTTCAGGTGCTCGTCAGTTAGTAAGCCACAAGCATATTACTGTGAATGGTGAAGTAGTAAATATTGCTTCCTATACCTTAAAAGCCGGTGATGTGGTAGCAGTTAGAGAGAAATCAAAAACTTTAGAAGCCATTACACATTCGGTTGCTGGTAAAAAAATAAACAAGTATAGCTGGTTAGAATGGGATGCTGCCAATTTAAGTGGTAAATTCTTGAATTACCCTAACCGCGATGAAATTCCTGAAAACATAAAGGAAAATCTGATCGTCGAGTTATACTCAAAATAAGAATTAAGATTTTAGATATGAAGTTTGATATGAAATTCAAATTTCATGTCTTAATTTATATACAATAGTAAATGAGGGTTTAAGGTAAAACAAGGTAGCAGTGTAAAAGCTGCAAGCCAGTATCTCAAATCTGATATCAATTTAACAATAAACAAAAGATATAAATGGCAATTTTAGCATTTCAAAAACCAGACAAGGTTATCATGCAAAAATCAAATGATTTTGATGGCACGTTTGAATTTCGTCCGTTAGAACCAGGTTTCGGTGTAACCATTGGCAATGCTCTACGTCGTATCTTACTTTCATCATTAGAAGGGTATGCTATCACCTCCGTACGTTTCTCGGGTGTGATGCACGAATTTTCAACCATTAAAGGTGTTGTTGAAGATGTAACCGAAATTATTTTGAACCTTAAACAAGTAAGGTTTAAAAAAACTGGTGAATCTGGAGATAGCGAAAAAATATTTGTAATTATCAGCGGTCAGGATACTTTCTCGGCTGGTGATATTACTAAGTTTTCAAATAATTTTACCGTTTTAAATCCCGCATTGGTAATTTGTAACATGGACTCATCAGTAACGCTGGAAATTGAGCTTACTGTAAATAAAGGCCGTGGTTATGTACCAAGCGAAGAAAATAAAAACCCGGATGCGAATGTTGGTGTAATAGCGATTGACTCTATTTATACCCCGATGAAGAATGTTAAATACACCATCGAAAACTACCGTGTAGAACAAAAAACAGACTATGAAAAATTAGTGCTGGATATTACTACCGATGGTTCTATACATCCTGAGGATGCTTTGAAAGAAGCCGCTAAAATCTTGATTCAACACTTTATGTTATTCAGTGATGAAAACATGATGTTGGAAGCCCAAGCTAAAGAAGAAACCAAAGAAGTTGATGAGGAAATTTTACACATGCGTAAAATTTTGAAAACCGAATTGGTTGATCTTGACCTTTCTGTACGTGCCCTAAACTGCCTGAAAGCTGCCGATATCCGTAGCCTGGCCGATTTAGTATCGTATGATGTAGCTGATATGCTTAAATTCAGGAATTTTGGTAAAAAATCATTAACCGAAATTCAAGACTTGGTCAAATCAAAAGGATTATCTTTTGGCATGAACCTAAGCAAATTTAAGTTAGACGAGGAGTAGGGATAGTGAGTTGTAAGTAGTGAATTGTGAGTGGTTTTAATTGCTCAACTAGGTTTCAACAACCATTCTCCACTCAACCATTCACCACTCACTAATAAAAAAACTAAGCGAGAGCATAATTCCGAGGGCTTGAGTGAATCGCCCGACGGTGTGCACGTGAAATAAATTAAAAACAATGAGACACGGAAAAAAAGTTAACCATTTAGGCCGTACCGACAGTCACCGCAAGGCGATGTTGAGTAACATGGCTACATCGCTTATTTTACACAAGCGCATTACAACAACTTTAGCTAAAGCCAGAGCTTTACGCGTATATGTTGAACCAATTTTAACAAAAGGCAAAAACGATACTACACACTCACGTCGTATTGTATTTAGCTATTTGCAGGATAAAGACGCGGTTACTATTTTGTTCCGCGAAATTGCTGAGAAAATAGCAAGCCGTCCGGGTGGATATACCAGGATTATCAAATTAGAAAACCGTTTAGGTGATAACGCTGAAATGGCCATCATTGAATTGGTTGACTATAACACTGTTTACGGTGCAGAAGCCGAAGTAGTAGTTGAGAAAAAAGCAACCCGTCGTCGTGGTGGAAAAAGTAAAGCCTCTGCAACAGTAGCTACAGAAGGTGCCGAAGAAGCCGAAAGCGCGGAAGATGCCGAATAAGTAAACTATCCCCGAAAGGGAAAAAATATAAAAGCGCCTTGTTCAATTTGAGCAGGGCGCTTTTTTGTTTAATTTGATAAATGATAGGTAAGTAACCCGTCATTGTTTCTGTTAACTTCCTGGAAGCCACATTTGCTTAAAATTCTTTTGGAGGGAAGATTATCCTCAAAAGTTTGAACTTTAACTAATTTAACATTATTCTGTGATAAAGCCCAATTTGATAATAGTCTTAATGCTTCAGTTGCAAAACCCTTATTTTGGAATTGCTGGTAAATTAAATAACCAATTTCAGCCTCTCCAAATTCATTTGGTTCGCCATTAAAGCCCATGCCACCAACACTTATATTTTCCGATTTTAAAATAATTTCCCAACCGGTATACCATATATAATTTGATCGATTTTCGAGTGTTTTAGGTAGCCAAAAATTAATCAGCGCATCATCCATTTCTTTTTTATAAAACGGATCAATAATTGGGTCTGAAATATTTAGACCCATGGATAATTCCATAGAAGCCCTATTATTTGATAATAATTGAAGTAAATTATGCGACAACGGAATTATTTTGAGTTTTTCTGATTGGATAAAAAACATGTTTTTTTAAATTTAATAGTAATAGAAATGCCATTCAATGTATTAATTGAAAGTTTTAGCCTAGGGTAGGAGGCTTTTATTTTACTATTTCAGGCAATATAAATTGCCTATTCTTACTATTAATTTGCAGAGGCTATAATTTTACAAAATATAAAAATATCAGTATGTACAATTAAATTAATTTAAAACTTTAAATTTGAGGAAAGGAATATTGAAATGAAGCATTTTTTTGAATGTTTAATCTTGTTGTTCGTTTCTGTAATTAGCTTTAATTGCTTTTGTCAGAACAAAACTTCTGAAATAAATACCATTAAAATGATTTGTAATTCAATTGATCAGGACACTTCACTAAAAATAATTAAGCTTAAAAACGAAGAGGTAACAAAAGAAAGTTATAAATATGGAATTCAATTATTTGGTTTATTTAAAAAATCAGAACTTCAAGAAATTGTTCTATGGGTTGGTACTGCTTGTCAATATTTGAAATTTAAATATTATTTAAAAAATGGTAAGGTGATTTTTTATTTTGAAAGGCAGGATGATATTTTTTCACTTGCCGACTTGTCAAATCCACCTAGGGGACCTGGGCCTAATACTTTTGAAAGGCATTGTTATTTAAAAAATGAACAATTGATTTATATGGAGGATATAGGAAAAAAAACATATTTTGACTCTGGGTTCAATTTAATTAAAACTTTAAACGACGTTAAGTTTTACAAATTACTACTTAATAAACGATACAAAGAGGGTTTATTAACGCTTCACTAGCTTTAATTCGCCTTTAGTGGTGTTCTTTTAAACTACATCCTGAATTTAAGGAAATTCAAATCCCCCCTGTCACCACCAATTCTGCCAACTTGTCACTGTCGTTTTTCCGCTAACTGTCGAAATTAAACCATTCACCACCCGCAATTCAGCATTCACTACAAAAACGCCTGCCAAAACAATGTTGGCATAAGCCTTGTTAAATAGGTGGTAATACATAAACAATCAATCAAGAAAATTAAATCATATGTCTAAAATAATTGGAATCGACTTAGGAACAACCAACTCTTGCGTTGCAGTAATGGAAGGTAACGAACCTGTAGTTATTGCTAACAGCGAGGGTAAACGCACTACCCCATCGGTAGTAGCATTTATTGATAATGGCGAACGTAAAGTGGGCGATCCTGCAAAGCGTCAGGCTATCACCAACCCTACAAAAACTATCTCCTCTATCAAACGCTTTATGGGTAACCAGTTTAATGAAGTTACCAAAGAGGCAGAGCGTATGCCTTATAAAGTAGTAAAAGGCGACAATAATACCCCAAGGGTTGAAATTGGCGACCGTAAATATACACCACAAGAAATTTCGGCCATGATACTTCAAAAAATGAAGAAAACTGCCGAAGATTTTTTAGGTACCGAAGTTACCGAAGCGGTTATTACCGTTCCGGCGTATTTTAACGACGCGCAACGTCAGGCAACTAAAGAAGCCGGCGAAATTGCGGGTCTGAAAGTTCGTCGTATTATCAACGAACCTACTGCCGCTGCCCTTGCTTATGGCTTGGACAAAGCACATAAGGACATGAAAATTGTGGTATTCGACTGCGGTGGTGGTACACATGACGTGTCGGTATTGGAACTGGGTGATGGCGTTTTCGAAGTAAAATCAACCGATGGTGATACCCACTTAGGTGGTGATGACTTTGACCAAGTAATTATCGACTGGTTAGCAGACGAGTTTAAGAGTGACGAAGGCATCGACATCCGTAAAGACCCAATGGGCCTGCAACGTTTGAAAGAAGCTGCCGAAAAAGCTAAGATTGAACTTTCGAGCACCGCGCAAACTGAAATCAATTTGCCATACATTACCGCTGTTGACGGTA